>JBEPVA010000037.1:0-21688 GCA_041691295.1 Gemmatimonadota bacterium
GGGCGTCGGGGGGCCCGCGCTGTCCGGGCTTGTCCTCCTCGCCCAGCTCCGGCCGGGGGGGGGGGGGGCGGCCGGGGGCCCCGGCGCCAATGCGTCGGAGCCATGCCACCTGGACGCATTGTCAGGATGTTCTCGCGATCCTGTTGGGGTGAGTTTTCGTGTTCGAGGAGTGTTTCGAAACAATTCCCCCCATCCCCCCATCCCCAGTTCCCCGTTCCCCCCTTTGAAATTCGAAAACCGAGGCATCCTCACGTATCTTGGACCATGCCCCTCTACATCGCTCTTGGCAGCGCCCTCGGCGGCCTCAGCCGCTACTGGATTGGCGGGGCACTCCAGCGCGCCTACCCCGGCTCATTTCCGGTCGGCACTCTGGTCGTCAACCTGACCGGCTGCTTCCTGATCGGCCTGGTACTGCAGTACGCGCTGGAAGGGACGATGAACCAGGAGCTGCGGGTCTTCCTGACCATCGGTTTCTGCGGCGGCTACACCACCTTCAGCAGCTTTAGCTGGGAAAGCCTGCGGCTGCTGCAGGCCGGAGAATGGGGTCGCGGCGCCCTGTACGCCTTTGGCAGTGTCGGACTCGGCCTGCTGGCAACGGGAGCGGGGTTGCTGGTTGCGAAGGGGATTCTCGCGAGAACGTGAGCGGTGAGTGGTAAGCGGTGAGCGGGCCCAACCACTCAACATCATCGGATTATTCGGGTCTCGTACCCGGGTGAGCGTTAAGCGGTGAGCGGGTTGACTGACAGGGGCCAATGCTTCGTCTACCGAATCTGAAGGGTGCGTCATCAGTTCCGCTTACTGCTCACCGCTTACCGCTCACCGATGTACCAACCAGCCTGCGCCACTACATTCCACCCCATGTTACGCCTCGCCATCGCCCAGTTCCGCCCCGACAAGGGCGACTACGCCGGCAACCTCGCCCGGCTCGGCGGCCTGTTCAAGGAATCGGCCGCGCTGGATGAACCGCCCGAACTGATCCTGCTGCCTGAAAGCGCCCTCACCGGCTATTTCCTCGAGGGCGGGGTTCGGGATCTGGCACTCAGCGCCGACCAGCTGTTCCAGGACCTCGGCCGGGTTCACCGGGAATCGGGCGCGCCACCGGTTGATATAGCCATCGGGTTCTACGAAGTCTGGCGCAACCGGCTGCATAACAGCGCGCTGTACGCCACACTGGGTGGCGCCGAAGCCGGCATCCATCACATCCATCGCAAGGTCTTTCTGCCGACCTACGGGGTGTTCGACGAGGAGCGGTTCGTCGAGCCGGGCCGGAGCATTGCCGCGTTCGATACCCGCTGGGGCCGAGCGGCGATGCTGGTGTGCGAGGATGCCTGGCACTCGCTGGTGCCGACGCTGGCCGCGCTGGATGGCGCCCAGCTGATGCTGGTTCCCAGTGCCACACCGGCCCGCGGCATAGGGCCCGGCCATGGCAATGGGCGGCCGGCCAATCTTGATCGCTGGGACCGACTGGCCCAGGCCATTTCGGAGGAGCACGGCGTGTTCACCGCTGTGGCTCATCTGGTCGGCTTTGAAGGTGGCAAGGGATTCGTCGGTGGCTCGATCGTCACCGGCCCTCGCGGTGAGACCAGGATCCAGGGACCGCTGTTCGAGCCGGCGCTGATCACCACCACCATCGACTTCGATGATATGACGAGGGCGCGGGCGGATCAGCCGTTGCTGAGTGACCTCGAGACGAGATTCCCGGCATTGCTGGAGAGCTATATGGCGGGGCAGGGGGGCAGGGGGGCAGAGATGAACGCGGAGGAGCGCGCGGGGGCTGTAGGGTATACGCGGGAGTACGCGAGTTCACCTCGCAGCGCCCAGTCCGGTCATACTTCGGAGTTGCCGACCCGCCGCCCCCCTGCCCCCCCGGGAGCTCTCAGCGGCTCCGCCGCTGAGAGCGACCCACTCGCGATCGACCCCGTCCTTACCCGCCGCTGGCTGGTCGAGTTCATCCGGGATGAATTCCAGCGCCGCCGCGGATTCGACCGGGCGGTCATCGGGCTTTCGGGCGGAGTGGACAGCGCCCTTGCGGCATTCCTCGCGGCCGAGGCGCTGGGACCGGAAAATGTCACGGCCATCCGGATGCCGTACCGGACTTCGAGTCCCGACAGTTTGGCCCACGCCCAGCTGGTGATCGATCAGCTGAAGCTGCAGTCCCGCACCGTTGATATCAGCGGCTCGGTGGATGCACTAGTCAGCACCATCGGCGGCGAGACCAATGCCGCCCGCCACGGCAATGTGATGGCCCGGATCCGGATGGTGACCCTGTTCGACCTGTCGGCCGAACTCACGGCGCTGCCGCTGGGCACCGGCAACAAGTCCGAGCGGTTGCTGGGGTATTTCACCTGGCACGCGGACGATTCGCCACCAGTCAATCCGCTGGGTGATCTGTTCAAGAGCCAGGTCTGGGCCCTGGCCCGGGCGGTCGGGGTGCCGGATGCCATCATCGGCAAGCCCGCCTCCGCCGACCTGGCCCAGGGCCAGACCGACGAGGGGGATTTCGGGATCAGCTACGCCCGCGCCGACCAGATCCTGCACTGGCTGCTGTCAGGCTACGATGCTGCCGCCATTGTCAGCCGCGGGTTCACCGAGTCCGAAGTCGGCCTGGTGCGCCAGCGGCTGGAGTCGACCCACTGGAAGCGGCGGCTCCCGACGGTGGCCATGCTGAGCCAGACCGCGATCGGGGAGTACTATCTGAGGCCGGTGGACTACTAGAGGGAGCAGGGAGCGGTGAGAGGTGAGAGGTGACAGGTAAGAGGTAAGAGGGCGTGTACGACTTGGATCGAGGCCTCCCTCACTCTCGTGTCTAACTCTCGTGGGAGTGAGCGCGGTGGATCAGTCCCATGATCAGCTTCTGGCTTCGGCGACAGCGCTCGAGAATCGGTCCCGCGACCTGTTCCGGGGCGGAATTCGAAACGTCGGACTCTCGGTGAACGAGTATCCCTCCGCGATGTTGAGTTGGACCGAGAGCGAGGACCGAGAGAGTTGCCAGTAGAGATGGCTGACCGGTGGCCGCCAGTAGATCTTGCCCAGGTCGATCACCGCAAGGCAGACCGCCTCGGCTTCCTGCCAGGCGAAGAGTGAGGTATGGTCACGCATCGTTCACGGTACTGCTCGTCGTGGTAGATGAGGTAACCTCAATCGCGCGACTCGGTACCGAATGACGCGCCCTCTTACCTCTCACTTCTTACCTCTTACCTGTCGTCGATATGCTGCCTGACTCCCGCCCGATGTCCTACTCCCGCGCCGAGCTGACCCAGCTCGTCATGCCGCACATGCAGAACATTCTGGGTGACCTGTTCGGCGGCCACCTGATGTCGCTGGTGGACCAGGCGGCGGCGGTGGCGGCGATCCGGCACGCCGGCGGGGCGGCGGTCACGGCCAGCATCGACCGGGTGGACTTCCGGGAGCGGATTCCGGTCGGTGCGCTGGTCACCTGCATGGCCACGGTCGACTATGTCGGCAACAGTTCGATGGATGTGACGGTCGAGGTGTTCGCCGAAAACGTCCCGACCGGCGAGCGGCGGCACACCCATACGGCGCACGTGGTGTTTGTCGCCATCGATCAGTACGGCAAGCCCACGCGGGTGCCCCGGCTGCTGCCGCAGACTCCCGAAGAGCAGGCCCGCAACGAACGGGCTCGACTGCACCGCGTCAGCGTCAAGCGCTGATGGCGGAAGTAGCGGTGACCCTGGTGCTGGGTGGCGGCGGCGTCAAGGCGGCCGCGGGGATCGGCGCGGCCAAGGTACTGGATGAGATTGAGCTGCCGCCGACCCGCTTCGTGGGCACGTCGATGGGCGCGGTGATAGCGGCGCTGCTGGCGGCGGGGCTCACGCCGAAAGAAGCGGAGCGCCGCCTGATGGTCAGCGCCGAGGAGCCGATGGGGTCGCCGTCAATCAAGGCGCTGCTGAGCGGGATCTATGCGCAGGCCTTGCTCAAGGGACACCAGCTCGAGCGGCTGATTACCCGGCTGATTCCGGTGAGCCGGTTCGACCAGCTCAAGTGGCCGCTGACCATCACCGCCACCGACCTCGATACCGGGGAGCTGGTGCTGTTCGGCGATGGGGGCCAGGATATCCCGCTGGTCACGGCACTGGTGGCGTCCTGTGCGCTACCGGTCTATCTCCCGCCGGTGATCCACGGTGGCCGGCGCTACGTCGACGGCGGGCTGCGTGCGGTGCTGCCACTCGAGGTGGCCGGCACCTGGCGGGCCGACCGGGTGATCGCGGTTGACACCGGCGCCGGGTTTGATGACCTCCCTTCCACCGCCTCGCCACCGCCCGCGCTGCTGGCCGCCCACGACTCGGCGGTTGGAATTCTCCTGGCCGAGCAGACCCGACTGGTCCTGGCGTACTGGCGGGCCATGCCGGATCGGCCGCCACTGACCTACGTCAGGCCGCCGGTCGAGCGCGGGGCCACCTTCCGGGCCGACCAGGTCACGCGCTACGTCGATGCCGGGGAGCGCTCGGCCCGCGCCGCACTGGGCTTGACCCCACCCTCCGCTTGAGCAGATTTGCCAGACATCTTTCCCGGGATTTCCGATGCGCGCTTCTGAAGTGATGGTGGGCAATCCGTACGTCGCCGTGGCGGGCGCCACGGCCAGCGAAGTGGCCATCATGTTCCGGACCCGGAATATTTCAGTGGTGCCGGTGGTCGACGATCACCGGGTACGGACCTTTCTCGGGCTGCTGTCCGATCGTGACCTGGTCACCCGCTGCGTGGCGCACGGCAAGGATGTGCACACCACCCGAGCCGATGAGCTGATGCGCACCGAGTCCTGCGTGGTCAAGCCCGACCAGGAGCTCGACGGCTTCGAACTCCGCATGGACCAGGATCCGACCGAGTCGCACCTCCGGCCGACCATTACCGTGGTGGACAACGACAACCGGGTCGTCGGCTTCATCAGTCATCCCGAGCTGGTGGCCGGGCTCAAGATTCACTGGACCTCCGTTGGCTGACGTCCGGCTGTTCAGTGTGGCGGAGGCGGAGAGTGCCCTGCCACTGGTGCGCCGGATCCTGGCCGACCTCGCGGCCGAGTACCCGCAGTGGCGGTCGGCTGTGAGTGAGTACGAAATCCTGGCTGGTGCCGCCCGCGCCGACTGGGGCGAGACCCCCGAACTGATCGCCTCCCGCCAGCAGGTCACCCAGCGCGCCGAACGGATCACCGGCTGGCTCAGCGAGCTGGAACAGATCGGCTGCGTGTTCAAGGGGTTCGAGCCGCCACTGGTCGATTTCTACAGTCTCCACGACGACCGGCTGATCTTTCTCTGCTGGCAGTCCGAAGACAGCCACATCGGCCACTGGCACGAAGTCGGTGAAGGCTTTGCCGGGCGGCACCCGATCGAGGCCGAGTCGTTCGGCCACTCGGCCAACTGACCATGGCGCTCTGGCTCTTCCTCCACTTTGCAGGCTTCATCCTCTGGCTGGGCGGCGGGCTGGCCTCGATGCTGGCCGGCATCAGCGCGCGGCACGAGGGGCCGGCGGCCATCGGGCCGGTGACCCGGATCCAGGCGGCGCTGCAGCGCAACGTGATCGCGCCGGGCGCCGGGTTGGTGATCCTGTCGGGACTGTTCCTGACCATGAAGACGTTCGGGATGGGCAATGTGGCGCCGTCTGGCTGGCTGATGCTGATGCAGGTGGCTGGTCTCATCGGGGCAGCGCTGACCCTGTTCGTTGGCCTGCCGACGTCGAGCCGCCTGGCCCGGATTTCTCCGGAAGGGCAAACGGCGCCGCTGTTCGAACAGCTGCGCAAGCGAATGGCGGCCGTCGGGTCCATCGCAGGAACGCTTGGGTGGGTAGCGCTGGTTGCGGGAGCGGTCTTACGAGGTGGTTAGGCGAGAGACGATTGGCGATAGGACAAGCAATGCAGTATTGAAGCCCGGTTCCGCGAGAAAACGGTACCGGGTTTTTTCTGCGTTAGAGTAGTTTGGCCGGATGGCTAACCATCATAGTCTCAAAGCATGGACCGAGGCGCATGCGGTCGTGATCGGGGTTCTAGAAGCCTCTCGAGAACACTGGAAGCCCTGGGCGAGCGCCGCGTTCGGGCAACTGCAGCGATCCTCACTTTCGATCCAACTCAATATCGCCGAGGGAGGGGCATTTCCGAATTCTCCGACCCGCACCCGCCACCTGAGCATTGCTCACGGCTCGGCGATGGAGACCGCAGATCTGGTTGATCTGTTGATCGAGACCAGGGTGGTCAGCGGACGCCTGGCCGATGAGTTGAAGCTCCACTCCGATCTTTCGATCAAACTCCTGATCGGGCTCTTGAAAAAGCGAAGGCCCTTGACAGTACCTTCGTAGCAGTAACTATCGCCTATCGCCTATCGCCTATCGCCTATCGCCTATCGCCTATCGACTATCGACTATCGACTATCGCCTATCGCCTATCGACTATCGCCTGCTTCCGGTCTTGCAAACCGTCGCCACAGGACAGATCTCGCATTTCGCAATTCTCGCGGTACAGATCACCGCTCCCAGCTCCATGATCCCCTGGTTGAACGCCCAGGCGGTGGCGCCGCGGCGGGGAACCAGGCTGGCGGCGGTGGCCCAGATGATCTTGTCGTTGGGATTTTTGGGACGGCGGGGATGAAACGCGCGCCGGATGACGCGGGCGATATTGGTATCGACCGTCGGCACCGCCCGCTCGAACGCAAAGCTGGCCACGGCTCCCGCGGTATAGCGCCCGACGCCGGGCAGCAGGATTAGGGCATCGGGTTGGGCCGGAATGGTGCCCTGGTGGTCGCGGACCACGGTCCTGGCCAGCTGGTGCAGATTGGCGGCCCGCCGGTAATAACCCAGCCCCTGCCAGCTTTCCCGCACCGCCGCCGGCCTGGCCCGGGCCAGATGCTGGATGGTCGGATACTCGGTGATGAAACGGGCATAAAACGATTCGACCCGCGAGACCTGGGTCTGCTGCAGCATGAACTCGGAGACCAGCACGTGATAGGGATCCCGGGTCCGTCGCCACGGCAAATCCCGGCCATGGCGGCGGAACCAGCCGATCAGCTGGCGACGGAAGCGAGGAATATCGGGGGTGGACTTCGGTGCCATGGGTGGTGAAGATAGAGCACCGTAGAGGCGGCCATAAGCTATCGGGCTCAAGCAGTTAGGCTGTGGCTCGGGGCGCATGGCTTTAATTAACCAAGGCGTGCATTGGCCGAAGAGATTCTTGCCCCCGTACATGCCGTCGGCCGCCGGGTCCTCACGGCGCTGGCTCATGTCGGCCGACTGAGCCGCCTGCTGGCCGAGATTGTCCGGGCCCTGGCGGAATGGCGGATCTGGCTGCCGCGGGCGTTCGAAGAGACCGCCACGATCGGGACCGGTTCGCTGCCGATCATCCTCCTGGTTTCGGCCTTCGCCGGGGCGGTCACGGCCCTGCAGACCGGCTACCAGTTCACCGGCAACATCCCCTACTATGTGGCTGGCTCGCTGATCGTCGAGTCCGTGGTCCTCGAGCTCGGACCGGTGCTGTCCGGGCTCATCCTGGCCGGCCGGATCGGGGCCCGCTATGCCGCCGAACTCGGCACCATGCGGGTCACCGAGCAGATCGATGCCCTGGAAACGCTGGGGCGCTCGCCGGCCAGCCACCTCGTCATTCCGCGAGTCATCGCCGGGATCATCATGGTCCCGATGCTGGTGGTGGTGGCGGACATCGTCGGGGTGTTCTGCGGCTGGCTGGCGGTCAAGCAGGTCCTGCCGGTGAGCAACGACGCCTTTCAATACGGGGCCCGGGTGTTCTGGCACCCGTTCGACGCCTACTACTCGGTGATCAAGGGATTTGCCTTCGGGATCTGCATCACCGTCATCTCCTGCTATTGTGGCTTCAGCACCGAGCAGGGCGCGGAGGGTGTGGGCAAGAGCACCACCAACGCCGTGGTGGCCAGCTGCGTGATGGTCCTGCTGCTCGATACCCTGCTCGCCAAGCTGCTGCTCAAATGATCGAACTCAAGGACGTCTACAAACGGTTCGGCCAGCAGATCGTGCTCGACGGGGTCAACTTCACGGTCAAGGACGGCGAGACCCTGGCACTGCTCGGTCCCTCCGGAACCGGCAAGAGTCTCCTGCTCAAGCACATCGTCGGACTGATCCGGCAGGACTCCGGGATCGTGCGGGTGGACGGCAAGGACGTGGCGCTGCTCCGCCGCAAGGAACTCAAGGAGCTCCGGTCGACGATTGGGTACGTGTTCCAGAACGGCGCCCTGTTCGACTCGATGAATGTGTTCGAGAATATCCGCCTGGGAATTACTGACGAAGACAAGTTCCGCGACGAGGCCTACGCCAAGGAGCGGATCGAGAAGTGCCTCACGATGGTCAATCTGGCCCTGGACGTGGCGCTCAAATATCCGGCCCAGCTGTCCGGCGGCATGCGCAAGCGGGTCGGGATCTCGCGGGCCATTGCCGGGGCTCCCAAGTACCTGCTGTACGACGAGCCCACCAGCGGCCTCGACCCGGTCAACAGTGACATCATCGACGAACTGGTCAAGAGCCTGTCGGCTGAACTCGGGGTGACCAGCGTGATGGTCACCCACGACGTGCGCGGGGCGTTCAAGGTGGCCGACCGGCTGGCCCTGCTCACCGGCGGCAAGATCGTGCAGCAGGGTACGCCAGATGAATTCATGAAATCCACCGTGCCGCAAGTCCGCGAATTTCTCGAGCGCGATTTCGGCAATCTCACTTTCGCGGCCTGACCCATGGATCTGCATTATCGCAAGGAAACCACCGTCGGGGCCCTGGTCATACTCGGGGTGGCCCTCTTCGTGGCTGGCACGATGTGGCTCAAGGGGACCAGCCTGAGCAAGGCCAAACGGACCCTCACCGTCCAGTTTGCCGACGCCTCGGGGCTCCGACCCAACAGCGAGGTGATCATCTCCGGCACCAAGGCCGGAAGGGTGAGCAAGGTCGTCTTCCTGTCGTACGGGCACGTGGTGGTCACCGCCGACCTCACCATCGACGTGCCACTGCATACGGACGCATCGGCCGTGGTCGCCTCGCCGCTGCTTGGCAACGAATCGTCCCTGGTCCTCAACCCCGGCTCATCCACCGCGCCGCTGCTGGGAGACAACGCGGAAATCCGGGGCACCATCGAGCCCGGCCTGATGGGCAAGGGAGCAGCACTGGCCGACCGGGCCGACACCGTACTGCTCGGCATCCAGGCCGTGGCCAACCAGAAGACCGCTGATGACCTCCATGCCACGCTGATCGCCATGCAGAAGACGCTGAATATTCTGTCGACGAGTTTGCCGGCGACCACCGGCCAGGCCACCAAGTCGCTGGCCGCGCTGCAGCACCTCACCGAGCGGCTCGATACCCTGCTGGCGAGTCCCGGCATCAAGCAGACCGCCGGGCACCTCGACACCCTGACCACCAACCTGAGCGCCATGACCGCGCAATTCACCACCACCGGCGCTCGACTCGACAGCCTGATGAGCCTGGTGCTCAAGGGCCAGGGCACCCTGGGCCGACTGGCGACCGACAGCGGGCTCTACTTCGACACGCGCTCCACGGTCCAGAGCCTCAAGGGGTTGATCGACACCCTGCAGAAGTATCCGGGGAAGATTGCCATCACCGTCAAGATGTTTTAGGAGCGGGGGATGGGAGATGGGAGATGGGAGATGGAAGATGGGAGATGGGAGATGGGAGATGGGAAATGGGCCTACTCACGGGGTCTCCTCTTCTTGAGCAGGCCAACGAGGAGCCGAATGCACCGAGCGGAATGCGAGCGAATCTCTTCGATCTCCATATCCGGTAGTACTCCAACCTCCGCGATCAGGTCGAGCAGGTCCGCAGTCTCCTTGGCTGAGCCGTAGGCGATGGAAAAATGTCGGGTGGAAGTTGGCGACGGTCCGAAGGACCATCCCTCGGCGATGTTGAGCTGAACCGACAGCGAAGCCCTATTGATCTGACTGAACATTGCGGAAGCCCAGGGCTTCCAGTGGTCGCGCGAGGCGCGGGTCACGCCGAGCGTTACGGCATGCGCCTCCTTCCACGCTTCCAGGGATTTGTGATCAGTCATCCCGCGAAATTACACGCTGATTGGGCGGTTGCGTGATCGAAACAACGCGCTACACCTCCCGGAAAAGGCATTCCCCAACCCCTATCCCCTATCCCCTATCCCCTATCCCCCATTCCCCATTCCCCATCTCCCATCTGCCATCTGCCATCTCCCATCTGCCATCTCCCAGTTACGTTTCCTCAAATGCTCACCATCACATTCCTCGGCACCGGCGCCGCCTGTCCCACGCTCGATCGCAACGTGGCATCGCTGGCGCTCAAGCGCGAGGGAGAAACGCTGCTGTTCGACTGCGGCGAGGGGACCCAGCGCCAGATGATGCGCTACGGCACCAGCTTCGGGTTCCGGGAGATTTTTTTCACCCATTACCACTCGGACCACCTGCTGGGTTTGCCCGGCCTGCTGCGCACCATGGGGCTGCTCAACATTCTGGGCGAGAGCGACCGCGAGGAGGGAGTCACCCTGTATGGCCCACGCGGTGCCAAGTCGGTGCTGGGTGGTGCCATCACAGTCGGGATCGAGCGGACCAAGTTTCCCGTCGAGATCGTGGAGCTCAAGCCCGGTGACGTGCTCAAGCGGAAGGACTACGAGCTCCAGGTCTTTGCCACCGAGCATCGGGCTGATGCGCTGGGATATGCGCTGGTGGAGCAGGAGCGGCTGGGACGGTTCGACCCGGACAAGGCCCGCGAGTTTGGAATTCCGGAGGGGCCGCTCTGGGGCCGAATCCACAAGGGCGAGACGATCGAACTCGAGGGTGGCCGGCGAGTCCCGCCATCGGAGCTGGTCGGGCCGACCCGCTCGGGCCGCACGGTCGTACTTTCGGGCGATACCCGGCCGACCGCCGCGCTGGCCGCCGCCTCGAAGGGCGCCGACCTGCTGGTCCACGAAGCCACCTTTTCGGACCAGGACCGGGCTCGGGCCCGGGAGACCGGACATAGTACCGCCCGGGAAGCCGCCGAGATCGCGCGGGACGCGGGAGTCCGCCGGCTGGTGCTCACCCATATCAGTCCGCGGTACACTCGGGACGCCTCGGAACTGCTGGCCGAAGCCCGGGAGGTGTTTCCGGAAACGACGATCGCGAGAGACGGACTTGAGGTTGCCGTCCCGTTCCGGGATGGGGTGCCGTGACCCCGACGGCGGAGAGGGAAGAGCGCAGAGGGGCGCTCCCATCGTCAGGCGAGAGCGGAGCGTCCCCTCTCCTCTCTCCACTCTACGCGGGTTTGCTGTGTGTCGTAGGAATCGTGTTCGTATGGTCGGGAGTCGCGCCCCACGATCGATTCACCTGGTTCCTCGAAGTGGTGCCGGCCCTGATCGGACTGCCGATCCTGATTCTCACCTGGCGCCGATTCCAATTCACCCCGCTGGTCTACACGCTGCTCGCCCTCCACATGATGATCCTGATGGTGGGGGGCAAGTACACCTATGCCGAGGTACCGCTGGGATACTGGATGGAGGGATGGTTCGGGTTTGCGAGGAATCATTACGACCGGATCGGGCACTTTGCCCAGGGGTTCGTGCCGGCGCTGGCGGCCCGGGAGATCTTCATCCGGCGTGAGGTGGTGAGGCGATCGAAGTGGCTGCCATTCCTGGTGGTCTGCTTTTGCCTGGCCCTGAGCGCCAGCTATGAGTTGATCGAGTGGTGTACCGCCGAAATGACCGGTACCGCGGCCGACGCTTTTCTGGGAACCCAGGGGGACGTGTGGGATACCCAGTGGGACATGTTTTTCGCGCTCATCGGGGCCATAACCGCCCTGCTGTTGTTGAGCCGGATTCACGATCATCAGATTGCACAGAATCAGAGATGACAGGTGAGAAGTGAAATGTGAGAGGGAACCCCTCTCGTCTCTAGTCTCTGGTCTTAGCGCCGTATCGTCGAATGTATTCCCCCACATCGAACTTCCCCGCCGCCGCCTTCAGGCTCATGTACCGCACCAGCCCGAAGATCGGCCGCCGATAGAACGGCCGGTCGAACTTTCCGAGGCACCAGTGGAATCCGGCATAGCTGCTGGGATCCCGGCCGTCCAGCGAATACTTGTTGTTGAGGTCTTCGAGGATCCGGAGCGTGGTGGCGTAGTCCCGGGTCCAGAGCAGGACCGATTTGCCCCAGAGCATCCGCAGGTAGTTGTGCATGAAGCCGTCGCGGAGATAGGCCCGCTGGCAGGCGTTCCAGAGCTCGTCTGCGGTTTCGGCCCGCTCGAGCTGGGCCGCCGAGTAGTGGGTGGGGCGAGGATCATCGAGGTGATCGTCGAGTTCCTTGCGGGCCCAGTCGGGGATCGCGCTGACGGTGCGGTGGCGGCTGTCATGGTAGCAGAAGTTGAAGGCCAGCTCCCGCCAGGTCAGCGCCTCGTCCTGGAATTTGGCGTACTGATCGGACGGAGCCGCTTGGCGTACCGCCAGCAGGATCTCGTGCGGCGACAGATTGCCGAAATGCAGGTAGGGCGAGAGGCGGCTGGTCACGTCCCGGTTGGGATCGCCGCGGCCGTCGGCGTAGTCGCTGAGCCCGGTGGCCGTGAACTGCTGGAGCCGCTCGAGCGCCGCCACTCTGCCGCCACGAATCACCGGCGACGGGGCCACTGAGTGATCGATCGGGCAGCTGGCGACCAGCTCCGGGATCCGGTCACCCACGACCGTGGTCTCGAAATCGATGTCAATTAATGCTCGGTGCCCGGGTTCGAGATCGACGACCTGGTGCAGGTAGTGCTCCGCCGCGGCCATCAGGCGCGGCCGGAACCCCCGCGCGGTGGCATGGGCTTCGGTAAAGTACTGCATCGGGACCACGCACGAACTGTCCACCGCGATGACCGGGGTATCGACCTTTTCCCGCAGCCGCTTGGTCTGTCGGGGAATGATGAAGGTGGGGAAGAAGTCGGTGACCACGAGGGCGGCCCTCGAGGCGAGCCGAACTAACGGTGAGCGGTGAGCGCCAGGGGCGCCATATATGGCGCCCGTTCCTGGGGCGCCGCTCGCCGATTGCTTCGCCCAGGCGGTCGTGCTGAGGTAGAACGCATATTGTATCCCTCGCTCCTGAAACTCCGCCTGCAGGTCCGCGACCGACTCGAGAATGAAACTGTGGATCCGGTCATTGGCCCACGGGTAATCAGGCCGCAGCCCCTGGTAGACCAGCACCGGGAGGCCGAGCTCGTTGGCCTGCTCGATGGCGTAGTTGAGCCCGAAGTTGCCCGTCGCCCGCATGGCCACACCCTGCATCCAGTACAGCACGAATTCTCGGCCCGGGATAGGGCGGGTGTGCCTGCCTGGGTGCAGTCTCAGGTCCGTGGACATGGGGGAATGGTAGGCGGGTCAGCGCGGAAGAACACTGAACAGGCGAGGAAGGAGGAGGGGGGAGGGAGGAAGGGATCACCGAGGTCGTTCTCCCCTCCTCTCTCCTCCCTTCGCCCTCCTCCTCAAGCTGGGAGCGCCGCATGCCAACAATACGTCATGGCCACCCGCTCAGCGCTACCCACCGCGGGGCGCCAATCGCCGTCCACCACCGCCAGCCCGGCGAGCCTCCTCCAACTCCGGGAACAGCGGACGCGCAGGCCGAAAAAGCCCAGCGGGATCAGGTTCTGAAGCGCACGGGGATCGATACGCCGAGGTCGGCGTATGTCTGTGATTCGGGGCCGTCGAATCCATAGACGTGAATGCGGTGAGATTAGCCCGGCTGGTTGGTTCACGGTTCCGGGTTTCAGGTGGTTCCGATTATACCTTCGGCCCATCTCCCATCTCCCATCTCCCATCTCCCATCTCCCATCTCCCATCTCCCATTTTCTATCTGCCATCTACCATCTCCCGCTCGCCCGGACTACTTTTTCGGCCCTCGGGGCGGTAGCTCAGCTGGGAGAGCGCTGCGTTCGCAATGCAGAGGTCAGGGGTTCGATCCCCCTCCGCTCCACTGAAAGCAGGCGTTAGCCGTTGGTCGTTGGCCATTGGTGACTGCTGGTTCGAGGCGCCCTTCTGGCATTGTGCCGGAAGGGCGTTGTTGCTTCGCTGCCTTCCTGGGTGGGTTGTCCCTTTCGCTATCCTCTCTCCTCGCTCTGCCCACCGGCACTCGAATTGCACCCCAATCACGCATGCTCCATGATTTCAACGACTTAGGCCATTTCTATTCCTCCCCGGCCCCGCAAAATGCCGGGGCTGCGCTGGCATACCCCCCCGGAGCGGTGCCGATGGGCGGTCAGGTCCGCCTCTCCGAGGTCGTTTCGGCCCTTTCATACGCCCTCGATATCACCGAAGGGCAGCCTCAGGGACATGCGGTCCGGACCTGCCTGATCGGCATGCGGATCGCCGATGTCATCGGGCTGGGCCCTGACGAGCGGTCCGATCTGTTCTACGCCCTGCTGCTCAAGGACCTGGGCTGCTCCAGCAACGCTGCGCGCCTCTGCCAGCTGTTCGGCGCCGATGACCTGAAGCTCAAGGCTGCCCACAAGCTGACCGACTGGACCGATGCGGCCGCCTCGGCCAAGTACGCCTACGCCCACGCCATTCCGACCAAGGGAGCCATGGCCAAGGCCTGGCATGTCACCATGCTCGGCACCCGCGAAAAGGGCAGTGGCCTCGAGATGACCCAGACCCGCTGCGAACGGGGGGCCGAGATCGCGCGGGAACTGGGATTGTCGGACGCCACCGCCGCCGCCATCCGCGCCCTCGACGAGCACTGGAACGGACTCGGCATGCCGATCGGACTGACCGGCAGCCAGATCCCGCTGCTGGGGCGGATCTGCTCGCTGGCCCAGACCCTCGAGGTCTTTGCTCACTCGCATGGCACCGATTCGGCGTATGGCATGGCACGCGAGCGGCGGGGAACCTGGTTTGATCCGATGCTGGTCGATGCCATTGAGGAGTTCGAGCACGATCCCTCGTTCTGGGGCACCCTCTGCGCCGTCGATCAGCTCGAGCATGTTTCCGACCTCGAGCCGGAGGACATGGTCATCCTGGTTGATGAAGACCGGCTCGACCGGGTCTGCCGGGCCTTTGCCAGGGTCATCGACGCCAAGACGCCGTATACCGCGGAACACTCCGAGGGTGTGTCCCGGATCGCGGTGCAGCTGGGCACGCAGATGGGGGTGACGGCTGACCGGCTCGTCACCCTGCGCCGCGCCGGCCTGCTCCACGACATCGGCAAACTGGGAGTCTCCAACCTGATCCTCGACAAGCCCGCGCGGCTCACCGACGCCGAAATGAATGAGATGCGCAAGCATCCGGCCCACACCGAAGAGATCCTGATGCGGGTCGACCGGTTCAGGAGCTTTGCGCTGATCGCGGCCAACCATCACGAGCGGCTGGACGGGACCGGCTATCACCGGGGTGTCGGCGCCGACGACCTTGACCAGTTGAGCCGGATCCTGGCCGTGGCCGACATCGCCGAGGCGCTGAGTGCCGCCAGACCGTACCGCTCAGGAATGCCGCAGGACAAGGTTCTGGAGATCATGGGCAAGCTGGCGGGGAGTGCGATTGATCCAGCGGCGTTTGAGGCACTGAAACAGCTTTAGAAGGAGGAGCTCTGCGACGCCGCCAGTCCCCCCCCACTACGTGGCGGGCTTCACTCCATGCTTCCAGTGAGCGATGGTTGCGCATGGCTCCACATTACGGTCAGCGAAAATCCTCCGGTAACCAGAATGCACTGTCAGGAGGGCCTGCAAAGGTCGAGTTGTTGGCCACCCTCTCGCCCTTCGCCTTTCGCGTTTCCCCCTTACGGCGAGGACCCTGATGGACAAAAGAAAGGCCGACGCTTTCGCGCCGGCCAGTTGCCCCTCCAGGTTTCGAACCTGGACTCTCCTCATCCAGAGTGAGGCGTGTTGCCAGTTACACCAAGGGGCATCGCGGGGGACAAATTAGCCACGGCCGCCGGGATCGGCAACCGGGACTCAGGGCACGGGTTAAGCGCTTCCGGCTCAAGGCTTAAGGCTGGCGGCTGTCCGGTCGTCGACCCCGGCTTTACCCGGATGTACGACCCCATGGCGCATTCCGAGGCGGATGGGGTATAGTTCTGCGCTGTAAGATTCGAAGCCTACCGCAAGAGCGACCGGCTCTTTGAGGTGAAGGCGTGATCCTGGCCCCCGCCAGGCTCGCGCCTTTTTTATTGCTCGACGCGGCAGGCGATGCCGGCTCACCAGGTCACGAGGGTTCCGACAATGTTGCCACACATGATCGAGGGAACTGCACGCCGCATCCGTGGGCTGTTCCTCTGCCTCGGAGCCGGAGTGGTCGCCGGCTGCGCCGTTTCGCAGCAGCAGGAGGTCGCGCTCGGCGCCAGCAACGCGGCCCAGATCGATACCCTGCTCCCGCTGATCCATGACGCCGCCATCAACAATTACATCAATACTCTGGGCAACAAGCTGGCCAAGGCCACCGATACCCGGGGCCTGGCCTGGCACTTCACGGTGGTGGACAGCAAGGAGGTCAATGCCTTTGCCATCCCCGGCGGCTGGATCTACATCAATCGCGGCCTGATCGAGCGGGCCCAGAACATGAGTGAAGTGGCGGGCGTGCTGGGCCACGAGATCGGCCACGTGACGCTGCGGCACTCGGTGCAGCAGATGCAGCAGCAACAGGCGGTGGGTGGTGGAGAGATGCTCGTGTGCACCCTGACCAAGGTGTGTACCGGTGCGGTTGGCGGAGCGGTCGACGTGGCCAACAGCGCGCTGTTCGCCAAGTTCAGCCGGACCGATGAGGCCGAGGCCGACGCCCAGGCCATTCCGACCACCATCAAGGCTGGCATCGATCCGCATGGCACCCCGGACATGTTCCGTATCCTGCTCGAGGAACGCCAGACCAATCCGTCGGCGGTCGACGCGTTCTTTGCCTCGCACCCGCTGGAGGAAGATCGGATCCAGGCGACGACCGCGCTGATCGGCCAATATCCCGCCAGCAAGTTGCAGGGTCTGACCAAGGACACTCCGGAGTTCCAGAAGTTCCGCAAGCGTCTGATGGCGCTGCCGCCCTCTCCGACTCCCAAGGCCCAGTAACGACCAGCGCCGTCCGGAATTCCGGGCGGCGCGGTCGTACGATCCTGCTCGACTGCCCCTATGCGCTCGGGGGCTTGAGCGATCGTCCCGTGGTCTGGTCGCCGCGCGCTCCCTCCCGCACGGCGACCTTCCCGTTCACGATCACGGCCCCGATGCCAGTGGCGTAGTTGAATGGATTCTCGAAGGTCGCGGTGTCGGCGATGGTCGCGGGATCGAAGACCACGACATCCGCGGCCATGTCCTTCGCGAGATGGCCGCGATCGCTCAGATGAACCCGTGAGGCCGGCAGGCCGGTCATCTTGTGTATGGCCGTGGCCAGGGTCATGACCTTCCGCTCGCGCACGTACCGCGCGATGACCCTCGGGAAACTGCCGGCGCCGCGCGGGTGGGGCGAACCGCGGTGGGTCGGCCCATCCTTGGCAAAGGCGCCCCCGTCGCTGCAGATCATGCTGTGCAGGTCACGATAGAGCCGAGCGAGTCCCGGTTCGTCCATCGCGAAGCCGACCATCCCCACATCGCCCCTGGCGTTCTTGAGCAGCATCACGCTCACGTCGAACGGGTCGCGGCCCAGCGACTGGGCGTAGGCGCCGAGTCGCTGGCCTTCAGCGGCCTTGTCCTGGTCGGCGGGGGTGTCGCTGATGAGCACATTATCCCAGCCGCCAATCAATGCCACCTTGTCGAGGGCGTAGGCCTTGATCTTCGGGGTGAGGTCGGCGGAATCGAGCCGGGCCAGGAACGCCTCGGTGCCTCCGTCCCTGGTCCAGGTGGGGAACAGGTTGGTGAGTCCGGTATGGTAGGCGATGTACGGATAGCGATCGAAGGCAACGTCGATCCCGCTGGCCCGCGCCCGCGCGATTCGGTCGAAGGCCTGGTCAAGCTTATTCCAGTTGCGGGGGCCCTGCATCTTGAGGTGCGAGATCTGCAACGGGCAGCCGGCCCCGCGGGCAACCTTGATGGCTTCATCGATCGACTCGATGACCTGATCGTCCTCATTGCGCATGTGGGTGGCAAACGGCAACCGGCGCCGGGCCAACGGTTGGCTGAGGGCGACGAGCTCTTCCGTCGAGGCAAAGGCCCCCGGGGTGTACTCCAGTCCGGTGGACGCGCCACAGGCGCCCTGTGCCAGGGCCGCTTCGACCATGGCGACCATGCGGGCGAGTTCTTCTGGTGTGGCGGGGCGGTCCACGTCACCGACCACGGCGCCGCGCACCGCGCCCAGGCCGATCATCGAGGCGAGGTTCACGCTGGGCCGGATCTGGTCCACCGTGGCGAAGAACTGCTCGAAGCTGTCGACCGACCCATCCCCCGCATCGGTGCTGGCCCTCGGCGACCATGAATCGCCGTCCTGTCCGACGATGATGGTGGTGATGCCCTGGCGGATGACCGACTCCTGGCGTGGATCCTCTCGCATGTTGCTGTCGCCATGGGAGTGGATATCGATGAACCCCGGCGCCACGGCCAGGTGGCGGGCATCGATTTCCTCCGTGCCCATGCCGGCGATGTGCCGTGAGAGCATCGCAATGCGATCTCCGGCAATGGCCACATCGCCGATGACGCCGGGCACGCCGGTGCCGTCGAACACGATCCCGCCCCGAATGACGAGGTCGTAACTCGCCCGGCGGCGGACCCACGGCGCTGAGCCGAGCGTGGGGAGATTGGCGGCGGTCAGCGCCGTGGCGGCCATGCTCGCGAGGAAAGCGCGGCGGTCGGTGCTCATGGTGTTCCTTGAATCAGCGGATCCGGATCGATCCCGGTCGTCGTGAGCCTCAGGGAGCCGATCGGCCCCAGGCGGGTGAAGGCAGCCGGGGGTGACCGACCGCCCGCTAACGGCCAATGGCTTACGGCCTATGGCTTCTTTTCCAGATCTCCCACCGCAGCCAGCTCCGACCGCACACTATCCCGCTGCGGGATCATGGACGGTTCGGGATCAACCCGCATGCGGAGATACAGACGATAAGCGCGGATGGCGCCGGCCTTGTCCCCCGTAAGCGCGGCGGCCTTGCCCTCGAGACGGTACGACTGGGCCAGTCCGACCATCACCGGCTCGCCGAGGGGAAGCCAGCGCCGCCTGATGGCCCTGAGGGCGCGGTCCGGCAGTCCCTGGGTCATGAAGAGCTGGGCCAGCTCGAGGCTAGCCCACGAAATGGCCCCCTCGCGGCCGACCCACGCCGAGTCGGCCACATCCAGCAGACGGTTGGCGTCAGGCTCCTTCCGCATGACGGCCAGCCTGGCACGGATAAGCGGCGCCCCGCGGGTGTTGAAACCGAGCATCGTATCCCTGGCGGCCCGGGCGCGAGTCGAGTCCGCCATCAACTGGCCGGCCGCGAGATCTCCCTGGAGCAGCCTGTTGTACCCGCGCTGGTCACCGATGACCAGCGAGCTGTCGGGCGCGCCACCACCGGCCCAGCGGCCCACCGCGGCCAGCACGGAAGCCTGGCCGGGATTGATGGCGCGCACCGTATCCAGCCAGGGCGCCGCCTCGGCTGGACGCCCCCGATTCCAGAGGGTGTACACCCGGTCCAGGGCGTGCTCGAAGCGGTCCTGGGTAGTCCTGGCCCGGCGATGCATGATGTCGAGCAGCGCCATCTGATTGGCGATGCCGACGCTATCGATGGTGCTGAAGAAGAGAATGCCCTGCGAAACCTGGAACGAGGCCGAGTCAAACGATGCCAGCGACCTCGCGATCCCGGCCGAATCGCGGGAGGTCCGCAGCAGATCCCAGCGGGCCACCGCGATGTCATCCGTCGTCGAATCGAGCGCGATGAGCCGCCGGGTCCAGAGCCGCTGGGCTGTGGTGTCTCCCAGGATCAGCGTGAGGCGGGTCAGGTGCTGGATTGGCCCGCCGAACAGCGAGTCGCGCTGGAAGGCCTGTTCAAAGGCCTGGCGGGCGCGGATCAGCGGCTCTGGAATATCCGACAGCAAGCCGTCGTGGAAGAGGTCATCGCCGAGGTAGTACCAGACTTCGGCGCTCTCGGGGAATCGCTGTACCGCCTTTTCGTCGTTGGCGATTTTCTGGTCCCATGACTCGTTGGCGGGATACCGGGATCCCAGCCGAAGCGAGAGGAGGAACTGGTCGTTGGCATTGAGGCGGCTGCGGTTCTGCCACGCCAGCTGCTTGACCCGATTGATATCCCCGGTGCCGGGGCTCCACCCGTCGGCTTCGATCAGGGCGGAGAGCGCCAGTGCAAAGGTGCTGTCCAGATCCACCGCGTGGGCCAGCAGGGGCGTCGCGCTGGCAAAGGCGCCGCGCCGGAAGGCGGTCATCCCGTCGAGGTAAGCGCGCAGCGCATCGAGATTGGTCGTGGTGAGCGAGCTCAGGCGCGCCGCGCTGGTGCCCGCGCCCAGCGCGAGCAGCTGGCCGGTCAGCCGGTCGATCAGGACGAAGAGGCTGTCCCGGGGGCCAGTCACGCTGGTCTGGGCCAGGGCCTTCCCACCCGGAACGGCGAGCAGCGTGGCGGTGATCACGAGGTGGTCAGCTGGCCCCACGATGCTGCCCTGCAGCACTCTTCCGGCGCCGACTTTGCGCGCGACGCCATCGACCGCGGTCTCCGGTAGATCCTGGGTGTCGGTGCCGCCGGCGTCACGGACCGCGGCAAGGACGGAGCGGGTATCGGCGGCGCGAGGGCCGCCTTCACCGGTGAGCTTGGCTTGCAGCAGATCGACCATCCCCTGGCGCAGGTACTGGACACTCGGATCGGCGCCGGCCACGCGGAACGGCAGCACCGCAACCAACCTGGCGTCCAGCGGCTGTCCACCCGCGCCCTTCCACGGTTTCCAGATGAGAATCGCGACCGCGGCCAACACCGCCGCTCCAGCCGCCACGAACTTCCCCATCGACTTCCTCGGCATTGCGGACATGACCGCCGAAACCGGCTGGGTCGATGTCGGCGTCATCCCGCTACTCGGCGTGGCCAGTGGTTCCAGCGCCGCCGCCAACTCGTCCGCGGTCTGGAATCGATCGGCGGGCCGCTTGGCCAGACAGCGCATGATGACGGCATCGAGCCCAGGAGATAGACCGGCGCGCTGCGGACCAAGTGCTGGCGGCGCCTGGGTCACGTGGGCGGCGAGCGTTTGCTGCGGATTGAGCCCGGGAAAGGGAGTATGCCCCGTCAGCATCTCGTAGCCCAGCACACCCATCGCGTAGATATCGACTCGGCCATCCATCTGCGGATCGGCCGATGCCTGCTCCGGCGCCATGTACGCTGGCGTGCCGAGGGCGACACCGGCGGTGGTGAGCTGCTGGCGGCCGCTGGCCTCGGTGACCGCCTTGGCCACGCCGAAGTCCATGACCAGGGCGTGGCGACCGGAGAGCAGGATGTTCTCGGGCTTGATGTCCCGGTGAACCACACCCGCGTGGTGTGCGACGGACAAGGCTTCGGCTACTTCGCCGAGCAGCCGAACCGCATCTGGAATGGGGAGCTCTCCCGAACGGGCGAGACGATCGCGCAGAGTCTCGCCTTCGACGTACGGCATGACGTAGTAGAAAAAATTCGAGTGACCCTCGACCCCTGACCCTCGGCCACCAGTTTGACCGGAATCCAGGACGCCGAGGATGTGCGGATGCTGGAGCCGGGCGGCCACTTCGATTTCGCGGACGAAACGATCTTCGCCCATGGCGGCGGCCAGCTCTGGGCGGAGCACCTTCACCGCCACCTTGCGGTGGTGTTTCAGGTCTTCGGCGAGATAGACCGTGGCCATGCCGCCGGCGCCG
>JBEPVA010000038.1:0-21664 GCA_041691295.1 Gemmatimonadota bacterium
GCCGGCCATGAGTCACTAACCGGGACCACACCGTATGGCTGCTCATCGCAGGGGATCGGTCGAATTCCTCCTGCGGCTGGCAACGGTGCTGGCGGTCGTACTGCTGGCACTGCTCCTGGGGCTGCCGCTCCTGGCCCTGATTTTCCGGGTTCCGGCCGGCGAGCTGATCGGCCGGTTCGGTGATCCGGAGGTGCTCCAGGCCCTCCGCCTCAGCCTTATCACCAGTGCCGGATCCACCGTCGTGGTGCTGCTGCTCGGCCTTCCGACCGCCTACTTGCTGGCCGCTCGTTCGTTCCCCGGCAAACGTGTCCTCGAAGCGGTGCTCGATCTCCCGATGGTGCTGCCACCGACCGTGGCGGGGTTGGCACTGCTGCTCGCCTTTGGCCGAGCAGGACTGGCCGGTTCGGCGTTGCGCGCCTTTGGCATTGCCCTGCCGTTTACCACGGTGGCCGTCGTGGTGGCCCAGGTGTTCATGGCGGTGCCGTTCTTCGTGGCGCCGGTCCGGGCAGGGTTTGCGGCGGTGGACCGGCGCTACCTCGATGCGGCGGCCACGCTCAGGGCCAGTGAGAGTTACACCTTTTTCCGGGTCATCCTGCCGCTCAGTCTGCCCACCGTCTTAACCGGTACTGCCATGGCCTGGGCCCGCTCGCTGGGTGAGTTCGGCGCCACCATCACCTTTGCCGGCAACCTGCCGGGGCGGACCCAGACCATGCCGCTGGCGGTCTACGTCCAGATGGAGAGCGACATCGACCGGGCCGTGGCGCTGTCGGTGCTGCTGCTGGTAATGTCGGCGACACTACTGGTCGGGCTGCGTTATGCGCCGGTGGGCCTGTTCTGGCACAAGACCAATGCTCAACTGCAGCGTCCGTAAACGACTGGGCGGCTTCCAGCTTGACCTCTCGCTCAGCGCTGAGTCGGGAGGGACCCTCGTCGTGGTCGGGGAAAGTGCCGCCGGCAAGTCGACGTTGCTCCGGTTGCTGGCCGGGCTTGCCCGGCCGGATGAAGGCAGCATCGAAGTCGACGGGGTCGAGTGGTTCAGCAGTGCGCATGGCGTATGGTGGCCGGCCGACCAGCGGTCGGTCGGGATGGTCACCCAGGATTATGCGCTCTTTCCCCACCTGAGCGCGCTCGACAACGTCGCCTTTGGGCTGCGCGCCTCGGGCGTGGGAGCGGCTCCATCGCAGCGGTGCGCGGCGGCGATGCTCGAACGGATCGGTGTGGGCCAGCTGGCGGGTCGCCGTCCGGCCGAGTTATCCGGCGGCCAGCAGCAGCGGGTGGCGCTGGCCCGGGCACTGGTGCTGGAGCCGAGGCTGTTGCTGCTGGACGAACCGCTGTCCGCCCTGGACGTACAGACCCGCCGCGAGGTGCGCAGTGAGTTGCGCAGCCTGCTGGCCACGCTTTCCTGCATCACCGTCTACGTGACCCATAGTCCGCTTGAGGCGCTGACCTTCGGCGACCGGCTCGCGGTCCTGGATGCCGGACTGCTGGCGCAATCGGGCAGCGGATCGGAGCTGTTGCGCCACCCACGTTCGGCCTACGTGGCAGAGTTCATCGGGATCAATCTGTTCCAGGGTGTCATCGAAACCCGGGGCGACGGGCTGGCCAATGTGCGGCTGCCAGCCGGCACCATATCGGTGGTCGATCCCGGCGGAGCGGGGACCGTCTTTGTGGCGGTCGATCCCCGTGACATCACGCTGCACATTGATCCACCGGGCGGCAGCACCCAGAATGTCCGCCGGGGACCGGTCATCGAGTTGATTCCCGAACCGCCGCGGGGCGAGCGGGTCCGGATCGTGGTGGGCTCATCGCCGCCGCTGGTGGCCGAATTGAGCCGGGCCTCGGCCGAGGGCATGGGGCTCGAGGTGGGGAAGCAAGTGTTCGCCGCCTTCAAGGCAACCGGCGTCACCGTCTATCGTTAGAACGCAGACTTGCCGCCCGCCCCCACGGGCGGCTAATCTCCCCGCCTTCCTCAGGCCCGGATCAGAGCTCATGAGTGGTACCTACAGCGTTCCCCAGCCCATCAACGAACCGGTGCTGTCGTACGCGCCCGACTCGCCCGAACGGGCGGCGCTCAAGGCTGAACTGGCCCGCCAGGCCGCGCTCCAGGTCGACATCCCGATCGTGATCGGCGGCAAGGAGGTCCGCACCGGCAAGACGATCGAGGTGGTTTCGCCCCATGCCCACGGCCGGATCCTGGGCCGGGTCCATCAGGCCGACGGGGCCACCCTCGACAACGCCGTCCGTTCCGCCGTCGCGGCTCAGCGCGAGTGGGCCGAGTGGCCCTTCGAGCAGCGGGCGGCCGTCTTTCTCAAGGCCGCGGACCTGCTGGCCGGTCCGTGGCGGCAGGTGCTCAACGCCGCCACCATGCTGGGCCAGAGCAAGACTTGCTACCAGGCCGAAATCGACGCCGCCTGCGAGGCGATCGACTTCCTCCGCTTCAACGTCCATTTCGCCGAACGGCTGATGCGGGAACAGCCGATCAGCTCCCCTGGCGTATGGAACCGGATGGAGCACCGGCCGCTGGAAGGATTCGTCTACGCGATCACCCCGTTCAACTTCACGGCCATCGGCACCAACCTGCCGACCACGCCGGCCATCCTCGGCAATGTCGCGCTCTGGAAGCCTGCCGCCACCGCATCGCTCAGCAACTGGTATTTCATGCAGTTGCTGCTCGAGGCGGGGCTGCCGCCCGGGGTCATCAACTTCGTCCCTGGGGAGTCCGGGATGGTGAGCGACCGGTTGCTGGCCGACCGGCACCTGGCCGGCATCCATTTCACCGGTTCGACCGCCGTATTCCAGATGCTGTGGCGCAAGGTGGCGGAGAATCTGCCCAATTACACCAGCTACCCCCGTCTGGTGGGAGAAACCGGCGGCAAGGATTTTGTGCTGGCCCATCGCAGCGCCGATGCCGATGCGCTGGCCGTGGCACTGGTGCGCGGGGCCTACGAGTACCAGGGACAGAAGTGCAGCGCGGCCTCCCGGGCCTACATCCCCAGCAATCTCTGGCCTCGGGTCAAGGAGCGGACTCTGGCGCTCATGGCCGACATTCGCATTGGGGACGTAGCCGATTTCCGCAACTTCATGGGTGCGGTGATTGACCGGAAAGCGTTTGACCGGATCAAAGGGTATATCGACAGCTCGCGGGGACAGCAGGGAGTCACCATCCTGGCGGGTGGCGGTTGCCATGGGGAGACCGGCTACTTCGTTGAGCCGACCTTGATTCAGGTGGAAGACCCCAACTACCGGCTGATGTGCGAGGAAATCTTCGGCCCGGTGCTCACGGTGTACGTCTATCCGGAGCACCAGTGGGAGGAGACGCTGAAGCTGGTGGACCAGACCAGCCCCTACGCCCTGACCGGCGCGGTCTGGGCCCAGGATCGAAGCGCGCTGGTCACCGCCTCGCGCGAGCTGCGCAACGCCGCGGGCAATTTCTACCTCAACGACAAGCCGACCGGTGCGGTCGTCGGGCAGCAGCCCTTCGGTGGCGCGCGGGCCAGTGGCACCAACGACAAGGCGGGCTCGATCCTCAACCTGATGCGCTGGGTCTCTCCCCGGAGCATCAAGGAGACCTTCGCCCCGCCGAAAGACTATCGGTATCCCTTCATGTCCGAGCAGTAGTCGGCCGGAGACAGAAGACGGAAGACGGGCCTGCGGTCCTATCTCCTGTCTTCCGTCTTCGCCGTTCAAATCGAGGTCGTCCCTTCGTGCGACGTCTCAGTCTCATCCCGTTCTTGCTCCCAATCGCGCTCGGAGCCCAGACACCGGCCTACACCCCGGTCCAGCTCGATGGCGCCCGGTTCCACCAGACGATCCGAAGCCAGATCCGGATCGAAACTGGCAGCGCGGTGACGCAGGAACGGAGCGGGCGGGACGGCCTCATCGTGATCACCGCTGCACCGGGCGACAGTGGAATCGAGCTCACCGGCTGGTTCGATTCACTGGCGGTCTGGCGTGACGCGGGCGGCCAGAGATTCTCTCCCGAGACCGACGGAATGGTGGGCGGGCGATATCATGGCCGGCTGTCTTCGAGCGGGGTCTATACCTGGGAAGACCAGCCGTTCATCCCCGACGAGGTCAGCGAGATCGCCGAGATGGGGTCGGCGTTCGATGATGTCCTGCCGCCATTGCCTCGTACGACTCTCCGTCCGGGTCAGGTGGCGCTGGTCGATGGTGGCTGGCGGATCGAGCGGCGGGCGGACAGCACGGCAGACGGCGAAACGGTTCGCCGCTATTTCCTCAGCGGTGACCGGCGTCGCACCGCGGTCGGGGCGGCCCTCGACTCACTGCCGGTCGAAGCCGCGACCACCGAAAAGGAGACGGGCGCCATGGTCTGGAGCCCGCGCTTTGGTCCGTTGTTCTGGCAGCGACAAATCACACTCTCCGCCACGCTGCCCGCCAAAGGCTCGATCAAGCGGCCGGTTCGGACATCGATCGAGCAGACCGTGATGCTGGAACGGGTGCGTGCCGGATCGGAAACCGGCCGGCCTCGATAGTAACGGAACGGAATTCACACCGGCTGCGGCTCGCCTGACACCTTGCGATAAATGTAATCCGGCATCTGGCCTGGAATGGTCAGCGCCGCCTCGATCATTCCGTGATTGGGTGACAGGGTGCAGACCGGATCGGTGGCCCGGGCATCACCGGTCAGCGCAAACGCCTGGCAGCGACAGCCGCCGAAGTCGGTCGATTTCCGGGGACAGCTCCGGCAGGGCTCCTGCATCCAGTCCTCACCGCGGAAGGCGTTGAAAATCGGCGACTCCCGCCAGATGGTGGCCAGGCTCTGCTCCCGCACATTGACGAACTGCAGGTCCTTGATCTGAGTGGCGCCATGGCAGGGCAGCGCCTTGCCGTCTGGTGTGACCAGGATGTAGACCCGCCCCCAGCCCGCGTAGCAGGCCTTCGGGTACATCTCGTAATAATCCGGCAGCACATAGAGAATCTGCATGATGCCGCGATAGCGCTCGATGGCGGCGGCGGCAATCGGCTTCGACCGTTCGACCTGTTCCCTGGTCGGCATCAGCGCTTCCCGGTTGGTCAGTGCCCAGCCGTAGTACTGGGTGTTGGCCAGCTCGATCCGATCGGCGCCGAGTCCCGCCGCCATTTCGATGATCTCAGCCAGACGGTCAAGGTTGCCGCGGTGCAGTACCACGTTGACCGAAAACGCCAGGTCCAGCGACTTGACCAGCGCTGCCGCTTCCATCTTCTGCTTGACCGACCGGATCCCGGCGATTTTCTCGGCGTTGACAGGGTCAGAATCCTGGAACGAGATCTGGATGTGGTCGAGCCCCGCCGCCTTGAGCCGCTCGGCGCGCGGCCGGGTCAGTCCCAGGCCTGACGTGACCAGCGTGGTGTAGAGTCCTTCGGACCGGGCATGGGCCACCAGCTCCTCGAGATCTTTCCGGATCATCGGCTCGCCGCCGGACAGGCCGAGCTGCAGCACACCCAGGGCCCGCGCCTCCGAGAATACCCGCTTCCACTGCTCAGTCGAGAGCTCGGCGTCGGCCCGGCTCATTTCGAGAGGATTGGAGCAATAGGGGCAGTGCAGCGGGCAGCGATAGGTCAGCTCCGCCAGCAGCGTCGTTGGCAGCAGGTCAGCCACGGGTGGTCACCAGGTCTCGTCGGGCCATGTCGGTCAGGTATTCGAGGACGTCATCATTCACATCGGTGCCGTAGCGCTCGCCCAGCGTGCTGGCGATTTCCTTCACGGTGTGCTGGCCATTGCACAGCTCGAGGATCGCGGCGCCGGTCTCATTGATGAACATGGCGCCTTCGGGGTAGAGCAGCACCCGCCGCTGGCGCACCCGGTCGAAGTCCAGCCGGGCCAGCCGCCACAGCCGCGGACGGGATTCCACGTCAACCATCATGCCCCGGCCGGTTCGCGATAGGCGTTATGGATGTTGTCGATCAGCGCCCAGAGCATTTCGAGCTTGAAGGCCAGGGCGCCGAAGGCCTTGCGCTGGGTGTCGACCGTGGTGCAGTGCTGCTGCACGATGGCCAGTCCATGCTTCACGTCCCTTGGCGCCTGGACCAGCCGGCTCCTGAAGTAGTCGAGTCCTTCAGCTGGAATCCAGGGGTAATGCTTGGGGAACGATTCGATCCGTTCGCCATGAATCCGCGGGGCAAACAGCTCGGTCAGTGAAGACGCACAGGCGGTGACCCAGTCGTTGGCGCGGCAGAAGGTCACGTAGGATTCGCAGATCAGCCGTACGCCCGGCAACACATGCCGCTCGTCCTCCATCTCTTCCCGTGGGACGCCGAGTGCAATGCCGAGCCGGATCCAGAGCTCAATGCCGCCGGTGCCAGGGGCCAGCCCGTCATGATCGACAATCCGGCCGATCCACTCGCGGCGCACATCGCAATCCGGGCAATTGCTGAGGATTGCGGCGTCCTTGCGGGGCACCACGCGCTGGTAGGCCAGGCGATTGGCCACCCAGCCCTGGAACTGCCGCTGGGTCAGCTTGCCATCGTACATCAGCCGGTGGAACGGATGATTGACGTAATAGGAACCACTGAACGCCCTCAGCGCCTCCTCGAGCGCCGCCGGACTGAGCGGGCGGTCGAGCAGCGGAATCGGCGGCGCGGGTGGCTTCCCGAGCAGCGAAGACTGGAGCGTGGCGGTCATCAGGTCGGCGCAGTGGGGAGCGGGAGAGGATTGCGGTCAGGGGCTGGAAATGCAAGCGGGGCCCGCCTTGCAGCGAGCCCCGCCTGGTGTTGCAATCGCTTAGAGCTGCGCGACGTACGCGGTGACTTCCATCGTCACGGCCACAACTTCTGCTTCGGGCTTGGTCCAGGTCATGATGCATACCTCCGAGTGTAGGGCCAGAAAGTTCGGGGAGTTCCCGCGGTCATTTCAAAACTTGGCGGAGCTTCCCGAAAACCTGTGGGACCTCCGCAGGTACGACTGCAGAAGCATGGGCCGTGCCCGTTTGGGGGCCGGTGGGCTGGCGGCCGACTTGATTGTAAATGAAGGAGTTAGGGCGCCGAACGCAGAGCCGGCACTCTAGGGCATCGGATTGGATTGGGTGAGATCACCCAGTCGTTGGGTGACCTCACCCAGTTGCCCAATGCCAATTCAGCCCTGAATGCCGTGCTTCTTCAACCGATAGCGAAGTGTATCCCGGCTGATCCCGAGCCGCTCCGCCGCCTTGGTCTGGTTACCGGCGGACTCGCGGAGCGCTCGCTCCAGCATGGTCCGCTCGACCTCACCGAGATCCATACCGCCAGGCTGATCTGGGGTGACAACGCCAGCTCGATCAGCTCTGGCGCTGGTCTGAACGGTCGGCATGGTCAACGACAGGTGGTCGATGCCGACGATTTCCTCCCGGCTCCACAACACCGCGCGCTCGATGACGTGGCTCAGTTCACGGACATTTCCCGGCCAGGGATAATCGCGCAACTGCTGACTGGCCTCGGCCGAAAGGCGCCGACCCGGCCTGGCGTACTTCAGGCTGAACTGGTGGAGATAGTGCTCGGCCAGGACCTGGACATCGTCGCCGCGCTCGCGGAGCGGTGGCAGCCGAAGGAGGATGACCGCCAGCCGGAAGTAGAGATCCTTCCGGAACTGGCCGCTCTGTGATTCGCGCTCGATGTCGCGATTGGTGGCGGCCAGAATCCGGACGTCGATCTGGCGGTCACGGATGCCTCCAACCCGTCTCACGGTCCGGTCCTCGATGGCCCGCAGCAGCTTGCCCTGGAGCGCCAGCTCAAGGTCGCCCACTTCATCGAGGAAGATGAAGCCGCGCTCCGCCGCCTCAAACAGGCCGAGCTTCGATTCCTTGGCGTCGGTAAAGGCGCCCCGTTCGTAGCCGAACAGTTCGGCTTCCATCAGGTTGGCCGGTAGCGCGGTGCAGTTGACGTCGATGAAGGGATGGCCCGAGCGGGGGCCCGAGGAATGAATGGTCCGGGCCACCAGCCCCTTGCCAGTTCCCGTTTCTCCGGTGATCAGCACCGGGGGAGTTTCGTCCAGCGCCGCGATGTCCCTGGCCCGATCGAGCACCGCCCGCATGACCGACGAGCTACCGAGCACACTGCCGAACGACTCTTCCTGGGCCGCACGCCGACGATAGAACGAAAGTTCCTGCTTGAGCTGGCTGGTTTCCCGGGCCCGGTCGGCCAGCAATTTCAGCTCTTCGAGGTCGACCGGCTTCTTGAGGTAGTCAAAGGCGCCGAGCTTGACCGCTTCGACCGCGCCCTCGATAGTGCCAAAGGCGGTCATTACCACCACTGGAATGGCGGCGTCGAATTCCCGGATCTTCCTCAGCAGGTCGATACCGCTCATGCCAAGGAGCCTGACGTCAGTGAAGATGACGTCGGGCCGCAGCCGCTCGATGGCTTCGAGTGCGGCTTCGGCGCTTGGCGCCACCTCCGCCTCATACCCCGAGGCCTCGAGAAATGCCTTGATGGCCTTGGCCAGGTTGCGTTCGTCATCGACGACCAGGACGGTGGGCCCGTTCATGCCGACCTCAGCGAGGGCGATTCCGCGGCCACGGGGAAGCGGAATCGTACGGTCGTTCCCTGGCCGGGCTGGCTGCTCAGTTCGAGCCGGCCGCCGTTCTGCTCCACGAATCGACGGGCCATGGTCAGACCGAGTCCGGTGCCTTCCGGGCGGGTGGTGAAGAATGGATCGAAGACTGACTCGATGGCGCTGGCGGGAATGCCAGCTCCATTGTCCGCTACCTCGATGACTACTTCGTTCTCGCCGGATGATCCGACCGCCTGGCTGGTCGATACTCTCAGCCGGCCCGAGTCCGGCATGGCCCCGATGGCGTTGGCGATCACTTCAGTCAGGGCCTGATCGAGTCTGACCGGATCTACCACGATGTCGGCCACCGAATCAGGCAGGTCCACCTCGAGCGCGATCCGACGCTCGGCCAGCAGTTGAGCCATGGCTGACAGTCTGGCCTGGACCATCGGACCGGGGCGGTCCCGGATCGGGTGCACCGGGGTCGGACTGGAAAAGGCCAACAGGTGTGTGATCCGATGATCGAGGCGATCGACCTCACCGATCATTGACTCGAGCAACTCCCGGGCGGCGGGACTCTCGGGGTGGCGGAGCACCAGTTGGACCGATGCCCGCAGGCTGGCCAGGGGATTTCTCAAACCGTGGGCCACCCCGGCAGCCATTTCACCGATCGAGGCCAGCTTTTCCGACTGCACCAATCGGTCCTGGGTGCTCTGCAGATCCGCGAGCCTGGCGCCGAGCTGGGTGTTGAGCTGTTCGAGGTCGGCGCGTGAGCGATGCAGCCGCTCGGTCATCGCCGCAAAAGCGCGGGCCAGGTCGCCGATCTCATCGCGGGCCTCGATCCCGACTGGCGGTCCATGATCGCCGTCACCGGCGGTGGCCATGGCCCCCTGCAACTCGGTGATCGGCTTGACCAGGCTCCGGGCAATGATCCAGGCGCCGAACGGGCCGAGGACGATGGCCAGCACCAGGATCCAGATCATGGTACGCCGCTTGGCATCGACGATTTCCTGGACCCGGGCCAGCGCGGTATTGACGCTGTACTCCCGGGCCCGCCGGTAGATCTCGTGATTGACCTCGGTGAGGGCCGGCTCGAGCTTGAGCTTCAATTCGTTGCGGGCCAGTTCATAGGCTTGAGGCTGGTTGCCGTCGTCCATCAGGTGGAAGACGCTGTCGCCTACAGCCTGAAAATGCGACTGGATGGTGCGTACCCCATCGGCCAGCTCCTTTTCCTCCGGCCGCAGTTCCGAGGTCCAGCGATCGAGCCAGTAGTCGACGATCTCGCCGTGGATCTTGAAATCCTTGCGGGAGTTGGCTTCGTGGCCGGACAGCGCCTGCCAGAGGACCTCGCCCTGATCGAAGATGGCGGTTTCGACTTCCGCATAGGTCCGGGTGCGACTGAGCCCGGCGTGGAGCGCTTCGAGGGCATCGTGCTCCAGCGCATTGCTGCGGATGGCCGCGGCCGCGACCAGGGCGACCGGCAACGTCATCAATGCAAAGCCAACCAGCAGGCGGCGCCTGAATGTCATTCGGCTCAGCCTCGACCGGGAAAGACGCCGAGCCCGGCATCCTTCCACCAGCGATAGAAGGTGGCGCGTCCGATGCCGAGGGTGCGGGCGGCTGCGCTGCGATTGCCGCCCTGGCCAGCCAGCGCATTGAGCAACAGCGCCCGGCGCTCCTGCTGGCCTGGCTCACCGATCACCAGGGGCGGACGCGGGTCGGAGCCGCGAATTTCAGCCGGGAAGCTGTCGGGTCCGATGGCGCCCCTGGGGTGCAGCGCAACCGCGTGACGTACCGCCGCCTCCAGCTCCCGGACATTTCCCGGCCACGAGTATTCGGCCAGCATGGCCATCGCCGCCGGAGTGACTACCGCGGCGCTGCTGTCGCCGTATCGGGCCAGAAAGTGATCGACCAGGAGTGGCAGGTCCGACAATCGGTCGCGCAGCGGCGGAACTGCCATCCGCACCACCTTGAGCCGGTAGTACAGATCTTCCCGAAACTGTCCGGCCCGCACCGCGGCGTCGAGGGGTGCGCGGGAACCGGCGATCACTCGCACATCGATCGGCCTCGGGCGTGATTCGCCGGCCCGGACCAGTTCACCGCTCTGCATGACCTGGAGCAGGCGGCGCTGGGCGCTCGGCGGGAGCTGCCCGACCTCCGCCAGGTAGAGCATTCCGCCGTCGGCAAGCTCAAACCGGCCAGGCGTTCCGGTTCCCCGTTTACCCCCGCGCCGGCCGAACAGATCGTCCTCACACCGCTGGGCTTCCGTCGCATCGCAATCGAATACGCTCAGCGGCCGCTCGGCACGACTACTCCGGGCATGGAGCAGCTGGGCGATCTGTTCCTTGCCGGTGCCGGCCTCCCCTTCGATGAGCACCGGCGCATCGCTCGGCGCGACCGCGTCGATCAGGTCGTATAGCGACTGCATGGCGGGATGAGCCCCGGCGAGATTGCCGTAGCCGTTCCGGCCCGTGACCACGGTGCGCTGCCGGCACAGTGTGGCCAGGTCACGGATGATGATCAGGATACCGGTCGCTGACTGGCCATCCCGCCAGGGACTGACCTGGATCTCGGTGGCGCGGCGGTTACCCTGGGCGCACAACACATCGGCCACCAGCCGAGACGGCACTCCGGACGTCCTCACCCGCCAGGCGTCACGCGCGAGCTGCGGTTCCAGCCGGAGCACCTCCTGCCACGGCCGGCCGAGCGCAGTGTCCGCCGACACGCCGGTGACCCGGCTGGCCGCAGGGTTGTGCAGCACGATGTTGCCATTTGACCCGACCGCAATTGCTCCATCGTCGGTGGCCCCGATCCAAGCCTGCAGCACGGCCGGCTCCGCCGCGGCGATGGCGGACTGCGAATCGGTCCGAACGCGATCGGTGATGGTCACAGTTCGAAGCGCATCCCGTCGTCACCGACGACCCAGCCCGCCGCTTCGACGGTTCGGCGTTCCGGCGAATCCTCGATCAGGACCGGGTTGCTGTTGTTGATGTGGGTGTAGACCCGGCGGGGCGGCGCCAGCGCCGCAAGGCGAGTCAGACTGCCGCCCGGTCCGCTGATCGGCAGGTGGCCCATTGCGGCGGCGGGCCGGTCGCTGATGCCCAGTGCAATCAGTTCATCCTCAGCCCAGAAGGTGCCATCGAACAGGAGCAGGGCGGCGCCGGTCAAGCGGGCCTGGATCTCCTCATCGACGGTGCCACAGCCCGGGATGAAGAGGCAGCGGGCGCCATTGGCCGCCCGGATGTCCAGCCCGACGGTGTGACCCGCCCGTTCGTGGCGGGCAAACCGCGGTGGATCTCCAGCCACCGAAAAGGCTTCGATGGTCAGGCCGCTCGGCGCTCCATCACGATTGGTCATCTGAACTGCCCGCCCCAGCGGCAGCTCATGCCACTGGACCTCGGCAAAGGCGCGGGTCACCGGCAGGAGCCGTGAATCCTCCTCGAGGACTTCGCGCACCGCGGCGGTGGACCAGAATTGCAGGCGGCGGCCCTCCCGTAGCAGTGCCAGCCCCATGGTGTGATCGAGCTCGGCGTCAGTGGTGATGACCCCTTCGATCGGCACCTGGCGATTGCCGGCAGGAATTTCGGAAGGCAGATGGGAAAGCTGGTCCCGGACATCGGGGGAGGCGTTGACCAGGAACCAGTGCCGGCCGTCGGCACTGACTGCGGCGGAAGATTGACTACGGGGGTGAGCGGCCTCGGGATCGCGCCGGGCGATCCGGCACACCGGACACCAGCAGTTCCATTGGGGGAAGCCGCCACCGGCGGCGGTGCCGAGCAGGATTACATGCATGGCCTCAAGAAAGCGACGGGCGGGCCGGGCGCAAGTCAGCCCTCGATTGACGACGGGGGTAGTTCAACCTGGAGAGCGGGAGCGGCCGGAGGTCCGTTGAGCGGCTCCCATACCTTGTTGTGCAGCCTGCATCACGTCAGTTCGCATCGCCGCGAACTTCCGACGTACGAGTGGCTTCTGACGGCAGCTCTATCCTCTGAAAGTTCCCTGCGAGGGCGATTCGGGTGCCACCATCTGCCACCGGGCCGGCGTGCGGTCGGGTGGCGCCCCTACGATCTGCCGGCCTTCGCGGCGGATGGAGTTCCCATGGTGATGGAACCCGTGCGGCCCGCCAATAGCGCAGCAGGAGGTCAGTGGGCCGGCCCGCCGCCGCCTCTGATTCGGCCGGTCTTGAATGCCAGCAGCAGGGGCAGCGCCAGGACGAAGGTGATGCCCATGGTCAGGAAGACCTTCTCAAAGGCGATCATCGACGCCTGTCGTTCCAGTCGCAGGTCAAGCACCGCCAAGGCGCGTTGCTGCGACTGGATCAGGTCGCCGCCCAGGGTCTGGAACCGGTGAGTCAGTGCATCCAGCATTGGGCGGACCGGAGCCGCGCCGGCGTCGAGGTGCGGCCGCAGCGCCTCGCGGGCGCCCTCGCGGAACCGGGTGATCAGTGTGGCGCTGATCGCGATTCCGAAACTGCCACCGAGCTGCCGGGCCAGGTTGTACAGCCCGGTTCCCTGCGGAATCAGGGTCGGCGAGAGATTGGCCACCGCAACACCGGTGAGTGGCACGAAGATGAATCCGAGGCCGACGCCTCGGAGAATCATCGGCACCAGCAGGTCGTGTGCGCCGATGTCGGTGGTGAGCCGGTAGTGGAGCCACATCGACCAGGCGAACAGCCCCACGCCGATCACGATCATCCCGCGAGCATCGACCTTGCTGCCCAGCCGTCCAACGAGGGCCATCGTGAAGGCCGCCGCGATGGCACCCGGCAGGATGACCTTGCCGGTGTCCCAGGCACTGAATCCCAGCAGCGACTGCAGGAAGACCGGCAGCACGAACACGCTCGAATAGAGCGCGAATCCGAGCACCGCGCCGAACACCACACTGGCCGCCAGCTGCCGGTCCTTGAGAATCCGCAGATTCACCACCGGGTGGTCGGTGCGGAGCTCGTGCCAGATGAACAGGATGACGCCGGACACCGCCGCGATCGTTTCGATGATGATCTCGCGCGACTGGAACCAGTCCTTGGTCTCTCCCCGCTCCAGCAGCACCTGCAGCGCCCCGATGCCGAGAATCAGGAACGCCAGTCCGGGCCAGTCGATCGAGTCACCGCGCTCGACATGGTGGGCCGGTTCGGGCACGTTCCGCCACGTCATGAATCCGGCCAGGATGCCGAGCGGAATGTTGATGTAGAAGATCCAGGGCCAGGAAAAATTGTCGGTCAGCCAGCCGCCAAGGGTGGGCCCCAGGGTGGGGCCGACCATGACGCCCATGCCGAAGATGGCCATGGCCGATCCGCGCTCTTCGGCGGGAAAGACATCGAACAGGATGGCCTGGGCGGTCGAGATCAGGGCACCGCCACCCAGTCCCTGGACCACCCGCCAGCCCACCAGCCCCTCGAGCGTCGTGGCGTGCCCGCAGAAGAACGAGGCCAGGGTAAAGAGGATGATCGAGCCGGTGTAGTAGTTCCGCCGCCCGAATTTATCCGCGAACCAGCTGGTCATCGGCAGCACGATGACGTTGGCCACGATGTAGCCGGTGCTGACCCACGCGATTTCGTCCAGCGTGGCGCCCAGATTCCCCATCATGTGCGGGATGGCCACGTTGACGATGCTGGTATCCACCAGTTCCAGGACACTGGCCAGGGTCACTGCAAAGGCGATGATGTACCGCGCGCGGTAGATCGCGGCGTTGTCGCGGACAAGGCGGACCGGCAGAACAAGAGTAGCCACGGGCCTACTTGGTCTTGATGGCCACGACGACCGACATCCCCGGCCGCAAGGGGTACTTGGGATCGGGATGATCGACCGCGATCCGCACCGGCACTCGCTGGACCACCTTGGTGAAGTTGCCGGTGGCGTTGTCAGGCGGCAGCAGCGCGAACCGGGCCCCGGTGGCCGGGCTGATGCTCTCGACCTTGCCAGTGAACTGGTGATCCGAATAGGCGTCGACCTTGAACTCGGCCACATCACCCGGGGACACGTTCTCGATCTCGGTTTCCTTGAGATTGGCAGTGACCCAGACGGTATCGGTGGGCAGCAGTGACATCAGCGTCTGGCCGGGCTGGACCAGGGCCCCGATCTCCACCGACCGCCTGGCCACGACTCCATTGGCGGGCGCGATGAGAATCGCATAGCTCAGCTGCAGCTTGGCGTTGGCCACGACGGCCTGGGCCGCTTCGAGCCGGGCATCCGCCACCCGGGCGCCAGCCGAAAAGGCGCTGACCTGCTGGGTGCTGGCCGCGGCGCTCTTCTTCATCGCATCGAGATTGGCCGAAGCCGCATCGAAGGTGGCCTGCGCCGCATCGAGCTGCTGGGCCGAAATGATCTGGCGCTGCGCCAGCCCCTTGTACCGGTCGAGGTCGGCCTGCGCCTTCCGGAAGTTGGCCTCGGCCGCCGCGATCGAGCTCTGCATGCTGGACGCCTGGGCCTCGCTGGCACTCAGCTGCGCCGCGGCCTGGCCGCCGCCCTTTCCATGCCCCGCCTGCGCCGCCGCCAGATCCGCCTCGGCCGAACGGAGCTTGACCTCGAGGTCACGCTGGTCGAGGACCACCAGGGTGTCCCCCTGCTTGACCGGCTGGTTGTCATCGACCCGGATCGAGGACACGAAGGCCTGGATGCGTGCCGCGACCGGGGTGACATGCCCCTCGATCTGGGCATTGTCGGTCGAGACCCGGTTGCGCGAGCCGAGATACTGCTTGAGTCCCCAGCCCGCGATGGCCAGGACCAGGATGGCAGCGATGAGCGCGGCCGGCGGCCGGCGCCTAACCGGAGCCGCCGCGGCGGGTGCGGCCGGATCGGTGGATTCGACGGCCCGGGGACGTGAGATCGGGGTAGCCATGGGGTGCGGTGCCTTTCGGACTATTGCATGTCGGCCAGGACGCCCAGAGCCCGGTAGGCGCTCAATCGAGCGACACCAAGGGCGACTCTGGCCTGGATCAATACGTCACGTGCGGTGACGACGTTCAGTTGTGCATTGGTGGTTTCGATGCTGCTGGCAATGCCGGCCTTGAATCGCTCTTCGGCCTGATCGAGCTCGAGCACGGCCAGCCGCAACCGGTCGCGGGCCAGATCGGACTGCTGGCGCGCCGCCGAAATATCGAGCAATGCCTGCCGGGTTTCGGTCTCGATCTGGCGATCCGTGTCATGCAACCGCAGCAGCTGCTCCTCGACCCGGGCCGACTGCTCGGAGGCCCGGGTTTGCCGCTTAAGCCCATCGAAGATCGGAATGTTGACGCCGACCCCGAACGAATAGGAACCTTCCAGCCCGTTCAGTTTGTTGCCGCTCTCGGTGTACTGGCCGGCAGCGCCGAGGCTGGGCAGATTCTCGTACCTGATGGCCTTGAGGCTCCGTTGGGTCACTTCGAGCCGTTGCTGCTCGGCCCGCATCTCGGTGCGATGGGCCAGCGCAAAGGCGACGGCGGAATCGGCGTCGGCCGGGACTTGATCGCCGACGACGGCAAGCGAGTCGGCCAGCTGCACCGCTCCTCCGGGTGGCAGGTCGAGGGTCCGGGCCAGCTCAAGGCGGTTCCGGTCCTGCTGATTGCGCGCGATGATCAGCTGGGTCCGCACCGCGGCGAAGTTGACGCTGCTCCGGGTCGAATCGATGGGGGGACTGACGCCACTGATCACCAACTGCCGCGACTGCTCCAGCAGGTCTGCCGCGATCGCGCTGTCCGCCAGCCGGGCCGAGACCTCTTCACCGCTCCCCAGCAGCCGGACGTAGGCCACGCCGGCGGTGGCCGCCGCCAGGTCACCGGCCGCGATGGCGTCGAGTCCAGCCGCCTTGGCCGAATCGGATGCGGCCCGCTGCCGAGCCCAGAGGCTGGCATCGTAAATCGTCTGGCTGGCCTTGACTTGAAATGACCAGACGTTGAACGGATCGGTCACTCCGCTCACGCCCGGAAATCCGAACTCGTCGAAATTCAGGGTCTGACGGGTTAACCGCCCCGCACCGGAGACCAACGGAAGCAGATCAGCGCGGCGCTGGCCGAGCCGGGCGTCGGCCAACTTCACGTTGAGCCGGGCCAGGACGGCAGACACCGCCTGCTCGCGGCCCAGCCGCATGGCCTCAACCAGGGTCAGCGGTCCGGGTGAGAGCCGTACCACGGCTTGTGAGTGGACCCGCGCCGCGAGGCCGGCGAGGGCCAGCAGTGCCACTGAAAGTGCCCGGCGCATATCAGTCCCTCTGGGCGCGGACCGCGCCGGTTTTCAGTCCCCGCAACAGCAGGTCGGACACCCCGGCAAATACCTCATCGTCACTGAAGTGCATCGAGTCGAATTGCTTCAGGTACCGCTGGTTGGAGGCCCACTGCAGCAGGGTGACGCAGATGGTGCGGCCCACCAGGTCCGGATTGACCGGGGCAAACTCACCATTCTGAATTCCGCGGGTCAGGATCTCGGACACCATCTCGCGCGAGGGAATGACCACCTCGGCGAAGTAGAACCGGGCTAGGTCGGGAAAGTTGGCCAGCTCCGAGTGGACCAGGCGGGAGAGCCTGGCCTTGCCCTCGTTCCTCATGCTGGTCCAGATCAGCTCCATCACATGGCGCAGCAGTGATTCACTGGTGCCGGTGTGCTGGCGGACGATTTCCCGGAGCTGGAGCAGCGCCTCGGTTACATACTTGCGGACGATGGCTTGAAACAGCGCATCCTTCGACTCGAAGTAGAGGTAGACCGTGCCTTTGCTGACCCCGGCCTTTTTGGCCACCTCTTCCAGCTTGGTGCGGGCAAATCCCTGTTCACTGAAGAGCAGCAGTGCGGCATCAAGAATTTCGGTAGGACGATCCTCGGGCCGCCGCTGCCAGCGGGGGGCGGTGTCGTCGGCGTTGTGGTCGAGCTCAGTACTCAATTTGTCCACCTTGTTAACTTACGGGTCAGTAAATTAAACATCAGTTAATAACTGTCAAGTCAGTAATGTGTGTCTGGTAAGTTATTGTAAATCAATATCTTGTGGTTGGTCACCGCATTAAGACTGGCAAGGCAAGCATCGAATTCAAGCGCGAGAGCTGAGTTTTCATGATTTACCAGTTGATGACACGAGTCACTGGCCGGCTGACTCGATCACTTCATCAGCCCATCGCGCGAGTTCTGCGATCGATCTCCAAGTGCTCGAACCGGGCAGGCCGCGCTGCCCGTCGCCATCGACTGCCTGCCCCTGCATTCGCATCGCGGAATCTGGAGCTCGCCGCACTTGCTCGCGCCATTTTCGTAACTGGCCTCGCATTCATCTCTTGTGTGGCGATACAACCGTTTTTAACTTGAATAAACTCGCCGCCGGAGGCGCAGCTGCATGACCGATTCATTCCTCAGCTCCGACGACTACGACGAACAAGCCCACCAGCTCTACAATGAAGGTCGTTACGACGAAGCTCTCGCCCTCCTGAAAGAGGGCGCCACGCTCTACCCCGGTGCCATCGAGATACATGTAGGAATGGCCTACGCCTACCTGGCGCGGGAGGAATACGCCTGGGCCCTGCGCAGCTTCGACGCGGCGCTGACCCTCGATCCGGCCCACGAGGATGCGCTGGCCGGCCAGGGAGAAGTGCTGCTCAAGCTGGGGCGCCAGGCGCCCGGTCTCCGGGCCTTTCAGGAAGTGCTGACCCTCGGGTTCAAGGAGGACGCCGACCTGATGCTGCAGATCGGGCGCGCTCTATTCCGGGAGGGACTGCTGCATCACGCTCAGCGGTTCTTCGAATACGCCGTGGCGGCCCGGCCCGATTCGCCTGATGCGGCCGCCTGCGTCGGCTACGCCGCCCACCGCCTCGGCGACGAGGGCACCGCGCTCTATTGGCTGCGCCGAGCGCTCGAGATCGACAGTCAGTACAGCGAAGCCCGGATCTATCTCAGCAACATGCTGTACGACCGTGGCGAATCCGAGGCAGCACTGTTTCAGCTGGACCGGACCCTGCCGGATGATCATTTCGATGAGCTGGCCCTGTGGCGGTACGTCGAGCTCAAGAAGACCCTGTATCGGTTGCGGGACGATGATCCCGAGCTGACCCCCTGGCTGGCCCGGCTCGGGGAAGTGGCCGGCGAGCCCGATGCCGTCGACATGCTGCTGGCCGAAGTCGAATCACAGCAGCCGGACGGCAGTGTCCGGGATCCCCGCCAGCTCGAGCTGTTCGGCACCCTGCTCACCGAACTCCAGGCCATGCAGAAACGGCCCGGCACCGGCGAGCATCACCAGGTGGCCACCCTGTCAGGGCGGCAATTTCGTGGCACCTGGGACGAGATTCTCCACGAAATGAAAGCGGCCGACCGGGAGTGGTCCGCCGCTTCCCTGCAGGAATACATGCTGGACCTGGCCCGCCGTGGTGCCACCGAAACGGGTGTGGTCATTCCGGTCACTGACGCGGAAGCGTTCATGAAGGGCAGCGCGGCGGCCGGAGTCGTCCGAATCATCCAGTAGCAGCGGGAAGAGCGAAAAGCGAACAGCGAAAAGGCCGCCCCGCACCCCCAGGCTTGTCTCTTTGCGTTTCTCTTTTCGCTTTTCCCTTTTGCTGAGTCCTCGCCCGCCTTAGCCTTACCCTCATGACAACCAACGGCAATCGGCGCTGGACCGAAGGGGTTCACCGCGAAGTCCTGTCCAACGGGCTCACCCTCCTGGTGCAGCGGGAGGCCGCCGCCCCCGCCGTGGCGGTCGTCACCCACGTCAAGGCAGGATTCTTCGACGAACCCGACCGCTGGAACGGTATATCGCACGTCCTCGAGCACATGTTCTTCAAGGGCACCCCGACCCGTGGCGTCGGAGCCATTGCCCGGGAAACCAAGGCGGCCGGCGGCTACCTCAACGCCAGTACCAGCTACGATCACACCAACTACTTCGCGGTGCTTCCCGCGGACGGCCTCGCGGCGGCCCTGGCCATCCAGTCGGATGCGCTGCGCAACGCGCTGATCGACGGCGACGAACTGGCCCGAGAACTCCAGGTCATCATCCAGGAAGCCAAGCGGAAGCTCGATACCGCTTCCGCGGTGGCCCACGAGACGCTGCACGAGCTGATGTTCGACCATCACCGGATCCGGCGCTGGCGGATCGGTTACGAATCCGCGCTGGCCAAGCTCACCCGCGACGATCTCTGGCAGTACTATCGCTCCCGCTACGTCCCGGCACGGACCATCGTGGCCATTGTGGGGGCCCTCGACCCTGAGTCCACCCTGGCCCTGGCCCGCAAGACCTACAGCGACTGGCCGGCCGCGCCGGGCGCCAGTGATCCCTCGCCGCGCGAGCCGCCCCGGACCGGCGTCCGGGTACGCGCTCTGCGAGCCGATGTGGCCCAGGCCGAGCTGGTGTTTGGCTGGCGCGGGGTCCCGCCGCTCGATCCGGCCGCGCCGGCGCTCGACCTCGCGGCATCGGTGCTGGCCAGCGGCCGGGGCAGCCGGCTGTACCGTTCGCTGCGCGAAGCCGGTCTGGCCACCTACGTCTACGCCCACCACTACACCCCGACCGAACTCGGCGTCATGAGTGTCGGCGCCGAGCTGGCGCCCGAGCATGTGATGGCGGTGACGTCGGGCATTGCCGAGGCGGTGAATTCACTCGCCATGACTGGCCCCTCGGAGGCTGAACTCGAGCGAGCCCGGACGCTGCTGCTGGCCCGCTGGGTCCGGGGTCTCGAATCGACCGATGGCCGGGCCACCGCGCTGGCCGCGGCCGAAGCGCTCGACGGAGTGGAATCGCTCGACCGCGAGTTTGCCGGGTTGCAGCGGGCCACGGCCGCGGATGTTCGCGAGGCGGTCGCCCGCTACCTGCGGCCCGAGGATGTCTCGGCGATTCTGTCGCTGCCAGCCGATAGCACGGCGGAGCTCAGCGCCGATGCAGTCGCCCAGGCCTTTGCGGTGACCGAGCTCCGGGCGGCATCGGATCCCGCCGCCGCGCCGGCCAGGAAGTTCTCGCCCCGGTCGACCGCCGCCAGTCGAGAATCCGAGATCCTGCATGCGGTGCTGCCCGGGGTGGACCTGCTGGTCAAACGAAAGGCCGGCATTCCAGCGGTCTCGCTGGGACTCTACCTGCCGCGGGCGGAGTTCGATCCGCCGGACGCGGCCGGGCTCGGGGCGCTGGTCATTCGCAGCGCCATGCGTGGAGTGGACGGCGGGTCGGCCGATGAACTGGCGTTCGCGGCCGAACGATTGGGCGGATCGCTGATACCGGGGTTGGCGCTCGACTGGCTGGGCTGGTCTACTTCGGTCCTGTCTGAGCATCTCGGCGCCGGGGCCTCGCTGCTGTACCAGCTCCTGGCCAGGCCCACGCTGGCGGAGGCCGATGTGGTGGCCGAGCGTGATCTGCTGGTGGAGGAGACCAGGCAGACGGCCGATGACATGTTCCGATACCCGTTTCAGCTGGCCTTCCGCGAAGCATTCGGGGCCCGTGGGTACGGACTGCCGGCGATGGGACTGCCGGACACGCTCGCGAGTCTGGGCGCGGAGACCGTGCGCGGCTGGCATGCGGATCAATTCCTCGCCCGACGGGCCACCGTGATTGCCGTCGGCGAAGTCGAACCGCAGGCCGCCATCGATGCGCTGGCCGGAATCTTCGGCGACCTCCAGGCGCGGCCGGCCGCGGCTCGCCCTGACGAAGAGCGCTGGCTGGCGGCGGCACCACGCACGGCCCGAATCACTCGGCAGAAAGCCCAGACCGCCTTTGCCATGGTCTTTCCCGGTCCGTCACGCCGGCATCCGGAGTATCCGGTGGCTGAGGTGTGGGCCGCGGTGGCGAGTGGACTGGGCGGGCGGTTGTTCGAGGCGCTGCGGGACAAGCGGTCGCTGGCCTACACGGTGCTGGCCACCGCATGGGGCCGGGGCCGCGCCGGTTCGCTGGCGACCTATATCGCGACCTCACCGGAGCGGGAAGACGAAGCCCGCCAGGCAATGCTGTCTGAACTCAATCGGTTTGTCGCCGAGCCGGTGAACTCGACCGAGTTGCGGCAGGCGGTCAACTATCTGGCGGGACAGGCCCAGGTCGAGCGTCAGAATAGTGCGGCCGTCATGAGTGAAATTGTGGAGGCGTGGATGATCGGCGGCGGACTCGGTGATGTCGCCGATCCCGCCAGCCGGTATCGGGCGGTGACTGCGGAGAAGGTGCAGGCTCTGGCAACTGCTTTTCTCGACCCGGATCGTCGCGCGGAGGGGGTTATCGAGGGGTCGGGCGGGGGCAGGTAGACGAGAGACGAGAGACGAGAGACGAGAGACGAGAGACGAGAGACGAGAGACG
>JBEPVA010000039.1:0-21573 GCA_041691295.1 Gemmatimonadota bacterium
TGCCCGAGCGGGTGTACGCCGTGCGCCTCGCCGCCGGCAACGGTCGCCTGGCGGATGCCACCCTGACCCGCCGGGTTGGCAGCCGGGTGGTCCTGCTTTCGGGCCCGCCGGAGATGCTCAGCACCCTGATGACGCGTCTCAAGCTCGCGGCCGCGCATTAGAGTCCACGACGCCCATCCGACAGCTAATCCAACGCCCTCCCAGCCACTGGCCGGGAGGGCGGTTTTGCACTGGTGACTGCCCTGCGGCCTGACCGGACTAGTGGGCCGTGGCCGTGGCGCTCACTGGCGCCGGCTCGGCGGCATGGCCGTGACCCGCTTCGTCACCCAGGGTGATCATGGCCAGCCGTGGCGAGACCATCGGGAAAGTCCTGGCGAACAGCGCGTAACAGACCAGGAACAGGCCGAGGTACAGCAGGGTCGGCCCCAACTCCGGAAGGCCGAAGACCGGTCCGTCCTCGCGAGTGACCGACGGGATGATCAGCAGGTAACGCTCCAGCCAGAGTGCCACCAGGCTGACGCCGGCAAACAGGCTCAGGATGGCGGGAGTCTTCTTGGGCAATACACCGAGCAGGCCCACGAACGGGATCACGAACATGCCAAGGAAGACCGCCCGGCCGATCGGCAGCCATGAGCCCCAGAGCCGGGCAAAGACGAAGCCGGTTTCCTCTGGCAGGTTGCCGTACCAGATCACCAGGAACTGGGCGAACATCAGGTAGCCCCAGAACACCGTGAAGCCGAAGCAGAGCTTGCCGAGGTCATGGCGCTGCTTGGGGGAGATGAGATCGGCGATCCCGATCTCGCTGCCGCCGACCAGCAGCGTCTGGGCCAGGAGGGTGTGCGCGCCGAGGAATGAACCCATGAAATAAAAGGCGCCTAGCAGGTTGGAAAACCAGTGTGGCTGCAGCGCCATGATCCCGTCAAAGGCCACCAGGGTGGCCACGAAGGCAAAGATCACGATGAAGGTCGGGGCCAGACGGAAGATCCGGGCATCCTGCGCGGCCCGGGCCGCCGGCGACCCATCGAACGAGCCGATCCAGCGGTCGTACAGCTTGCGGCGGGAGCCGGTGACCGTGCCGCGGGTTTCGAACAGGTCGGGGACCAGATCCGCCTTGACCAGCTGGAATCCGACGCCAAACATGAGTACCAGACCGAAGAACAGGCGCCAGAACATCACGTCGTGGCTGAGCCAGATGGCCTTGCCGTGCGACAACCCTTCCATCTCGGGATAGATGTGGTGATAGCCCACCAGGAAGATCACCAGGAAGCCGAGGAACGAGACCACCATGAAGCCGGAAGCGGCTTCGACGAACCGGATGACCAGGCCCGACCAGCGGGCCTTGGTGATCTTGTGCACCGCGGTAAAGGCCAGGCTGCCGGCCGTCAGGCCGGTGAAGTAGATCCAGTTGACGTGGAACAGCTGCCAGGCCCTATCGGCCGACTCACCGGACAGCGACATCATGAACAGGATCAACCCCACCACGGCCAGGACGCCACCAAGGCTGAGGAACAGGTTGAAACGGCCTGTGGTCGACTGGGCGACCAACCGGTCACGCACCGAGGCGGCGGCCATCAGTTCTTCCCTCCGGTCGGGGCTGCTGGCGCAGCGGCGGGCACGACCTGGAGCTGCCGAAGGTAATTCACGATCTCCCAGCGCATGTTGCCCCGGATCTTGTCGCCGTAGCGTGGCATGTTCCCGCGGCCGTACCGAATGATGCTGTAGATGTAGCCATCAGTATAGCGCCGAGCCTGGTCGGTCAGCAGTGAGGGTGCGGCCATCTTCTTGCCGACGAGGCCATTGCCGTCTGCCAGGTTGCCGTGGCAGGGAGAGCAGAAGGTGTGAAACAGGGTATCGCCGTTGGCGGTGGCGGGCAGCCCGGCCAGCGGGTTGACCTGCTTGTCCGCGGTCGTCGTCACCGCTGGCCACTCCGCCGACCAGTCGGCCATCCCGCCGCCGACCGGCACGGTGCCATCGATGGTATAGCGCGGAATGTCGGCCCGCTCGTAGGGGTGCACGTTGGGCTGCTTGATCATGGCGTCGAACCAGGGCACGACATGCATCAGATCGTCGGGTCCGGGCGCGTTGTAATAGGCGTTGCAGCCGGTCGCCGCCAGAACCACGGCGGCCAGTCCGGCCAGGGTCCGCTTACGCATTTTGGCGAACCTCCATGGCACCAGCCTTGTCGAGCATGGCGTGGATGCCCGTGGCCTGGTCACCGGTGGCCGGCACGAAGATCCCGATCCGGTCGTCGGTAAAGGCCGGATCATAGGCCAATCCGGTAGTCGGATTGCGCAGCGACAGCAAAATGATTCCCGCCACCGTGCTGAGGGCGCCGAGCAGGATCGTCAGCTCGAAACCGATGACGACGTAAGGCGGAATGGCCGCGATCGGCTTGCCGCCCACCAGCAGCGGCCAGTCGCGCGACATCCAGATGGTCATCCCGAATCCCGCCGTGGTCCCGGTCAGCCCGCCAATCAGGGTGAACAGCCGGACCGGGCTGCTGGTGATCCCCAGCGCCTCTTCCAATTCATGGTTGGGAAAGGCGCTGTAGACCGTGAAATCCTTGCGGCCGCTGGAACGCAGCTCGCGGATCGCGTCGCAGGCGGCGTCGATGTGGGCAAAGCTGGCCAGCACGCCCGGTACCCGCTTGGCGGCCATCAGTGCGCCCCCCGCTTCCGAGGCATCGGGATCATCTCCTTGATTTCCTGGATGGCCACGACCGGGAAGGTCCGGGCAAACAGCAGGAAATACATCGAGAACCAGCCGAAGCTGCCGAGCAGGATGCCCCAATCGGCCCAGTTGGGGCCCATCTGGCCCCAGGCCCATGGCTCATAGTCATTCTGGAGGCTGCTGATGATCACGTACCGCTCGAACCACATCCCGATGTTGATGAAGATCGAAATCACGAACAGCGCGGTCAGGTTGGTCCGGATCTTCCGGAACCAGAGAAGCTGCGACACAAAGGCGTTGCAGATGATCATGGTCCACCCGGCCCACCACATTGGCCCGAAGGCCCGGCGCCAGAAGGTGGTCTGCTCGAAGGTATTGCCGCTGTACCACGCCACGAAATATTCCATGGCATAGGCGTAGAACAGGATCGAACCGGTCAGCAGGGTCAGCTTGGCGAGGTTATCGAAATGGTACTCGCCGATCATGTGCTCGATCTTGAGCGCCTTGCGGAGCGGGATCAGCAGGGTGAACACCATCCCGACGCCGGAGTAGATGGCACCGGCCACGAAGTACGGCGCGAAGATCGTCCCGTGCCAGCCCGGAATGATCGACATCGCGAAGTCCCAGCTCACCACGGAATGCACTGAGAGCACCAGTGGGGTGGCCAGCGCGGCCAGGTACAGGTAGGCCCGGCTGTAATGCTGCCACTGGTGCTGGGTGCCCTTCCAGTTGAGCGAGAAGATCTGGTACACCTTCTGCCGCCAGCCGGTCATCTTGTCGCGGGCGGCGGCCACGTCAGGTACCAGGCCGACCACCAGAAAGGTGGCCGACACGGTGAAGTAGGTGCTGATGGCAAACACGTCCCAGATCAGCGGCGATTTGAAGTTGGGCCAGAGCCACCGCTGGTTGGGATAGGGCAGCAGCCAGTAGAAGAACCACTGGCGGCCGATATGGATGATGGGGAACAACGCCGCGGTCATGACCGCGAACACGGTCATGGCCTCGGTGGCCCGGTACACCGCGGTCCGCCACGGCGAGCGGAACAGGAACAGGATGGCCGAGATCAGGGTGCCGGCGTGACCGATGCCGACCCAGAACACGAAGGTGGTGATGAACACCGACCACATGACCGGCGGCCGGTAGCCGGCCAGTCCGAGGCCATCCTTGACCAGGAACAGGAAGGTGACGAGGCCAATCAGGAAGGCCGCCACCGCGCCAAACAGCAGCAGGGTGTAGCCCCGGCCCGGGGTGCCGAGGGTCGCGACGACGTCGCGGGTAACGTCGCCGTGGGTCTGGTTGTGGTGGACGCTGGAGGCCATGACTTACGCCTCCGCCCGGTCGATGACCCGGGCCAGGTAGGTGACCGAGGGCCGCACGTTGATGTCCTCGAAGACGTGATACCCGCGGCGGTCCCGCGAGGATGCCGCGATCCGGCTGGCGGGATCCTTGACATTGCCAAAGATGATGGCGCTCGACGGGCAGGCCTGGGCGCAGGCGGTGATCACATCACCGTCGGCCAGCGGCCGGTCCTCGAGGCGGGCGGTGTTCTGGGCCCCGCGAATCCGCTGCACACAGAAGGTGCACTTCTCCATTACGCCCCGGGCCCGCACCGTGACGTCGGGATTGAGCTGCAGGTTCAGCGGCTCCGGGAAGGCCGTCTTGTTGTACGCAAACCAGTTGAAGTAGCGGACCTTGTAGGGGCAATTGTTGGAGCAGTAGCGGGTCCCGACGCATCGGTTGTAGACCTGGCCGTTGAGTCCATCCGCCGTGTGATAGGCCGCGTACACCGGACAGACCGGTTCACACGGCGCGTTGCCGCAGTGCTGGCACATCATGGGCAGGAACCGGGCTTCCAGCGGCTCACCGTCATCGCCGCCCTCCCAGTACCGCTCGATCCGGATCCAGGTCATTTCCCGGCCCCGCAGTACTTCCGCCTCCCCCACCACTGGGATGTTGTTCTCGGCGTAGCAGGCCGCCACGCAGGCCGAACAGCCGGTGCAGCGGGACAGGTCGATCGACATGCCCCACTTGGGATGATCCTCGGCGTAGGCGCCGAGTTTGATCTTCTCATCCTGGGCGCTGCGGAAGCCGCGCAACGCCGCATGCTCCGCCTCGGTGTTGACCTGCTCCTCCGGATGATGCTCCGTCTCGGCAGCAGCGAGCGACGGGGTCATTCCCTTCTTGGCCTGGGTCAACGTCATCGAGTCCGACAGTCCGCGGCCCAGCTGCCGAGCGGTCCCTTCCGTCTTGGCAATCGCCTGGAATCTGCCGGTCTTGGCCAGGGTTACCCGGGTGCTGGTGTAGGCCAGGTATCCGCCACTCGGCTCACCGTTCAGCAGGTCGAGGGCGTTGATGCCATTGGTGCCCCGGCCATCGAAGGTCCGGTTGCTGCCCAGTCCGAGTGGAATAGCGACCACATCGGGATGCAGACCGCCGTAGAGGTAAGCCGGTGCTTCGATGGAGCCGTGCGGGGAGGTGACCGTCAGGATCTCTCCGTCCTGGACATCCATCCGACCGGCCGCGTCGGGATGGATCTCGACCCAGGACTGCCAGGTGATCTTGGTGACCGGGTCTGACATTTCACGCAGCCATGGCCGGTTGGCGCCGCGGCCATCATACAGCATCGAGGTCGGGTAGGCGGACAAGGTGAAGTTGTCGGCCCCTTCCGCGCCATCGAGGGCGGCCGCGGGATAGGCCAGCTGCAGCGCCCCGGCCGCGAGCTTGACGGCTGTCACGGGCGCGGGGCCGAATACGCCGCCGCGCGCCAGCGCCGCGCGCCAGAACCCGTCGGCGTCGGCGTTGCCCTGCGCCTTGGCAAAACCCGCCCAGCTCTGCTTGAGGTGGGCCTCCCAGCTGACGGCGTTGAAGCTGGCCAGCGGACCACCGGCCTTTTTCGAGAGCTTGAGCAGGATGTCGCCGGCGGCCAGGGTCCCGAACACCGGTTCCATCACCGGCTGCATCAGTGAGGTGAGCCCTTTGCGCGGCCGAAGATCGTCCCAGCGTTCCAGCGCATGATGGATCGGGAGCACCAGGTCGCAGAGCGCCGCGGTGTCGGTCGGGAACAGCGACAACGCCACCTTGAACGGCACCTTCTGGAACTTCTCGGCAAAGTTGCCGGCCTTGGGCGTGGCATAGGCCGGATTGGCCTCGTGCACGATGGCCACCTGGTACTGGCCCGCCGCCATGGCCGTGGTCATCTCGACCAGGGCCCCGTAGCCATCGCCGGACTGCAGTTCGGCACCGAATAGCACCGTGCGGCCGACATTGCCGGCGACGTAGTTCAGGACGTTGACCGCCGCACACAGTTCCGTGGCCTGGCGATGCTGGCTGCCGATGCCACCGGCCACGGCCAGCGAAGGACTGGCCGACACGAAGTCCCGGGCCGCCCGACGGATGACCTCGGTCGGGACCCCGCTGATCTGGGTGGCCTGCTCCGGAGTCCATGCCGCCAGCAGGTTCTTGAGTCCGTTGGAATCGGCAGGACCGGTGGTCCGCTCGGCCAGGATGACGTTGGCCATGGCCAGCGCGATGGCACCCTCGGTGCCGGGCCGGGCTACATGCCACTGGTCGGCGTTCATCGCGGTCAGGTTGAGCCGGGGGCCAAAGGCCACGTGCTTCGCCATCGCGCCGTCGGCATAGCCGTGCGAGGCGGCAAACCCGCGCTGATTCTCGGTCGGGGAGAGCCAGGTTTCGAGGAAATCGGCTCCGAACGAGACGATGTACCTGGCCTTGGCAAAATCATGGGCCGGCAGCTGGTCCAGCCCGAAGATCTGGCGGTTGGCGGCCCGGACCGCCTCGTGGTCGAACGGCTCATAGTCCACCAGTTTGCCGCCCAGCGCCGCGGTCCAGGCGCCGAGCAGGTCGCGATAGGTACCGCGGCCGGCGCCGGAAATGACGGCCACCTTGCCCTGGGCCGGGGTGAGCTTGCCCGCCAGCAGCGCGATCGCGTCGTCCCAGGAAATATCCTTGAATGATCCGTCGGCCTGGCGCTGGCGCGGCGACCGTACCCGTGAGGGGTGATACAACCCCTGGATGCCGGCCTGGCCCCGGGCGCAGAGGGTGCCCTTGTTGACCGGGTGCTCCGGGTTGCCCTCGAGCTTGACGGCCCGACCCTCTCGAGTCCGCACGTGGAGGCCACAGCCTGACGGGCACTCGGTGCAGGTCGAGGCGTAGATCGTCGCGACTCCCGGCACCTGGTCTTCGGACTGCACCAGGTAGGGAATCAGCTTCTCGACCCGGTCGGTCGAGCAGCCGGACAGCACCGCGGCACTGCCCCCGGTGACTCCGAGGACAGCCAGAAATTTGCGGCGATCGAGGCTCGTGGTTTCGTCAGCCATCAAGGCTCCGAGATGAGTCGAGAGTCGAGAGTCGAGAGACGAGAGTCGGAAGGGCCAGGGAGCGGCTCGTGACTCGCGACACTCGACTCTCGTCTAGTAATGACATGCCGTGCAATCGCGCGTGACCTTCCGCTCGACGTGGCAGGTGATACAGAAGCCCATGTTGTTGATGTTGTTGACCCTGAACACCTGCGGCATGCGGCTGACTTCACCGTGGCAGGTATAACAGGCGTTGGGGCCCATTGCCTTGATGTGGCGCATGTGCGGGAAGTGGGCGTGACGGGCCAGCTGGTGGATCCGGACCCACTCGATCGGCTTCTTGGCGAAGAACGCTTCCCGCAGCTTCTTGATCTCGGCCTTGGCAGTGCTGTCAGTGCCGCCGATGATCGTGTGGCACCCCATGCAGGTCTGCATGCTGGGGATGCCCGGCTCCGAGGAGACCGCCACCGTGTAGTGGCAATACTGGCACTGGATCTTGTACTGGCCTGCGTGGATGTCGTGCCGGAAGAAGATCGGCTGGCGCGGACCCCTGAGGGCCGCGGTGTCCGAGGCGCCGAGCCTGGGCGCGGTGGTGGAATCGTTGGCGGCGGCGGTCTGCTGGGCCGCCGGGGCCCGGTGGAGCGTGACAGTCGCCACGAGCGTGAGGACGATAGTCCCCACCGCCAGGTAAGCCAGCTTGCGCATCAGACCTCACCGAGAGAAGGGCCCGGCCTGGCCCCGGGAGCACCCGAAAAACCGGGTATCCAGTTGAGTTGCGGCGAATTATGAGGCCCGCCACGTGTGGCGACAACCCCGACTTTGTATGGGGTAATTCCGACAAAAAACCTCGCGTTTCCGCGAGGTTCGTGGTTCAGACCGCCAGGGATCGCCGGGCGGTGGCGGGCGCCGGGGCGTCCTCGATGAACCACTGCAGTTTGCGCCGGGAAAAACCCAGCAGGGCGTCGGCTGTCTTGAGGTCGGTGACCTCGAGCCAGCACCAGGTCACCGGCCCAGTGCGCTGGCCGGCGCGGATCGCGCCAAGCAGCGAAGCCGACAGCTTGGGCAGCTTGAGCGCCCGGGCCTCTTCATGGGTGGTGACCGTAAAGGTGACACTCACCCCGGTCTGGGTCACGTGTAACCAGCACAGCTTACGGTGACCCGCGGTGAATTCCCAGGCCCAGCGCCAGGTCGGGCCCATGAATTTGACATGCTCGGTAACGCCCTCGTAGCCCAGCAGTCCTTCGCGGACTTTCTTGAACCGGCTGGCCAGCCCGGCAGGCAGATCCTTAAGTGGCGAAATCGCCTTGGGCGACTGCCGGGGATCGGGATAAAGATTGGTGGCCCAATATGCGGACGAACGCCCCACGCGGCCCCCTGGTAACTGTGAAGTTGGCTCGGGTTAGCTCCGCAAAGTAATGGGGTCAATCGACTTATTCCAGTTTGGGGCGGCCCGGCGCTGACCGGGCCCGCTGCCGCGCGCAACTGGGACGAATGGTGTGCTCCGGCCTCTGGAACGGACGTCTTTCGAGACAGAGAACTCGGCCCCTGTCACTCCGTCAGTTCTGCCTGCGGCGGAAGGGTGGGTGTGTCGAGCCAGAACGGTGGTATGGTGGCCCCATATCACCGTTCGCTTTTTAGCGGATCCCCGGGTGGCGGCGCGATGGGCACTCCCGAGCGCTCGAGGAAGCGGCGGATCTCGATCCCGATGGCGCGAAACAGCGCGGCTTCGCGGGCATCGAGCCCGGCCCGGAACAGCACCTCTCGAATCCCGCGCATGACGGTGTCCGGCTGCCGGGTCTTGAAAAACTCGATGGCCCACAGCGCCCGCTCCCAGTCCTGGAAGGTCCGCTCCAGCTGGTCCTGCACCGCCGGATCCGCCACGTGACGGTGCAGCTTGAGCGGCTGCCCCTCCCCACCCCGCGCCAACCAGGTCTCGTAACTGAGAATCGCCACCGCCTGGGCAAGGTTCAGCGACTTGTAGGCCTCACTGACCGGAATGGTGACCAGCGCCTGGCACTGGTCAAGCTCCTCGTTGCTGAGCCCCTTGTCCTCGCGCCCCGCCACAAAGGCCACCGGCCCGTCGGCCGACCGGCGCACCAGCTCCTGGGCCGCCTCCCGGGGACGGATCACGCTCCGTTTGGCCGCCCGGCCCCGGGCCGTGAGCCCCACAGTCCAGACGCAATCGGCCAGTGCCGCGTCCAGGGTCTCGAAGTGCCCGATCCGGGCGATGAAATCGGCGGTGTTGTGGGCCACCCCCTCGATCCGGTACGGATCGAATACGGCGGGCTTGACGAGGCGCAGCCCGTCCAGCGCGAAGTTCTTCGCGATCCGGACGGCGCTGGCGATATTGACGATGTCCTGCGGTTCCTGCAGAACAGCGATGATAGGGCCCTGGGTCACGCCTCGGTCAGGAATGAGGTATCGACTCGCCGGCTCTTGAGCCCGGTCGCGAGGCTCGATTTGTCGACCGCTTTCAGGTAGGCCTCCTTCGGCTCCACCTGCTTCTGGTCGACCAGGTCGAGCAGCGCGTCGTTAAGCAGGGACATCCCGGCCCGCCGGTTGGTCTGCATGATCGAGGGAATCTGGAAGGTCTTGCCTTCCCGGATCAGGTTGGCCACGGCTGGCAGCGACAGCAGCACCTCCCTGGCCGCCACCCGCCCGCCACCAATCTTCCGGCACAGCACCTGGGCAATCACGCCCTTGAGGGATTCGGCCAGCATGACCCGGACCTGGGCCTGCCGGTCGGACGGGAACTGGTCGATGATCCGGTCGACGGTCGAAGCCGCGGTCGTGGTGTGCAAGGTACCGAACACCAGGTGGCCGGTTTCCGCGGTCTCGATGGCGATCGACACCGTTTCGAGGTCGCGCATTTCGCCGACCAGGATGACATCGGGATCTTCCCGCAACGCGGCCCGCAGCGCCTGCTTGAAGCTCCGGGTGTGCAGCCCGACCTGCCGCTGGGTTACCAGGCACTTGTTGCTCTGGTGGACGAATTCAACCGGGTCCTCGATCGTGATGATATGATCGGATCGCGTCTTGTTCATCAGGTCGACCAGGCCGGCCAGGGTGGTGGACTTGCCACTCCCGGTCGGGCCGGTGACGACCACCAGCCCCTTGGTCAGGTAGCAGAGCTTCTGGATTTCCTGCGACAGGCCGAGTTGATCGACCGTGACGATCTTGCCTTTGATGACCCGGAAGACGGCCATTGGCCCGAGTCGCTCCTGAGCGGCATTGCACCGGAACCGCGCCACGTCCGGAATGTCATAGGCCCAGTCGACATCCCCGGTTTCGGAAAACTCGGCCGCATCCCGCGGGCTCATGATGCTCCGCAGCATGGCGTCGATCTCGGCCGGCGCAAGGATCTCCTGATTGAGCCGGTGCATCTCGCCATCGTTGCGCAGCAGCGGACGGTCTGTCGAGCGGAGGTGAAGGTCCGACGCTCCCGAATCCGCGGTGTGCCGAAGCAGCGCGTCCAGCCGGGCGCGCGCGGCGGCCAGGTCTGGCCCCGGCGCGGCCACCGCCATCGAGGGCCGCATGGTGGGCGCCGCGACCGCCGCCCCATTGCCGCTGGGCCGGATCAGCACGGCAAAGCCGCCGGCACTGGTGCCTTCAACCGAAGTACCGGTTCCGCCTTCGCCGTAGGCAAAGGAAAACTGGCCGCCCTCCTCGATGCCCGCCTGCTGCGCGGCCGGCGCGAGTTCCTTCACCAGTGACACGATCTGGCCCGGAGTCAGTGCCTCGCGACTGATCGGTCGGGGACCGGCGACGGTCAGCAGGGAGGCGGGCCGGCCAGCACGGAGCTCGAGCGCCTGAGCGCCCTGCTCGTGCATTACCTGGATGAACCGGTCGAGTCTGGCCACGGATCTCTCAGCGGAGGGAGCGGGCCACGCGGACGTGGCTCCGGTTGATGTACAGGAGTGCGGACTCGGTCTGCAGCGGGAAGAACGGTTCGTCGCCCACGTTGAGGAAATCCGAGGTCCGGCTGTGCTGCGGGGGCAACTCGGACTGCGATACCCCAGTGAGGGTCAGCCCGCCCACGAGGGTGATTTCGAGCGGAAACATCCGGGCCACCGAGGCCCGCACCGGATCGTTGCTGCCCACGGTGGCGCGCTGCTCGATATAGGCCACATGCCGCTTGGCGATGAAGATCGCCTCGCCGTCATCCTGCGTCAGTGGAAAGAACGGCTCCGGTCGGTTGAGCATCTCGAGTGGCGTTTCGGCGCCGAGGTGCCGAGCCGCCCCCGGCTGGACGTGCATGTCGCCACCGATGGCGATGCCCTCAACCAGGGTGACAATGGACGAAATCCGCTCTGAAGAGCCATAGTCGGTCATCCGGGGCTCCGCTGTATGGTCCTCAATTCTCGCGGCTGATCCGATGAGCGGCAAGAGGCATCATCCTCGAATTTCAACGCCCGCGTCCTGCTCGATGAGTCGGATCGCCTCCATATAGTCCGCCTCGGCGTCGAGGCGCTGCCGGGCGGTGTGAAATTCCAAACTGGCCAGCCGCAGCACCGGGCCCCGCACCGACGTGGCATCGAGCAGTCCGACCGCGATCCCGACGTCCTTGTCGAGCAGCGCCAGCCGGAAGGTGCGGGGCCAGCTGCCGTTCATGACCCGGGCCGGCACCAGCGTCTCGCTGACGAACGACCGCCCGCTCGAGGCATTGATCACCTCCAGCGCCTTGGCGGCCGGCACCCCCGCCTTGACCAGTGCCGCCATCCCCTCGCCGACCGCCAGGATATTGACCGCCAGCAGCGCGTTATTGACCGCCTTGACCGCGTGGCCCGCGCCCACCGGACCGAGGTGCTCGATCCGCTTGCCGAATCCTTCCAGCACCGGCCTGGCTCGTCCAAACGCGGCCGCACTGCCACCGACCATCACCGCCAGTGTGGCCGATTCCGCACCGGAGACGCCACCGCTGACCGGCGCATCGGCGAATTCGACCCCCTGGCCCTGCAACCGCGCCGCCAGCCGGCGTGAGCTCTCCGGGTCACCGGAAGTGCAATCGAGGAAGAGCGACCCGGAAATCAGTCCGGCTTCGAGGCCGTCCGGACCCCCGAGCAACGACTCCACATCAGCCGAGGTAGGTAGACAGGTGATGAGAACCTCAGAGACCGAAGCCAGTTCACGCGGGGTATCCACTGCCCGACATGAATATCGGACCGCGAATTCCCGGGCTTTAGCGGCGGTCCGATTCCAGACCGTGAGCTCGTGATGGGCGGCGAGATGGGCCGCCATTGGTGTACCGATGGCTCCCAGTCCGATAAAACCGATTCGCATGAAGGAAGGCTAAGGCACGCAGGCACTTGAGGGTAGCGGGCAGGGTCCGGATGGATCGCTCACCATCGGGAGTGTTTGAGACACCGGGGCGCCCGGCGCCCCGACTCGGGTTCAGGGTCGCCGGGTGAAGATCGCGTCGAACACGATTTTCCAGCTCTTGCCGCCGTCCTTGGAGGATTCGCCGAGGAAGTGTACATGATCGTGGTCTGCCGGGCGGTAGGTCTCCCGCTCGGTTGGTGACTCGTAGAACGCGATGCTGCCGTCCGGAGCGAACACCCCCGAGGACCGGTAGGTCCGGAACGGATCGGCCACCAGCCGTTTCCATCGCTGGCTGCCCGGGTCGAACAGAATCGTGGTGTGAGCCTGCTTGTTCCCGACGTCGACGAACTCCTCCTGGAGCTGGCAGCCGTCTTCGCTCGGCGTCACGGTGGTGACGCCGGGGTCATATCCCGGAATGGCATAGTCCCAGGTGCCGGCCCACCAGGCGAACTGGCTGGCCAGGGCCGGCGTGCAAGAAGCACTCGTCTCGGGAGGGCGGACAGCCGACGCCGCTGTGGCGCCCCCGCCCATCGTGGCGAGGGCGAGCACAGCGAGGGCGCTTCGGAGGCCGATTGGCATACAATCCTTTCACTTCATGATCCGTGACAACGGTGACTGGACTCGATCAGGCTTATGCTGACTTCCTCACGACGCTATCCTGAGACCGTTTGAGATGGTGACACTTGGCGTTTCGCGTCAGCCCCACACTCGCCCACGTGCAGAGAATCATTGTCATGGTAATCACCGGCCTGAGGCCATTCGGATTCCTGCTGGCGGCGATCAGCCCGCTCCTGATCGGCTGCGTGGGGCCGGCGTCCACCCCGGGTCCGCCGACACCGATCGAGCTCGGCACGCCGCCGGTCAGGAAGCACGACTCGCAATCGGCGCGGGTGCTCGTCGTGATCAACCGGGCCAGTCCTGAAGGCATCGCCATCGGCAAATACTACCAGGCGGCGCGCGGTATTCCCGATTCCAATGTTGTGATGGTGACGACCACGCTCGACGACGACATCAGCGACGCGGACTGGGTTGAGCAGATCCGGAATCCGGTCGCCGCAGAGCTCGACACTCGGCCCGGGATCGACTTTATCGTCACCACCCACGGCATCCCATTGCGGGCCGGCGCGAATGGGTACGCCGTCGACATGCTGCTCGCCGGAATCGCGCTTGACCTGGCGCCGATTCAGGCCTTCACGAGCGCCGAGTTCACCCGCGCCACCAGTCCGTACTATCGCAAGGACGAGCCGTTCAGTCACGCCAAATTTGGATTGTACCTCACTACCCGCCTCGACGGGTATTCGATCGACGACATGAAGGGCCTCGTCGATCGTTCAGTGAGCGCCAGGCCGGAGCACGGGCTGTTCTTTTTCGACCAGCCGGTGTTCGACCGCGTCGGCATCAACGACCAACTCGAGACGGCAATGGAACGGATCGCGCGGCAGCTCACGTCGCGCGGGTTCCTCAGCATCTCGGAGGGAACACCGGCGTTCGTGGACCCGCGGCAACCGCTCATGGGCTACTGGAGCTCGGGAAGCAACGACCCCAACTATTCGCCCGCCGTGTATCACGCACTCCGGTTCAGAGCGGGGGCCCTCGCCGAAACCAATGTTTCGACCTCCGCGCGCACCTTTCACCACGTGACCGGAGGACAGAGCATGATCGCCGACCTGATCGCCCAGGGGGTCACCGGCGTGAAAGGCTATGTGGCCGAACCCTACACCACTGCGGTGGCCAAGCCGGACATCATGTTCGATCGCTATACCCGCGGCTACAACCTCGCCGAGAGCTTCTACATGGCATCGCAGCTGCTCAAATGGAGGGACGTGGTGATCGGCGATCCGTTGTGCCGACCGTATGCCCCGGACGGGCCGTAGCCGGACCTGGAGCCGATCCGAGCGCCCGGCGCGGGTCGCTGCTTCACCGGTTCCCCGCTGCCGAATACGAACACGGCCGGCAGCTGCGCGAATCGGATGCTCATGGAATGCCTGCCAGTGGTGCTGGGTTGCCATCCGCCTACGCCGGGCACGGGCGTAAGGTTGCAGATGATTGGCAGCAGCAAATAGACCCGTCACCGGCGGCTTCACGCGGGATCGGCAGTCGCGTTACCATTCGGTCACCCTCGAGCCGGTCCGCCATGCCGCCCAGAATCCTGCATCTTGATCTCGACGCCTTTTTTGTCGAAGTCTGCCGTCAACGCCACCCGGAACTCCGGGAAGTGGCGTTGCTGGTGGTCGGCGGCCGCCGAGATCAGCGGGGGGTGGTCCAGTCAGCCAGCTATGGAGCCCGGGCGTACGGCATTCATGCCGGAATGCCGATCGGCCAGGCGGTGCAGCTCTGCCCGGCCGCCACTTTTTTCCAGGGTTCATTCCCACACTACCGGGAAGCGTCCCATGCGGTGCAAGCGGTGTTGCAGCGTCATTCGCCCACGGTGGTGATGGCATCGCTCGACGAGGCTTACCTCGATTTCTCGGGCACCGAGCGGCTGTTTCCGGTTTCCCTTCTGCCCAGCGCCGAGCTGGTCCGGGCCGAGGTCAAAGCGGAGACGGGACTCGACTCGTCGATCGGGATCGGGCCCAACCGGATGATTGCCAAGCTTGCCTCGGACGCAGCCAAGCCGAAAGGAATGCTCGAGGTCCGGGCCGGGTGGGAGGAAGGGTTCCTCGCCGGGCTGCCACTTCGGGCGCTACCGGGGGTAGGACCGAAGACCGCGGAGCGATGGGAGGCGATGGGCCTCAGGGACGTGGCCCAGGTCCAGGGCGCGACACTCGAGGCGCTCACTACGCTGATCGGAGATGGCGCGGCCGAGCTGAAAGCCCGGGCCCACGGATATGGCGGCACCACGCTCACCGCCAACCGGATCACCAAGTCGATCGGACGCGAGACCACGCTCAATAAGGACACTACTCGAATCGAGGATCTGGACCGGCTGCTGGCCCTGTTCTCGGCCCGCGTCGGCAGCGAGCTCCGCGGCGAAGGGCTGGTGGCCAGGACCGTGACCGTGAAGTTGCGCCACGGCGACTTTCACACGGTTACCCGGCGGAAGACGCTGGCGCAGCCCACCGACCTGGACCAGGAGTTGTTGAGTGCCGGCCGCGCCCTGCTCGGGCCGGCGTTCGAGGACGCCCGCCGACGGAGCCAGGGCATCCGGCTGATCGGAATCAGCGCCAGCGGGTTGATGAGCTCGGCGCCGGGTGATCTGTTCGAATCAGCCGAGCGGAGCCGGCTCCGCAGCGTGACCCAGGCAGTCGACAAGGTGAGAGAGCGATTCGGGTACGAGGCAATGTCCGCCGCGCACCTGACCGGCACCATACGAAGGAGGGATCACTCATGAACCCGATGACTGGATCAATCGTGCGCCGCGCGGCCATCTGCTGCAGCGCCTGGCTGGTGCTCGCGATGCTGCTGGCTCCACGGGCCCGGGCCCAGGCTTCCGAATCACTCCGGGCCGGTTGCGACGCCCGGCAGGTGCCAGGCTGCGCCGACTTGGGACGCTATTACGACTCCAATGAGGGAGTCGGTCCGGCGGCCTCGGTCGGGTATTTGACGCGCAACACCGATTCGCTCCGCGCCGAATGTGACCGCAGCGTGGTACCGGCGTGCGTGAGCCTCGGGAAGCATTACGAAAAGGGAGAGGGCGTCAGCCAAAATGGAGAAACGGCTGGGGCGCTCTACCTCAAGGGCTGCAGCCTTGGAAGCGGAATGGCCTGCGGACTCCGGGGTGAGCTCTACCGTCGAGGCAACTCGGTCCGGTCCGACTTGGGTATTGCGGCCGCCAGTTTCCGCCAGGGCTGCAGCCAGAACAACGGGGGTGCCTGCCTGTCCCTGGGTGAAATGCAGTCGGGCGGCGAAGGGATGCAGCCGGACATCAGGGCCGCGGTCGTTGTCTTCAACCGTGGCTGTGAGCTCGGCTGGTCTGGCGCGTGTATCCAGGCCGGACAGATCTATGGCAATGCCAACGCGGTCGGACTCAACTATCCGGCCGAAGCGGCGGCCTACCGTCGAGGCTGTGACCTGCTGAACGGGCTCAGCTGTTTCGGGCTGGGCCGGATGTACGAGCGGGGCAACGGATTGGGAGTCAATGTCGAGCAGGCCCGGGTGCTGTATCGCAAGGCGTGCGATCTGGGCGACCAGAACGGCTGCGACGACTGGGCCAGGATCCACCAATGACCCATGGGAACCGTCGGGCACCGATAGCTCGACTCACCGGGGCCCTGCTCACCCTCGGCCTGCTGGCAGCCTGCTCGACCTCGGTATTCGAGGGCAGCCAGAGCTCGCTGAGCGAGGCCAACACCCGCTGGCGCACGGCCGCCGTGGCCAATTACAACTTCGATTTTCAGCGGACCTGCTTCTGCGTCGCTGCCCTGACCCGGCCGGTCACCATATCGGTCCGCAGCGACGCCTTCGTGTCCATCACGTACAGCGACAGCGGCACCACCGCCGACTCGGCGCAGTTCCGGGACTTCCTGACCATCGACCGGATCTTTGCGTTCCTGCACCGCACCCTCAACCAGGGGCCGGCCGGCTTTACCACCGCGTATCACGAGCGGTACGGCTTCCCCGCCCTGGTCGTCCTTGACTTCGACAGCGACGTTGAGGATGACGGACTGACCCTGCGGATCGACGCGCTCAGGCCGGTCAATGCCCCGGCAGTGCCGGCGGTCCGACCGTGATTCGCAAACTTCCGTCGGGTCAGTACCGGCTCTACTCGAAGCAGAAAAACCCCAAGACCGGCAAGCGCCGCAACCTCGGCACCTTCAAGACCCGGGCAGCCGCCGAAAAGCATGAGCGGGCGGTGCAGTATTTCAAGCGTGCGTAGGCTGGGCCGGCGCTCGCCCTTCACGCTTCTCGTTTCAGCTCACCGCAGCGCAACCCTGCCCAACTCGGGCCGCTCGCTGTCCCCGGGTAGTTGAGTCCAGATCATCACCGCGCGGCCCGACCTGGCACTGTCCGCCACGGATGACCGCACCAGAATCGCGGCAAGTCCACCTGGATGCGGGCCAAACGGGATGAGCACGCTCCTCGAACGACCGTAGCCACTCATAGTGCCGTAGTAGATTGGGGCCACTCTCCCTCCCCGGGTATTCATGTCGGCAGCGCCGATTTTGCACACTGGACAGTCATGGCATTCCAGGTGGCTGGGCCATGGCCGCTGGCAGGCGGCGGTCCTCGGGCTCACCGCCGTGATCGGATTCATCAGCTGGTCGCCACGCCAGGGCGACTTCGCCGGTTATGTTCTGGTGGGCCGAGCGGTGCGATCCGGAGCCGACATTTACCGGTCGACTCCGCCCGGCGTCAATACCTGGCCACCGTTCTTCAGCCTGGTCTGCGTTCCGCTGGCGCTGCTGGACCAGATCAAGCCATATCTGGCGACCAGTCTCTGGCTGCTGCTCAATTTCGGATTCGTCCTGGTGGTGCTCAACCTGCTGGCCCGAATCCTCTACTGCCGCCAGTTGACGCTGCGGCGACAGAGCGGCTCGGCGCTGCCGATCACCTCCGCCGCCCTGCTGGCCCCGCTGGCGCTGACCTCCACCTACCTGTTCAACAACTTCGAGCATGTGCAGATCAACCTGATTCTGCTGGGCCTGTCACTCGGCGGGCTTTACCTGCTCGATCGCGATCGGCTGGGGGCGGGGGCGCTGGTGCTGGGGCTGGCCATTGCCATGAAGGTCATGCCCGTGGTCCTGCTGCCGTATCTGGCGCTGCGCCGGCAATGGCGGGCCTTCTTCGCGGCATCGACGGCCACCGCACTGCTGTCACTCAGCCCGATCCTGATCTTCGGCTGGGGGCGGTACTGGGACTACGTCGCGTCGTGGCGGCGGGTGGTCGGGTGGGGCTGGGGAGTGGGAGCGTACAATCAGAGCATCTACGCCATGTGGGACCGGCTGATCGGTCACCATGTCTATCCATTTGCACCGGGCCAGAATTACAACCTGCTTAAGTCGGGCAATCCGGTGGTGTCGATCGTTTTCGGTCTCTCGCTGCTGCTCATCCTGGGGCTGACCCTTCGGCAATTCCGGGTCGGCGCCCCCAGGTCCTCGCTCGTGGTTGCGGCGGAGTGGAGCGCAATGCTGATTATCTCGACACTGTGGGGGCCGGTAGCCTGGAAACTCTATTTCGTGGTACTGCTGGTGCCCAATGCACTGTTGTTTCTGGTATGGCGCCGCCACGAGCTGGACCCGGGCGGCCGCAAGGCCGCCGGCTGGATTCTGTTCTCGTCCGCATCACTGGCGGGGCTGACCGGCCATGACCTGGTCGGAAACCAATTGGCCGGGCAGCTCGAGCTGGGCTCGATTGCCACGATCTCGGCGCTGATCATGCTCGGCGGAGTGCTCTGGCTGAGGGGCCGCCCCGACCTGCTCCAGCCGCCGGTCAATGCCGCCACCGCTTCATTGTAGATTGAGCCGTCCCGACAACAGCCACTTCTTGGAGGATTGAATGAAGAGTGCCGGCGTCATCCCCGCTTCGTGGTCGCCCCAGCTGCTCAGCGCCGCAAGGATCGTGATTGCATTTCTCTACATGTCGCATGGGCTGCAGAAGCTGTTCGCCTATCCGGGCGATGGCACCGGCCATACCGTGGCCCTGGGCTCGATCTTCGGCGCGGCCGGCATCATCGAGACCTTCGGCGGCGGGCTCATCCTGATCGGCCTGGGCACCCGGTTCGCGGCCTTCGTGTGCTGCGGCGAGATGGCGGTGGCCTATTTCATGTTCCACGCTTCCGGCGGCTTCTGGCCCATCCTCAACCACGGCGAGATCGTGGTGGCGTTCTGCTTCTTTTTCCTCTATGTCGCCGCGGCCGGCCCGGGCCCGTGGAGCGTGGACGCAGCGATGTCCAAGGCGGACTAGATGCGGTTCACCATCCTTGGACTCGCCGGCCTGCTCGCGGTCTCGGCGTGCCGCCAGGGAGGGATGATGCATGCGCCGGCCGCCCCGGAAGGATTCCGGTATGCCTCGGCTTCTCCGGATTGTGCCCCCTGGGACGGCCGCGCAATCACGATACTGCTGTCCGATCGGCCCGGCACCGACTCCGGCGGGATCAGCGGCGATCGGCGGCCGCTGGTCCGGGTCTCGATTTATCCCCGAAGCGCTTCGGTCGGCCGCCAGAGCTACGAGTGGCCCGCCGACCCCCAGGCGGGGAGTGCCATCCGGTGCCTTGCCGGCGCCGACTGCGAGAGCGCCACGCGCGGTATCGTGACCATCACCAACGGGTTGCCCGATACCGTCGTACTCGGTTCGATCCAGCTTCACTTTGCCGACGGCAGCGGCATCACCGGTGGATTTCGGGCCCGCTGGATCCAGCGGCAGGTCCTCTGCGGCTGAGGTTATGATTCGCGGTGGTACGAGGAACCGTTGAGACTCATTTACTGCTGATAGCCCGACCGGCGCCGCACTCCCGCGGCTTCGGGCCCAGACCGACTGACCCGAGGTAACCTGTGCTTCTCCTGTCCGCCGCCCTCATTCTGTTCCAGCAGCCACAACAGAGCGCGCAACTCCCGCCGTCTCCCGTCAAGCGGATCGAGATCGAACCGGCCAACCGCACCATCACCGCCGGTGATTCGGTGCAGCTCCACCTCCGGGCGCTCGATGAAAATGGCGCCGCCGTTCCCAATGCGGTGCTGTCGGTGAAGATGCTGGGCGGCCAGGGCGAAGGGGACGTGAAGCCCGAGAGTTTCTGGCTGGTGGCCAGTTCGGTCGGCAAGTTCCCGCTGGCGCTGGTGGCCACCGCGCCCGGCACCCAGCCGTTCATCGACTCGACCTCGGTCGAGTTTCGCGCCGTGGCCGGGCCGGTGACCCGGGTCGAGGTCCAGCCCAAGTCGATCGCCATCGTGAGCGGCCAGTCTCTCCGGGTCGAGGCCATGGCTTTTTCGCGGGTCAACGACCGGAGCCATGAGCCGGTCCGCTGGCGTTCCAGCGATGCCAAGGTGGCCTCGGTCAACGCTGACGGGCTGATCACCGGTTATGCCGCGGGCAAGGCAGTGCTCACCGCCAGCGCCGGGTCAGCCTCCGGGTCGATGGATGTCCGGGTGGTCCCGGCAACGGTCGCCAAGCTGACCCTGTCGCCAGGCAGATCCGAAGTCCGCCAGGGCGACGTGATCCGGTTCCGGGTCGACGCCAAGGATGCAGCCGGCAAATCGATCAGCGGCCTGACCCCGACCTGGAGCTTTTCCCCGGGTGATGGCCAGCTCGATGCCGACGGACATTTCGTCGCCTATCGAACCGGCAGCTACACCGTGACCGCCACCCTCGGCAGCCGGGCGGCCAGCGCCAACGTCACGGTGAAGGAACGGGACGTGCGCCGGTCGGTGACAGTCGTGGGCCGCCTGCCCCGCACCGGCTTTGCCACCTCCGAAGTCTGGATCCACCCCAACGGCAAGGTGGCCTACCTCGGCACCCACATGGGTGGCGACCGGGTCTATGCCATCGACATCAGCAATCCGGCGGCGCCGACCGTGGTCGATTCGATCCAGGCCAACACCCGCCTGGTCAATGACATGCAGACCACGGCCGACGGCAACTACATGGTCTTCACCCGTGAGGGTGCCGCCGACCGCAAGAACGGAATCGTGATCGCCGATACCCACGACCCGCTGCACCCGAAGGAAGTCTCGCAGTTCGTTGACGGCGTCGCGTCGGGCGTTCACTCGGTCTACATCTACGAGAACGACAAGTACGGCAAGTACGTCTTCATCACCAATGACGGCACCGGCGCCATCGACATCGTGAACATCACCGATCCGCTCCACCCGGTCCGGGCCGGCGAATGGCGCACCGATCGTCCTGATGCATCCCGCTACGTCCACGATCTCGACATCGTCGATGGCATCATGTACGCCAGTTACTGGAACGACGGGCTGGTCATCCTCGACATCGGCAACGGCAAGTGGGGCGGCAAGCCCGACAAGCCGGTGATGATTTCCCAGTACAAGTACGATCTCGATTCGCTGTACAAGGAAGTCGAGGATGTCTCGAGCCCGGGCTTCGGCCGAGGCACCCATACCGCGTGGCGCCAGCGGGGCGGCAAGTACGTCTTCATCTCCGATGAGGTCTACCTCAACGGCGATATCGAGGGGGCCAAGGACGCCTCCAGCAGCCGGATGTACGGCACCCTGCAGGTGCTCGACGTCAGCGACATCGAACACCCGAAGGCCGTGGCCTGGTACACCCCCGAAATGGGCGGCGTCCACAACGTCTGGCAGGCCGGCGATACGCTCTACATGGGTGCCTACGACGCCGGCTTCCATGTCTTCGACATCTCGGGTGAGCTCAAGGG
>JBEPVA010000040.1:0-21542 GCA_041691295.1 Gemmatimonadota bacterium
AAGAGTCAGATGTGTATAGAGACAGGAGGAAAGAGGAAGGAGGAGGGCAAACCTGGAGACGAGGCTTCCATTCGCCTTCCTCTCTCCACTCTCCGCCTTACTCGTATTTCACGCCGAGTTTCGCCAGTGCTTCCGGGGGGCACCCCTGCCACTCGTGCACGAAGACGTTGCCGAGGTACTGGAGGTCCTCGACCCCCATCTTGCTGGAAAAGAATCCCGAGGCGGTCAGGTCGCGGAATTCATTGAAGAAGTTGACGCCCTGGCTCAGTTCCTTCGGCGCCTTGGCCGGGTAGGCGATCAGGTCCAGCACCTGGCGCCGCTGGCTGTCACTGGCCGTGACGAATGACTGGCCAAACCGCTCGCGGCATTCGGTATCGAGCCAGGCCAGTCCGCCACGGGTCGGGGTCTGCATCCCCTTCTGGTCGTTGAGGATGAAGTCCATGAACTCGGGGACCGCGGCGTCGGTGGCGCTGCCCGATCGGTCATCCCTGGGGATGATGTAGTTGACCAGCAGGCTGACCGTGTCGAGTTCGTGCGCCGTGAAGAATACCGGCGTAAACGCCTGACCCGCGGTGGCTGCCGCTTGGGCCGCCCGGGCGGATTCGACCGCGCGGCTGATCGTCTTCGGGCTCAGGCCGGCCGCCAGCAGCGGAATCCCGGCCATCAGCTGCAGGGCCTCGCGTCGGGAGAGTTCGTTCACGGTCTGACCCTGGGAAGGTTGAAACACAGAGGCACTGAGGGCTCCGTGTGGAATGCGACGTCCGAACCCGAGAGGGCCCCTCTGTGTCTCTGTGTTTCCATGATTACAGCTCACCTGACTTGACGGCCTTGGCGATGTAGTCCGATGTCCGCATCGACAGCGCCAGGATCGTCCAGGTCGGATTCTTGTCCGCCTGCGACACGAACGGCCCGCCATCGGCCACGAACAGGTTCTTGACGTCGTGGGCCTGGCAATGGGCGTTGAGCACCGACTTGGCCGGGTCATTGCCCATCCGGACCACACCCAGCTCGTGGATGATCGAACCGCCGCTGCTGATCCCGTAGCCGTCTTCCTTCGATGGCATTGGCGACCAGACCGTTCCGCCCATCTCGGCGATCAGGTTGCGGAAGGTCGTCTGCATGTGCTTGACCTGGTTGTATTCGTAATCGCTCCATTTCCAGTGGAACCGGAGGACCGGGATGCCCCAGCGGTCGACGGTGTCGGGGTCGATTTCGCAGTAGGAGTTTTCGTTGGGCACCATCTCGCCGCGGCCGGAGAAGCCAATGGTGGCGCCGTAATATTTCCGATAGTCGGCTTTCAGCGCTTGCCCGTAGCCGCCGCCCGGCGGATAGCTCTGGATCCCGCCCATGAAGCCGTAGGACGGCTGGGAAAGGCCACCCCAGATCTCGATGTGATAGCCGCGGGGGAAATCGAGCGTCTTGTTGTCCACCCACCACGGCATGTACAGATGCCCCCCGCCCACGCCATCCTCGTTGTGCGGAACATGATCGACCATGCTGGGGATGTATCCGCCCACGTCGGTGCCAGTGGTATCGGTGAGGTATTTCCCCACCACGCCGCTGCTGTTGGCCAGTCCCTGCGGAAAGGCCGACGATCTCGAATTGAGCAGGATCCGGGCGGACTCGCAGGCGCTGGCGGCCAGGACCACGACCCGCGCCTTGACCATCTGCTCCAGGCCGGTCGCCTTGTCGATGTAGACGACCCCGGAGGCGCGGCCCTTCTTGTCGACGGTCACCTCTCGGGCCATGGCGCCGGTTACCATGGTCAGCCTGCCAGTGGCCAGCGCCGGAATCAGCAGCACGTTGGTCGAGGTGAAGTTGGCGTTGACCTTGCACCCGCGGCTGCACTGGCCGCAGTAATGGCAGGCCGCCCGCCCGTTATGTGGCGTGGTCAAGATTGAAAGCCGCGAGGGAATGCAGGTGACCTTCTGCGTGTCCGCCGCCCGCTTCACCAGCAGTTCCCAGCAGCGCGGCCTGGGCGGCGGCAGGAAGATCCCGTCGGGATGATTGTGCAGCCCTTCATTGCTGCCGAAGATCCCGACCAGCCGGTCGACCTCGTCGTACCACGGCTTCATCTCGTCGTACGTCACCGGCCAGTTCTCTCCCAGTCCATCGATGCTCTGGCGCTGAAAATCATCGGGGCCGAATCGCAGCGAGATCCGCCCCCAGTGATTGGTCCGCCCGCCCAGCATCCGGACCCGGAACCAGTCGAAGTGGCTGCCCGGGGCGCTGGTGTACGGCTCGCCCGGCAGCGACCACCCGCCCAGGCCGGCGTCGAACTCACCGAAGTTGCGCTCGGGCGTACTCATCCCGCGCCGAGGCGATTCGTATGGCCATTTCAGCATGGCCGAGTCTTTGGTGTTGTCCCATGGAGCGCCGGCCTCGAGGACCAGGACCCTGGCGCCGGCCGCGGTCAGCTGGTGGGCGGCCATCCCGCCACCGGCGCCGGACCCGACGATGCAGACGTCGTAGCGATCTTCGGAATGAGCGGACATGGGCTCGTTGATTAGGGTCGGGGACCGGGCAGGTCACGAATCCAGATGTTCCGGAACCGGACCTTCATTCCGTGATCCTGCAGCACGATGGGTAGCCGATCGGCATGCTTCTCGTACGGTGGCCGGCGCTGGTAGGCGGTCGGGCCAGTTAGCGAGACATTGTCCTGCACCACCACGCCGTTCATGATAACGGTGGCCCGCGCCGGTGATGTCATCCGGCCGTCCGCCCCGAACCTCGGCTGGTGAAAGACAATGTCGTAGCTCTGCCATTCGCCCGGCGGGCGGGCCGGATTGACCAGCGGCGGGTACTGGCCGAACATCGCGCCCGCCTGGCCGTCGGGATAGGTCTCGTTCTTGTAGCTGTCGAGCACCTGCACTTCGTAGCGGCCGCCGCCAAAGAACACTCCGCTGTTGCCCCGCTCCTGGCCTTCGCCGCTGGCGGGGGTCGGCGCCGACCACTCGATGTGTAACTGGCAGTCGCCAAAGCTTGCCCGGGTCTGGATCCCGCCTGACTCCGGCTTGACCTCGGCATAGCCATCCCGCACGATCCACGGCGCCGGTTTGGCCGAATCGCCTTGCCAGGCGCTGAGGTCCTTGCCGTTGAACAGCACGGTGGCGTCTGAGGGCGCGTCGGCGGCGGAGCGGCCCGGGGTCACGATCCTTGGCTGGGGACGGTCCATCGAGTGGATCGGATAATCCTCCGGCATCGGCTGCTGGGCCTGGAGGGAGAGCAGCGGCGTCAGCGCGAGCGCGAAGCCCATGACGGTCACAGACCTGCAATTCATGGCGATCCCTTTCTCAGACACGACAGAGTTCGACCGCGTCCCGGAGCGATTGCAGGGGTGCGCGAGTGGGTACGAATTCGTGGGCCAGGTAGCCCTGGAAGCCGAGGTCGGCGAGCGCGGTCGCGATCCCCCGGTAGTTGAGCTCCTGGTGATCGTCGAGCTCGTGGCGGTCCGGCACGCCGCCGGTATGAAAATGCCCGATCCAGGTGATGTTGTCGCGGATGGTCCGGATCACGTCACCTTCCATGATCTGCATGTGATAGATGTCGTACAGCAGCTTGATCCGCGGCGAATCGACCCCCTGCATCACCGCCACGCCGAATGCGGTGTGATCGCCCTGGTATCCCTTGTGGTCGATCCGGCTGTTCAGCAGTTCCACGCAGAGCGTAACCTGCCGCTCCTCCGCCAGCGGCTTGATCTTCGAGAGTCCGGCAATGCAGTGATCGATCGCTTCGGCGTCGCTGGCCCCCCGGCGGTTGCCGAACATCGTGATCACGTTCGGCACTCCGGCCTTGCCGGCCAGCGGGATCGTCCGCTCCAGCTCGGCGAGCAGCTGCCGGTGGTTGGCCGGGTCGTTGAATCCCGTTGCGATGAAATCGTCACGATCAGCCGGGTACCCCATGGAACAGACCAGCCCCGCATCAGCGGCCACCGGCCATTCCGCCGGCTGCAGCAGGTCGATTCCCGCCAGCCCGAGGCCCCTGGCCTGGCGGCAGAACTCGGCGAGCGGGATCGAGCCGTAGGGCCAGCGACTCACCGACTGCTTGAGCCGGGGCGGGGCCGCGGGGCGCTCCAATGGGGCCGCCAGTGCCGACGCACCCAGCAATCCCGCCGAAGCGGCCAGCATCTCGCGACGCGAGAGATCAGTCATCGCACCCCTGGGTATGGCAATCGATGCTATTTCCGGTCCGCCCGTCCGCCCGTCCGCCGGTCTAGAATCTCAGCGCCCTCAAATACCGGTACGATGTCTCGGCACTTGCGAGCGAATCTTTGGGCTCGTCATGCTCGACGAAATAGTGCTCGATACCGGCCTGCCGGTGCCGCCCCAGGATCCTGGCCCACGGAATGACCCCGGCACCGACCTCGGTCATGACGTGATGGGGCGGTCCTTTCGAATCCTTGAGATGCACCAGCCGGATCCGGCCCGGCCAGCGGGCAAAGTAGTCCAGCGGATCCCGGCCACCCTTGGTCACCCAGTAGAGATCCATCTCGAGCAGGACCAGTGTCGGATCGGTATTGGCGAGCAGCAGGTCATATGGGGTCTGGCCTTCGAGCCGGTCGAATTCATACGAGTGATTGTGATACCCCAGCAGCAATCCGCGGCGCTTGGCCGACTCGGCGGCGGTATTCAGCCGCTCGGCCACCCGCTTCCACGCGTCGAGGGTCGGCCGCTGATCTTCATCAATCCAGGCGACGACCACATACTTATGCCCGACGGCCAGCGCCTCGTCGAGGACCTGGTCCCATTGGCCCTTGATGATTGTTTCGTACGCGATGTGAGCGGACGGCGCGGTGAGGCCATTCCGGGTCAGCAGCGCCCGAATCTGGGCCGGCTGGCGGCCGAAGTAGCCGGCAAACTCCACCTCGCGAAATCCGATTGTCGCGACCCTGGCCAGTGTGGCCTCGACGTCGCGCTCCATCGCGTCACGGACGGTGTAGAGCTGCAGCCCGATCTTGTCGAGCCGGTCTGCCCCGGAGCCCCTCAGGGCCAGTTGCCGGGCCGTCATGGCAAACAGTCCAGCGGAGGACAGCCCCAGGAAGTCGCGGCGGTTGAGGAAGGCACGGCGGTCAGAGTGCATGGCGCTTCATCTGGCCCACCGCGTAGTCACAGGCCCTCGCGGTCAGTGCCATATAGGTGATGGAAGGATTCTGATTGGCGGAGCTGGCCATGCAGGCCCCATCCGTGATGAATAGATTCTTGATCTCGTGGGCCTGGTTCCACCGGTTGAGGACTGAGGTGGCGGGATCCAGCCCCATCCGGGCGGTGCCCATCTCGTGAATGCAGAACCCGGGCGCCAGCTTGTCATCGAAGGTACTGATGTCGGTGGCCCCGGCCGCATCCAGCATCTCCGCGGCGGTTGTCTGTGCGTCGGCCAGGATGGCCCGCTCATTGGTGCCAAAGCTGCATTCGATCCGGAGGGCGGGGATACCCCAGCGGTCCTTGAGCTCCGGATCGAGGGCCACGAAGTTGTCGTGGTTCGGCAGGCACTCGCCCCAGCCCCCCAGCCACATCCGCCACGGTCCCCGTTCGTCGATCAACTTCCGCTTCCAATCGGCGCCATATCCCGGCACCGGGCGGTCCCAGCCACTCCGGCCGGCGCTGCCCTGAAAGCCATACCCGCGAACGAAGTCTGGGTGCGCCTGGCTGACGTTGCGGAATCGGGGCACGTAGATCCCGTTGGGCCGCCGCCCGTACACCACCTTGTCCTCCATGCCGGGAATCGTGCCGTTGGCGCCGGCCCCATAGCAGTGGTCCATCAGGTTGTGACCGACCTCGCCACTGCCGTTGGCCAGCCCCTGCGGCCACCGGGCACTCTTCGAATTGAGCAGCAGCCGCGCCGATTCGAGGGTCGATGCGCAGAGGAAGACGATCCGCCCGTGAAATTCGAGGACCTCACCGTTCAGCCCGTCGATGACCTGGACCCCACTGACCCGGCCACGGCCGGTGTCGTACAAAAGGCTTTCGACGACGCTGTTCGGGCGCAGTGTCATCCGTCCGGTGGCCGCCGCCGCGGGAAGGGTGACGCTCAGGCTGTTGAAATACGATCCGGTGATACAGCCACGCTCACAGGGGCCACAGTAATGACAGGCGGCCCGGCCGCCGTGGTCCTGGGTGATGATCGCCGCTCGGCCCGCCGTGAGCACCCGCTCCCGCCCCCACCGGGCCGCCAGCGCGTCCCGCACCTTGAGTTCGGCACAGTTGAGCGGCATGGCCGGGAGGAACTGGCCATCGGGCAGCTGGCTCAATCCCTCCGCTTGCCCGCAGATGCCGATGACCCGCTCGACGTAGTCGTACCACGGCGCGATGTCCTTGTACCGGATCGGCCAGTCCACCCCGTGACCGTCCCGCGCGTTGGCCGTGAAGTCGAGATCACTCCAGCGGTAGACCTGCTTGCCCCAGGTAATCGAGCGGCCGCCGACCTGGCGCCCCCGGATCCACTTGAAGGGCTTGCCGGCGGTGGTGCTGTAGGGATTGTCGAGATCGCTGACGAAGAACTTGCTGGAGTACTCGTCGCAGGCGTAGCACTCCGATTGAATGGCCTGATCGCGCTGCAGCGTCTTGCGATCGCCCTTGCCGCGGTAGGGCATATCCCAGGGCGGCACATGCTCGACGAAATCCTGCTCCGGGGTGATCGAGCGCCCCGCTTCCAGCACCAGCACCCTGAGCCCACGTTCGGCCAGCTCCTTGGCTGCCCAGCCGCCGGTAATACCAGATCCCACCACAATGGCGTCGAAGGTCCGTTTGTCCCGGGCGGTAGTCGGCATCAGTGGCTGTGCAGCGGCGCGGCGCCGTCGTAATGGCCCGGAATCATTGGAGTCCTGAGGACCTCGGTGACGATCCGCTCGGAGGTGAAGTACCCGTAGACAGTCAGGCTCTTCAGCGTCGCAAAGCTGGCCGCCGCGCTGCCCGGCTGGCCGGTGGTCCCATCGAGGGTGTTGAGCAGCCGTTGCTGCGCCTCGGGAGCCAGCGTCACGAACGACGTCCCGCCGAGGCCGCGACTCTGCCGTTCGATGTCATCGAGTCCGGTCAGGAAATTCCGGTGCTCCTCGTCGCTCTGCCAATCGGCCAGCATCAGCTCGATGAACGCCGGCACTCCGACCGCCCCGGCGCCCGGCGTTTCGCTCTCGGGCAGAATCAGTTCGGCCAGCGCCGCGATCAGCTCACTGGAGGTCCTCGATGTGACCGACGCGCCCGTGCCATGCGCGTGCGTGGCGCGGCCCAGCTCAAACAGCCGTTCGGGTGTCAGGCCGGCCAAGGCCGGCAGAGTGACGGCGCCGCCCAGCAGGCGGAGCAGCTCGCGACGATGCATGGGGGGAGAATCTCCGGGTGACCGGAGTAAGTTGCTGGACGCCACCCCCCCGCGCCAGAGGCCGCTGAGTCCACGTGTCGCTCCCCATCGAGCCGGTGCTGCCTGAACTTCAGGCGGCACTTTCAGATCGGAACTCCGCGGTCCTCCAGGCCCCGCCTGGCGCCGGCAAGACCACCCGGGTGCCGCTGGTGCTGCTTCACGAGCCGTGGCTCGTGCCGCGGAAGATCGTAATGCTCGAACCTCGGCGTCTCGCCGCCCGCGCCGCGGCCCACCGGATGTCAGCCGTGCTCGGCGAGTCGGTCGGTGCCACCGTCGGATACCGCATCCGCCGCGAGACCCGGGTTGGTCCCCGGACCAGGATCGAAGTGGTCACCGAGGGCGTGCTGACCCGGATGATCAACTCCGATCCGGCGCTCGAGGAGTACGGTCTCGTCATCTTCGATGAATTCCACGAACGAAATCTGGTGGCGGACCTGGGACTGGCCCTGGCGCTCGAAACTCAGCAGGTGCTCCGCCCCGACCTTCGCATTCTGATCATGTCAGCTACGCTCGATGGTGCGGCCATCGCCCGGCTGCTCGGCGATGCGCCGATCGTGTCCAGTGCCGGCCGAAGTTTTCCGGTCGAAACGTTTCACCGCCCGATCAGCGCCGAGCAGCGTTTCGAGACGGCGGTCGCGGGAGTCGTCCGTGAGGCCATCGAGCATGACTCCGGTGACCTCCTGGTCTTCCTGCCCGGCGCCGCGGAAATCCACCGGACAATGAACCAGCTGGGGCAGGTGGCGCTCGGGACCGGCATTGATCTGGTGCCCCTTTACGGCAGCCTGACCGGCAGCGCTCAGGATCGGGCGCTTGCCGCCAGCGCGGCCGGACACCGAAAAGTGGTCCTGGCCACGGCCATCGCCGAGACCAGCCTGACCATCGAGGGCATCGGTGTGGTGATCGACGGTGGCTGGTCCCGGGTGCCGCGCTACTCCCCTGCCAGCGGGATGACCCGGCTGGTCACCGTGCGAGTGTCGCGGGCTTCGGCCGATCAGCGACGAGGCCGGGCCGGACGGACCGGACCAGGGATCTGCTATCGGCTCTGGTCTGCCGCCGACGATACCACCCTCATTCCTCGCGCCACCCCGGAAATTCTCGAGAGTGATCTGGCCCCGTTGGTCCTGGACCTGGCCGCGGCCGGAATCGACAATCCCACCAGCCTCCGCTGGCTCGATCCGCCACCTGCCGCGGCCTACTCCGAAGCTCGATCGCTGCTCGGTGCACTCGGCGCGCTCGACACCGCAGGCAGGATCACCGCCCACGGACGGCGACTCAGCGGGCTCGGTATCCATCCCAGACTGGGTCACCTGATGCTTCGCGCGGCTGAACTGGGAGAAGGTGCTCTGGGTGCCGGATTGATCGCGGTGCTGGAAGAGAGGGATTTTCTGCGCGGCGATCGCGGCTCGGCTGATCCAGACATCCGGCTGCGCGTCGAACTGGTGCTGGCAACCGCCGAGTCCCGCTCGGAGATGGCGCATGGGCAGCTGATCGATCGCGACCTGCTCCGCCGGGTGCGCCAGGAGGCGCGGCATCGGTTCAGCGACCTGAGCCTCGGCCCCTGGCCCAAGGGACAGGCGTCGGCCGAATCGAGCGGGTTGTTGCTCTCGTTTGCCTATCCTGATCGAATCGGTCGCCGTCGGGCCCATCAGCCCGGCCGATTTCTCCTGAGTGGTGGGCAAGGTGCTTCGACGACCGCACCCTCGCTGGTGCTGGCGGATTGGCTGGTCGTGGCTGATCTCGATGGAGACCGCCGCGAAAGCCGCATCTGGCGTGCAGCTCCAGTCTCGCTCGCCGATCTCGAACGCCATCACGCCAATGCCATCATCGAGCGCGATGAAATTGAGTGGGATCCAGCGGATGGGGTCATTCGGGCCGGCCGGGTCCGCCGCCTCGGCGAGGTCATCCTCGACGATAAGGCGCTGCATCAGCCCGATCCGGCGCGGCTTGTCGAGGTAATGCTCAGCGCCATCAGGCTGGAGGGAATCGACCGGCTGCCATGGGACGAAGCGGCGGTGGCGCTCAGGCACCGCCTGGCCTTTCTGCACCGGCTCGACACGGCCTGGCCGAACCTTTCAGATGCGGTCCTGCTCGAGAGGCTGCCGGAGTGGCTCGGACCCCAGTTGGTCGGAATCCGCCGGCGAGAGCAGTGGAGCCGGATAGATCTCAGCCAGGCCCTGCTCGGGCTGCTCGGCTGGGAGCAGCGGGCCGCACTGGAGCAGCTTGCACCGAGCCATCTGCTGGTGCCGAGCGGTTCGAGGATCGCGCTCGACTACTCCGATCCGGCCGCACCGGTGCTGGCGGTACGATTGCAGGAAGTGTTCGGGCTGACCCAGACGCCGACCGTCGGAGCGGGGAGGGTGCAGGTGGTGCTGCATCTGCTGTCCCCGGCACGGAGGCCGGTCCAGGTCACCCGGGACCTGGCCAGCTTCTGGCGGACCACTTATCTCGAGGTGAAAAAGGATCTCAAGGGCCGCTACCCGAGGCACTACTGGCCCGAAGATCCGCTGATAGCGGAGCCGACGCGGAGGCTGCGGCCGCGGTCCGGTTGAGGCTTGTGAAGGGCCGTCGCGCTGCCGCGATGTCGCAGCACTGCACCCGCCACCTGGCGGCGCCCATGCGGGAAATACATTGAGATGAAGGAGTTAGATCGGAGTTGACTGCGGTACATGCTTTGCGAACGGATAGGGGTGCGCCAGCCGCACACCGCGGAATCGACGCTTCGCTTGCGAGGTACGCCATGCGCTACCTGTTCCTGCAGTTTCGCGCCGTCACCGACTTTCTCGCCGCGGCCATCGCGGGCTGACCTGCCCGCGCGGGGCATCAACCATCCAGCAGCCTGGCGGTTATTGTCGCCAGTGCCGCCTGGTCCGGTATGCTGCCCTGCGCCACGCGGGGGGATCCCCCCCCGCGCCCACCGACTTCCAGCAATCTTTCCTTGAGCAGCTGTCCGGCATCGACTCCGGAATCCGCTGTGCTGGCCAGGACTACCGTCGGCGGCTGTTCGACCGTCGCCACCAGCACCGCCTTGGTCAACCGGGTGACGGCGTGTGCCAGGGGCCGGAGCCCCTCAGCGCCCCCACTACCCCGTCGGTCGACCAGCCAGCGTACCCCTGCGGAATTCGGAATCGCCGCCGCGTGCAATTCCGCCGCGCGGTCTCTGGCCACCTGCTCTTCCAGCTCCCGCCGTGCGGCGCCGGCGGCCCTGAGCTCACCCCGTTCCTGTTCCAGCAGGGCCGGGAGATCGCGGATGGCCGCTGAGCGGCTGCCAGCCAGCTCCGCTAACAGGTCGTAGCCGAAGCGGGCTGCGGCCACGGCCCGCCCGCCGCATAGAAATTCGACGCGGATGAGCTGTTTGGCCTTTTCGATCTTGCGGAGCTGGATCGAGCCGATCTCGCCGGTCAACCGTACGTGGGTCCCGCCGCAGGCGCTCCGGTCGAGGTCCGCGATCGTGATGATCCGAAGCATCCCCTCGCGGTCGGACGCTTTCCGAAGGCCGGTGGCGGTGGCGGCGTCCTCGGCGGACACGGTGACCGGTCGATTTTCCCGCACGATTTCGTTGGCTTGCGTCTCGGCCTTCTGCGCCTGCCCGGGGCTGATGGCACCGGCAGCCAGGTCGATCGTGGCGGATTCGGAAGTGAAATGCACGCTCATGGTCCGCCAACCGAACAGCGCTTCGAATACGGCCGACAAAAGGTGTTGCCCCGTGTGCTGTTCCATGAAGTCACGGCGCCGGGCCCGATCGACTTGACCGTGGACCCGATCGACCGTGAGCGGTTCGGCCAGCAGGTGGGCAATGCGCTCCTCCTCATCGACCACATCGAGCACTCGGATGCCGCCCAGGGTTCCGGTGTCGTTGGGCTGCCCGCCCGAGGTCGGGTAGAAGGCGGAGCGGTCGAGGTAGATCCGCCGGCCGCTGTCGGTCCGGTCGACCACTGCGGCGTCGAACTCGAGGAGCGTGGCGTCCTGGTAATAGAGGCGGTCGGTCATTGGCAGTCTGAAGTCTGGAATCGAGGGCCGGGATCACCGTCCAAGGGTCCAACGATTTGCTGGGTCATTACACCGTCAATTAATTGGCAGTATGTCTGCGATAATGGTGTATCGTTATTTGACATAACCAATTCTTTCGGATTGATTTCCGACTGCCGTTGCCCGATAGTACCCACACCCAAGTGTGGTGGTGCGGTCGGGATCGGTTGGGGGTGCCGGACACTCGAGGTTGCCATGTTTCAGCGTCACGCCCTTCGCGCGGGGCTTCCCGCACTGCTGGCGGCTATCCTGGTCGGCTGCGCCACTGACAACACCGGCCCCAGCGGGCCCGGTAACGATCCGATCGGCAATGCCAAGGCCTGGTCCAACCCGTCCACCTGGCCATCCGGACATGTGCCCGCCGCCGGCGACAGTGTGGTCATCCCCGAAGGCCTGGCGGTCCATCTCGATACCTCGCCGCCAGCCCTGACCAGTCTCCGGATCAACGGCGCCCTGGTGGTTGATGACAAGACGCTTTCATTGACCACTGGCTGGATCGTGGTCGGTGGCACCCTCCGGATCGGGACCGAGTCCGCTCCGATCAGTCACCGGGTCACCATTACCCTGACCGGCTCGCCCGACGACGGTAACATCGACGGCATGGGCAACAAGGTGCTCGGGGTCACCGGCATCATCGACATGCACGGCCAGCACCGTACCGGCTGGACCCACCTGGATGTCACCGCTCCCGTCGGCGCTACGACCCTGCAGTTTGCGGCCAATCCGGGATGGCGCGCCGGTGACCGGATCGTTCTCGCATCGTCCGACTACGATCCGGCCAAGGCGGAAGAAGCCGTGATTGCGACGGCGTCCGGAAGCTCGGTGACCCTCACCGCACCGCTCCACAACGCCCACGGCGGAGTCACCGCGGTCGTCAGCGGTGTCACCGTCGACGAACGGGCCGAAGTCGGCTTGCTGACCCGCAACATCACCATTCAGGGCGATACCGGCAGCACGCCTGGTTACGGCGGTCACATCATGATCCTGGCCGGGGCGCAGGCGCGGATCGAAGGAGTCCAGCTGTTTCAGATGGGACAGCGGGGCCACCTGGCCCGCTATCCGATGCATTGGCACATGGCGGGCGACGTCCACGGCCAGTATTTCCGCTCCAGCAGCGTCTGGCGGACCTTCAACCGCTGCGTCACGGTGCACGGTTCGGACAACGCCACCGTCAGCGATAACGTCTGCTACGATCATACCGGGCACGGCTACTTCCTCGAGGACGGCGCCGAAACCGGCAATACCTTCTCGGGCAACCTCGGCCTGGTCTCACGGATTCCGCAGGGCGCCGACCGCTTTCTGCCGTCCGACGGCACGCCGGCCACCTACTGGATCACCAACCCGGACAACAGCTACACCCACAACGTGGCTGCCGGATCGAAGGGCTTCGGCTTCTGGTGCGCCTTTCCCGCCACGCCGACTGGTCTCTCCACCGGTGAACCCAACCTGCCGCGCACCACGCCGCTGCGTGAATTCAGCGACAACGTGGCCCACTCCAACAACAATGCCGGCCTCAACGTCGACAACGGCCCGATGGCCGACGGCAACACCGAGACGACCTACTTTGCGCCCCGGGTCGATCCGGCCACCAGTTCCGATCCGGTGGAGGCGGTGTTCAGAAATTTCCACGCCTATCTGCACCGCGGCCGCGCGGTCTGGCTTCGGGGCGCCCACCTCGCCCTGCAGGGAGCGGTCCTCAGCGACAACGCGATCGGCGCCACCTTTGCCGCCAACCAAACCACGGTGCGGATGAGCACCTTCATCGGCCACAGCGGGATCCCGGCCGCGCTTCCCTCCGCCACCCAGTCGCGCGGTTTCGAGTTCTACGATGGCCTGGTCTCGGCTGACAACGTCACCTTCATCAACTATGACGCGGCCACGACCGTGCCGTCGAGCGCACTGGGGTACAACCGCACCAATGCCTTTCCCATTGACCCGCAGAACTTTGCCGGCCACCTGACCTTCATCAACGCCAACCAGGTCTACCTGGAGACTCCGGCCAGCGACAAGGATGGTGACAAGGCGGCCGCATTCCTGGACCGGGATGGCCGGGTCACCGGAACCGCGGGGCTGTGGGTGACGGCCAACGTGCCGCTGCTGGCCAACGGCAACTGCATCCTGCGGGCGAGCTGGAATGCCTACATCTGCCACCAGCGCTTCGTGCAGCTGGCCATGGTGGATGGCGCCGGCGGTAGTATCACCGGCCTCACGATTCAACGTGATGCCGGACCGACCCTGGCAATGACCGGCGTGCCAGGCTATACCCAGGCGGCCTACTTCACCGCCATTCCCGGCTCCCACTACACCATGCAGTGGGCCGGCACCGCGCCGTCCAATCCCAAGTTCTACCTGAACTCAGGAATGGCCGGGGATGTGTCCTTCGTGACGATGGCATACGCCGCGGCGCCCACCAGCATCGTCAGGGATTACTATGCCGGAAACCAGATGGCGGCGGCCGCTTCACTGTCCGAACTCAATGCCAGCACGGGCAACCGCTACTACTACGACGGGACCGCCCACCTGCTGTATCTCAAGCTGGTGGTCATGGATGGGCGGGACTGGGGTACGCTGTTCGTCAATCCCTGAAGTCGGTCACCGGCCGTTCATCGCCGGCATGTTCTTGTCCAGCGAGGCGATGAACGGCTGCACCAGGGCGGGCGCGCTGCTGCCACTCCGCGCCAGCAGCCCCGCCACGCCGTCGTGATCCGCGGTGGTAGTGGGCAGGGCACCGTAGACTCTGGCATTGGCCTTGGTGTCCACCTCCCACTTGGTTCCCGCCAGGTCGATCCCCGCGAACAGCCCCTTGGTCTTTGAGTACGAGTAGATCTCCGCCCTGGCCTTGTAGTCGGTTTCTGCGCTGACGTTGCGTCCAATCGGGCCGGCCGCCACTGAGGCCTGTCCGCCGAGGTTGAAGGTCGAGGCGGAGATGGTTTTGGCGGCGTTTTCGTTCATGAAGACCAGGACCATGTCAGCCGACTGACCGCCGATCTGCAGTCCGATGCTGCCGCCCTTGAGCGCCATGAAGGTGGGTGCGCTCCAGCCGCCGCCCTGGCGGCAACTGGCCAGCCCGAAGCCCACCCGCCCACCGACTCCCAATCCAACCTGCACCACCCCTGGAACAGCAGCCAGGCAGGTGGCCTGCCGAAGCATCGAGGAAGGCGGGGCGCTGTCACTGACCCGGACCAGTTCGGTCAGCACTTCACCGGCCCGCTTGGCGCGGTCGGCCAGCTTGTCGGGATCCTGCCACGCGCTGCCGGCAGGGCGGGGGAATGTCATGCCGGGAGTCGAAAACGCCGAGGTGGCGGTGCCGATGCAGGTGAGCGCAATCAGGGACCGGATCCGCCAGCGGCGAGCTGGTTCGCGAGTAGACATCAGTATCTCCACGTAGAAGCGGGGCGGTTCTCCGTACTATCACGGATTGTCCGGTCCCGGCTTGAGAAAGAGCTTTGGGCCTCACTTCCGGCAGCCGCAATCCCGCGCGCACGCCGCCGGTCCAACTCACAATAATACCAATCCATCGGAGTGGTGATGCGTCTCAAGCTGTGGAGCCTGCTCGGCGCCGTCGTTGTTGGGTCCGCCTGCAATGGTGATGGCTCGGGCCCGGGCCCGGCCAATCCCGCCGGCATCGTCGAAATCGATGCCAGCTCGACCACGCTCTACGCGTACTTCGATCTTGCCAGTGGTCGGGCCGTGACGGTGGCCTCCCCAAGTACTTCAACCGCGTGGGACCTCGCCCTTCGCCGCTATGAGGTCAGGGTCAATGGCGGAGTGGCGGGTCCTGGCGGCGTCTCGGGCTACAACATGGCCAACAACGCCGGGGCCACCACTCAGCAGGTGCTGGCCTTCACTCCGGACAACCAGAAGGCAGCCTTCGATGCGGTCGGGGTGGCGGACATTCCGGTGGCCGATTCCTTCGTGACTGAGCGCCTCGTGGCCAATCCCCTCGGCTTCCTCACTTTTGCAGGCGGCGCGCCGGCAGCCAACCCGAACGCGGTCTGGAAGGTTCGCCGGGCCGCCGGGGGCGGGTTTGCGGCCTTTCATGTCGTGGCGGTCACCATTGGCGGATCGACTCCGGAAACGGCTGTCCTCGCGAGCGCCAAGATCGAGTGGCGCTATCAGCCCGCCGACGGCGCCCTCGGCACCGTTGATACTCTCACCATCGATGTAGCCTCGGGCAGCACTGCGCTCGATTTCGCGAATGGCGTGGCCGCGGCCCCCTCGGGCTGCGGCTGGGACATCGAGGTCGGAGCCGATTTCACGATCGCGACCAACGCGGCCTGCAACGCCGGCACGTTCCCTCTGGACGCCGCGCAGAGCTTTGCGGGACTGACCACCGCCAGCGACGCGCTGGACTACGGGCTCTTTCTCTCCGGGCTGACTGGCCCCGTTCCGTTCTCCACCGCGCTGGATGACCCCGCGGGCCCGTTCCTGTACAACCTGGCTGGCGACAATCGCCTTTCTCCCACCTTCAACATCTACTTGGTCAAGGTTGGCGTCGCGGTCTACAAGTTCCAGTTGACCGGCTACTACAACTCGACCGGCGCCGGTGGCCATCCCTCAATTCGGTACGCCAAGCTCAGGTGAGGCTGCCTATTCGCCTGCGCGGGCTTCTGCTCCTCGCGGCGCTAACGGGACCGTCTGCCGTATTCGGGCAGGCGGTTTCGGCCATTCGAGGCACCGTGGCGGACGCGGCCAACGGGACCGCCGTCGCCGGGGCGCGGATCGATGCCGTGTTGAGTCATGCCCACGTCGAATCGACCGAGGCGGGGCAGTTCAGCATAGCCATCCTGCCAGGAGATACACTGCGGATCCGGGCGCTCGGATTTCGTGGCGCCCAATTGCTGGTGCCCACCGGCACTCCAGCGCTCAGAATCCTCCTGACCGCGGCTCCAGCCGTCCTGGCCGACATGGTGGTCACTGCCAGCCGGCGCGAACAGCGGGCCGCCGAAACTGCCGTGCCGGTCACGGTCATCAGCGCCGACCAGATCGCGGCCACCGCTGCGTCCTCGGCCGATCGGATTCTGGGTCAGCTTCCGGGGGTTCAACTGCTTCCGACTGAACCTTCCGGTGCCGATCTGTCCATTCGCGGTATTGACGGCGCCCGGGTCCTGGTGCTGGTCGACGGCGAGCCGACGTTTGGCAACATGCTGGAGAATCGCGACCTCAGCCGGCTGTCGACCATTGCGGCCGAGCGGATCGAAGTGGTGAAGGGTCCGCTGTCCGCGCAGTACGGCTCCGATGCACTCGGGGGGGTCATCAATCTCCTCACTGCCCGGCCGAGTGGACCGCTGAGCCTCACCGCGGGCGGCCGGGCCGGCGACGGCGGCCGCCGTGAGGCTCAGCTGGGCGCCGAGGGCGGTCGCCGGTTCAACTACCGGCTCAACGGCGGCTGGCGGGAGGATCGGGAGGTGGCCAGCATCGACCAGCCGACCGATGCGCTCGACCGGGTCTACGATTTTCGATCGTCACTCGGGTTTACGGTGAGTCCCGGGCTTCAGCTGCGCAGTGATCTCAACTTGCTGCGGGAACGCCAGCGCTGGCGGCTCTCGGCTGATGGGTTCAACGGCTTCAACGACAACACTGGCGCATCCGGCTGGGTTGAAGCGGCCGGTCAGGCGGGTAGTGGCCGCTGGTCGAGCCGGCTCTATCTCGAGGATTACAGCCATCGGTTCCGGCAGGCCCAGGCTGAGCTGCCGCTTGCCAGCGATACCGCTCCGACCCAGACCGAGCAGATGGCCAAGGTCAGCCTGGCCTATTCCGCCCGGCTGGGGCCTCATGCGCTGAGCGGCGGCGTCGATCTGTCCGCCCGTTCCATCGATTCGCCCGGCAAGGTTCAGGGATCGGTCTCGGATCGAATGGCGGAGGGCTACGCCCAGGACAGCTGGACCGCCGGCCAGCTCCTGCTCACACCGGCGGCGCGGGTCACCTGGAATTCCCGTTGGGGCACGGCACTGACGCCGAGTCTCAGTGGTGCGTGGGACCTGTCGCCGACATTGCGCTGGCGGGCAGCGATCGGCCGCGGTTTCCGGGCGCCCAGCTTCAAGGAGCTGGCCTGGGATTTTTCCAACCCGCTGGCCAACTACATCATCGTTGGCAATCCGAATCTGGTGCCCGAGCGCTCCTGGCAGTATTCCACCGGCGCCTCGTGGGCCTTGCTGCCGACCGTGGTCGCCGATGCGGAGGTCTACCGCAACGATGTCCAGGACCTGATTGAACTCGATGCTGATGGCACCGATCCGTCGACCGGCTTTACCCGGTACACGCCGCACAACGTAGCGCACGCCCGGACCCAGGGGGTCGAGCTCGGGCTCAAGTGGACCGGTGGTCGGTGGGCCAGTTCGATCGGCTACAATTATCTCGATGCCAAGGACCTGCGCACCGGCCAGACGCTCGACCGGCGGGCCGCCCACAGCGCCCGGGCCGCGCTGGGGCGGCAGTCGGGCCTGCTCAAGGGCCTGCGTACCGATCTGACCCTGGTCTATACTGGCTCAGCCCCCGAGGCTGAGGCCGACGGCAGCGAGGGAATCCAGGCGGCATACCTCGCCACCAATCTCCAGCTCCGGCTTGAGGTCGTCCGCGGTATCGAATGTTCGGCCGGGGTCGACAACCTGTTCGATGCCCAGCCGGCGGGCTGGCGCGGACTCTACGGCCGTCGCTACTACCTCGGTCTCACCACGACGTGGCATCCTTGACGATCAGTCTCACCGCTCTCGGGGCGCCGCGACTGTTCATTTCGGCATCACGGAACTGGGGGAATCCAGACTATGAAGGCGATCCAGATTCAGTCGGTCGGTGGTCCTGAAGCGCTATCGTACATCGATCTGCCCGATCCGGTACCCGGACCGGGCCAGGCGCTGATCAGGGTCGAGAGCGCCGGGGTCAACTTCATCGACGTGTACCACCGGACCGGCCTCTACAAGCTGCCGCTGCCACTGGTGCCAGGCTCCGAGGGCGCCGGGACGGTCCTGGCGGTCGGCGCTGGGGTGGCCGATGTCCGTGCCGGCGATCGGGTGGCCTGGGCCGACGTGACGGGCTCGTACGCCGAATTGATCGTGGCGCCAGTCGACCGGCTGGTGCCGGTCAACCCTACCGTCAGTTCCGCCGATGCCGCCGCACTGATGCTGCAGGGAATCACCGCCCACTACCTGGCCACCTCGACCTTTCCTCTCGCGCCTGGCCATATCTGCCTGATTCACGCGGCGGCCGGTGGGACTGGGCTGCTGCTCTGCCAGATTGCCGCACGGCGGGGTGCCCGCATCATCGCCACGGTATCGACCGCGGCCAAGGCGGCGCTGGCCCGCGCCGCGGGAGCATCGGAAGTGATTCTCTACTCCGAGCGGGATTTCGCGGCCGAGACTCGCCGGCTGACCGGGGGCGCCGGGGTCGACGTGGTGTACGACTCGGTGGGCAAGACCACCTTTGAGGCGGGACTCGGGGTGCTGAAGCCCCGGGGCATGATGGTGCTGTTCGGGCAATCGAGCGGGGTGGTCCCGCCGTTCAGCCCGTCGCTTCTGGCGCAGCACGGGTCACTCTACATGACTCGCCCGCGAATGGGGGACTATGTCCGCGGCCGGGCGGCTCTGGTTGACAGGGTGACAGACCTGCAGAGCTGGGTGGCCTCGGGATGGCTCAAGACCAGCATCGGCGGTACCTGGCCACTGGCAGACGCAGCGCGCGCCCACCAGAGTCTGGAAGGGCGCGCGACCACGGGAAAGCTGCTGCTGACGCCATAGCGGGTTGCGGCTAGTGGGTCAGTGCGTCGCTAAAGGCCTTCATGGTCTGCCGGACCGTCGGAGGAACGGCGTCAAACGGCGTCCCAGTCCAGGTGTCAAACCGCTGCCCCAGCCACTGGCGGAGCGACTGATACTGGCGGGCCAGCTCCGGATCCGAAATCGATACGCTGGAGACGTCCACTTTCACCTGCTCCGGGTGGGCCAGCAGCGCCGCATACAGCTGATCGGACTTGCTCAGCGCCAGGTCCACGGCCTGGGCCGCCTCGGCTGATTCGCGCTGTGGCAGCCGGTGATCCCAGGCCATCATCTCCTTGGGGCTCGCCTTGCGGCCGCGCTGGGCCTGGGCGGCCGAATCGCCGTAAATCTTCTCGAGGGCCTGCATCCGGGTGCGGAAGGCCGCCACCATGCCGACCGCGGAGGAGATCGTGTGCCGGGCCCCTTCCATGCTTTCCACCGAGCCGAACCGCAGCGGCGCGATCACCCGGGAGAATCCGATGCCGCTGAGACGAGCCTCGAGTTGCTTGCCCGCATCACTCGCCGCATCGGCGTAGTGATCCGTCACCGAGCCCAGGCTCGGGCCGGAAATGGCAGCGGCGCCGCCGTCCGCGGTCGTTCCCACGGCCGCACCCGACACATCAAGATCGACCGACAATGCCTGAGGACGGCCTGGCAGAATCGGCGCGCTGTCGATCTCCGGTACTGGCGCGGCGGCGGTCTGATGCACCGGCGCGGTGGCGACCGGCGGCGTCGCCACCTGCTGAACTGGCTTCTGGGCGGCCGGCGGAGTCGCAACCGGGGCGACGTATGTCGGCGTGGTTGAGGTCGGTCCTGGACCGCTCGGTGTCATGGCCGGTGTGCTCTCGGGCCGCGGAACCTGCGTATACGCCGAGGTCGTCGCAGTGGAGGCCAGCTGCACCGCGGCTGGCTTGGCGCCGCCGGACCGCCACGCTACCAGGGCCCCGCCGCCGATCAGGGCCGCACCAAGAGCGGCCGCGATCAGCCAGCGTCCGCTTCCCGAACGAGAGGGAGCGGGCGCCGGGACCGGCACATGACGCGATTCCGGCGCGAGGTGCGCCACGGGTTCATGCTGGTGGACAGAATCGGGGCGTGACGGCCGTGCCGAGACTGCTGGCGTCGGCGCGTGATGAACTGGCTCGGCACGAGGCGCAGGCGCCCGGACCGGCAGTTCAGTAGTAGCGGCCGAGTCTTCCGTCCCGAATCCCTCAAGAATCTCGAATTCGGCGGTGAGATCGGCCAATGTCTCGGCCCGAGCCGGCGGTGGAACCACGATGGCCGGGGCGGGCGCTGAGTGCGCGATGTGTATTGGTGAGGAGGCGGGCAGTGGAGAAACGGGCCGGGTCGGCTCGGTCTCGGGCAGGTCGAGATCCACGGATCTGAGTTCATTGCTGCGCGTCGGCGGTGCCGGACGCGAAGGCGGAGCCGGCATAGGCGGAGCCGACGGAACCGGAGGAGGCGTGGGGCGGAGCACCGCGCGAGCGGGAGCGGCCGCGACAGGGAGCGGTGCCGGTGCCGGTATGACGATCGCCGGTCGCTGGGCCGAAACTGCCGGCGGTGCCATGGTTGGCGCGGCAGCGGGTCGCTGAGCGGAGTGCGGCATCGGCGGCATCACGGCAGGGCGCGGCGAGACCTGTGGTGGCGCCGGGGGCCGGGCCGCCACGACCGGGCGAGGAGCGGTGGCCTGCACCGCTGGAGCTACCGGCACTACCCGGCGGATCGGCGGTGCGGCCGGCGCTGCCGCCGGGGCCACCGTAGCCAATGGCGCAGCGGCCGGAGCGCGGGCTGCGCTGACTGCGCGATGATAAGTCGGGTGAGAGGCGATCGGGACCCAGCGCTCCGCCTTCTGGTGGAAAATTTCCGAGTCCGAAGTCACCACGCCGCTGGCTACCGCGGCCTGGAATTCCTCGACACTGGGAAACACCATCTCAATACCGTTGGGGAGCCTGATCTGGAACATGGTCTGCCTCGCGTCACTCGGTGGCCGATGCCATCGAGTATACCTTGCAAAAGAATCGGTTAGCCACCACCTTGCCTGAGATTATTCAATGCAACTGATAGGCCACGCATAAATGATTGATCTACAAGCATTTAAGGTATATGCCCATGATTGATCACGGTGTGTTTTGCAAAATCACTGGAGCGTGATGTCAAAGTATTTGACAGAGACGAATTGGACGATACGCGATTGACACGATGGCGAATCAACCAGTGCCGCTGGTCCAGACGCTGGTGGCATCGGCGGATATGAATGGCACGGAGACGATCGGCCCCGGCCCTGAGATTCAGTGAGCCGCAGTCCGGAAAAAACGCGGGGGGGGGGGGGCGCCCGCCCCCCCCCCCCCCCCCCATTGGGCGGGGGAGGCCGGCGGCCCCCCCGCAACAATAAAAGGGGGGCGGGGGGGGGCGAGGCCGGGG
>JBEPVA010000041.1:0-21503 GCA_041691295.1 Gemmatimonadota bacterium
GAACGAGATTACCCCGGGGAATTTCATCTTCCGGACCCGTGAGTTCGAGCAGATGGAGATGCAGTTCTTCGTGAAGCCCGGCACCGACACCGAATGGTTCGAGCGGTGGCGCGAATGGCGGATGGCCTGGCACCATTCGATCGGGCTGGCGCCCGCCAAGCTCCGCTGGCACGAGCACGGCCCCGGCGAACTGGCCCACTACGCCAAGTCGGCGTACGACGTGGAATACCAGTTCCCGTTCGGCTGGAGCGAGATCGAGGGAGTGCACAACCGTTCCGACTTCGATCTCAACCGGCACCAGGAATATTCCGGCAAGCGGCTGGATTATTTCGACCAGGCGGCCAATGAACGGTTCGTGCCTTACATCGTCGAGACTTCAGCTGGCGCCGACCGAGTGGCCCTGACGGTGCTGGCCGATGCGTATCGTGAAGAAGAGGTCGAGGGAGAGACGCGGGTGGTGCTGGGGCTGCACCCGGCGCTCTCCCCGATCAAGGCGGCGGTGCTGCCACTGGTGAAGAAGGATGGAATGCCCGAGGTGGCCGAGCGGGTGTTTCACGATCTCAAGAAGCGGTTCCCGGCGTTCTACGATGACAGTGGCGCGATCGGCCGGAGGTACCGGCGGATGGATGAAGCGGGAACGCCGTTCTGCGTCACGGTGGACGGAACCACGATCACCGATCAGACGGTCACCGTCCGGCATCGGGATGCGATGAACCAGGATCGGATCGGCCTGGACCAGCTTCGAAGCTGGATCGGCGAGCGCATCACGGTCGGGAGCTGACTATCGAGCTGGAATCGCTGGCCCGGGAGTACGCCAGCGCCCGGGCGCGAGAACTGGCCGGATTGCCCGACGAAGGGCGGGGCGCGGAGGCGCTGCTTGAAGCCTCAGCCGCACTCTGGGACTCGGCGGTCCTTCTGGAGCTCCGGGCCAGTGCCCAGGGCAACGCCAGTGCCTGGAGCGAGAGCAAGGCCCGGCTGGCGCTGACGGTGGATCTTCAGCTCCGCGCCGCGCTTGACCCACTGGACCGAGAAGCTTCCCGACTCGAACGGGGAGCTTCTTTTTTCATGGCTGGGGGAGAGAACGGGCTGGAGGGCGAGAGTATTTCGCTGGCGGGTGCGTTGGCCTCGATCGGGGTCGAGCGCAATTCCGAACGGCGCCGAGCCATTGAGCGGGAGCGCACCAGGACCGCCGCGGATATCATGGGGGCTAATCGAAGAGCGGCACTGCTGGCCGAGGCGGAGGTGCTGGGTGACGCCGGAGGGGGCACGATTGCAGGTGCGATCTCGACATTGACCTCCGCCGCCGACGATGGCCGCGACAATTGCGCCACTCTGCTTGGCGCCACCGATAGCCAGTACCGGGAGGGGCTGCAGCGGCTCACGCGGGACCGACTCCGGGGTGCCGGCGGAGGACTCACTCGCAGTGATGTTCTCCCGCTCTTTCTTCGCCAGCCGGCCGATCGGCAATTTGATGGTGCCATGCTGGACGCGGCTGCCCGGCGGCAGGCCCGCCAGGTTGGCCTCGAACCGCTGCTGGACCAGGTGCGCTTCGACCTGGACAGCAGGGCCGGCAAGCGGCCGAGGCCGGCCACCATTCCGATCGACGTGCCGGGCGAGATTATGATCGTCGCCTGGCCAATGGACGGAATATCGGGGCGCCGGGCGTTGTGGCACGAGATGGGGCACGCCCTGCATCTCGCGGCTCAACCCGAATCGCTGGAATCGATCCTGCGCCGGCGCCCCGAACGGGCAGTGGCTGAAGGCTGGGCGATTCTCTTCGGATCGATTCCGGGGGAAATTCCCTGGCTCAGGGCGGAGGGAGTCTCCCGGGCCGACGCGACTGCCCAGTCTCGTGACCTGGCCGCCGCCGACCTGTTCCTGGCACGGCGCTACGCCGCCAGGTGGCCGGTTGAACTCGTCATGCTGGCGGACCCGGGTGCTCGTGGACACGGCGACGACTACGCCGAGTCGCTGTGGAGTGCCACGGGCATCGAGTACAGCAGGGATGAAGCGCTGTTCGATCGGGATCCGGGGCTGGCAGGAATCGAATACCTCAGAGGCTGGGCGCTGGCGGCCGGGTGGGCCGCTGAGCTGCGCGAACAGTTCAATGAAGACTGGTATTTCAATCCGGCGGCGGGCGGATGGTTGATGGAGGCATTCTGGCAGCCGGCACCGGTGGTCGACTGGACTCGGCTGGCCGCCGCCCTGCAGGAACGCCTTTAGGGGTCAGGGGTCGCTCTCGTCACCGGTCGCCGATTGCGGGGGCCTGTCGCCTGTCTTCTGGCTCGGGTCTCCTGCTATCTTATGGTCCGTCTCCCACCTGAGCCTCGCATGACTCACGAAACCGAAACCTCCCTGACTGGCGCCGAAGTGCTGTCCCGCGCCAAGCTGTTCTTTGCCCAGCGGGTACCGGCGTCGGCGGCTTTTCCGGAGAAGGAAGGGGCCGGCTATCTCTGCCTTCGGGGCCAGGGTGGCGAGGAGATCATTCTGGCGGTGACTGCCAACGGCAGCGGAACGCGGGTCCGCGGCTCGACGCTGCTGTTCGACCAGGCGCTCAACCGGTTTTTCTCCACCCTGCCCGTCATGGGAGCGGCGCAGTGAGCGGCGGAACTGGGATGCCGATCCGGGTCATGGTGCAGGATGCCTGGGACCAGGTCGATCTCGAGGTGCCCTCCTCGATGACGGTCAACGAACTCAAGCGCAAGGCACTGGGCCTGACCCACATCGACGAGCCGGCCGAGGACTACGCCATGAAGTTTCGCGGCGCCGAACTGTTCGATGAGGGGCAGAGCCTCAGCCAGGCCGGGGTGGTGGCCAGAGCCAGCCTGATCGTGGTGCCGCGCCGGCGGCGTCCGGTCCGCTGAGTTGCCGCGATGGCAGCGGTCGCGCGGGGCGGACGAGGGCTGACGATACTGGCGGTAGGATTTCTGGCGCTGGATGCCGCTCTGCTCGCGCTGGCCGGACTCAAGACCAACCGCTGGCCCCTGCTGCTCACCGCCGCGGTCTTCCTGCTCATGGCATGGAGGGTCACCGTTCTCTGGCGGCGGCAGCGGACCCGCCTCGAGGAAATCGCCAGAGCGCGGGCGGCCCTCAAGGATGAAGTCCGCAACCTCCGCTCGCTGCTGCAAGGCCAGGACCACCCCGATTCACCCACGACCTGACGTCCCGCCTGCGGCCCGCCTCAGCTCATGACTGTCCGTGTCTTTACCCATCCGGCCTGCGTGCTCCACGATCCCGGCGCCGGCCACCCCGAGCAGCCGGCCCGCCTTACAGCGGTGCTCACCGCGGCGCGGAGACTGCCCGGAGTTCAGGTCATCGACGCGATCCCGGCGGAGCGCGCGGTATTGCTGGCAGTCCATCCCGAGGCTCATCTCGAGCGGATCGAGGCGCTGGCTCGGCGCGGAGGTGGCGAGCTTTCGCTTGATACCGCCGTCAGCGCGGCCAGCTGGGACGCGGTGCTCGGCGCCTGCGGATCGGCGGTGGCCGCCATCAATTACGCCTTTGCCGAGCGGTCGAACGCCTTTGCAGCGGTGCGCCCTCCGGGGCATCATGCCCTCGCTGCGCGGGCCATGGGCTTCTGCCTGGTCAGCACCGCGGTCATCGCCGCCCGCTACGCTCAGCGCCAGGGCCGGGACAGGGTACTGATCATCGACTGGGATGTGCATCATGGCAACGGGACCCAGGCGCTGGTCGAGAACGACCCATCGATCCGCTATGTCTCGCTGCACCAGCATCCCTGGTACCCGGGGACTGGGATGGTCCAGGAGCGAGGGGTGGGAAATGTGTTCAACGTGCCCCGGGGTCCCGGTTTGCCAGCCTCGCAGTACCTGACCGACTTGTGGCACGCGATCGTGGCCAGCACCACGGACTGGAGCCCCGACCTTGTCCTGATCTCGGCAGGGTTCGACGCCATGTACGGCGATCCGCTGGGGCAGTTCACTCTGGAGGCAGCTGACTACGCCGACCTGACCCTCAGGATTCGCGACCGGCTGCCGGGAGTGCCAGTGGTCGGCCTGCTCGAGGGCGGCTACCGGCCCGACCGATTGGCCGAAGGGGTCGTAGCGGTGCTGCAGGCGCTGGGCTGAGGCCGTTATCTTGCCGTTCCCGTTTCCCACCCCGAGGATCGCGTGACTCATCGTCTCCAGCTCGACACCGAGGTGCTCGACCTCCGCACCCGGCATCCGTTCATCATCGCCCGGGGCAACACCAGCGACTACCGCACGGTGATGGTCCGGTTGACCGATGACGATGGGGTCGAGGGCTGGGGAGAGGCCGCACCGACGTCGTACTACGGGGAAACCACCGAGACGGTCCTGGCCGCCCTGAAGGCGTACGGCGAGGTGCTGCCGGCCAATCCGGCCCTGCTGGAAGAATCGGAAGCTGCCTTTGAGCTCCGGCTGCACCGGAATCCCGCGGCCCGGGCCGCGCTGTCGGCTGCCTTGCACGACCTAGCCGGCAAGCGCCTGGGGATTCCGGTCTATCAGATGTGGGGGCTCGATCCCGCCAAGGCGCCGCAATCGACCTTCACGATCGGCATGGATACGGCCGAGCGGATCAAGCTGAAGGTCAAAGAGGCGGAGCAGTATCCGGTGCTCAAGATCAAGCTGGGCTCCGACCGCGATCTGGAGATTCTCACGGCCATTCGTGACACCACCACCAAGGAGATCCGGGTCGACGCCAATTGCGGCTGGACCGTGAAGCACGCCATCGGCATGCTCCCGGTACTTGAGGAGTTCGGGGTCACGGTGCTGGAGCAGCCGTTGATGCCGGGCAACTATGATGGGCTGGGACAGATCCGGCGGGCAGCGAGGATTCCACTGATTGCCGATGAGGACTGCGAAACCTCGGGCCACATTCCGGCGCTGGTCGGCAATGTGGACGGGATCAACATCAAGCTGGCCAAATGCGGCGGGCTGCGTGAAGCACTGCGGATGATCGCCATTGCGCGGGCTCACCACATGATGGTGATGGTCGGCTGCATGATCGAGAGTTCACTGGCGATCACGGCGGCGGCGCACTTCACCCCGCTGGTCGATATCGTCGACCTCGATGGGGCGGCACTGCTGTCCAGCGACCCGATGGTGGGTGCCACGATCGAACGTGGCCAGGTCAAGCTCCCGACCGGGGCGGGGCTGGGCGTCAGCCGGCGATGACCGAGCAGTACGGCCAGGTGGCGCTTCCATTGCCACTGGCCCAGCCGTACAGCTACGGCATTCCGGAGTCGATCGCCGACCGGGTCCAGGTCGGCAGCCGGGTGGTGGTGCCAGTCCGGCAGCGCGAGATGGTCGGGATCGTGGTGGGATACGGTCCGCCGCCGGACGGAATCAAGAGCCGCGATATCCTCAGTGCCCCGGATTCCGAACCGGCGTTGTCTCCCTCTCTCATCGAAACTGCCCACTGGATCGCCGGCTACTACTCGGCGCCACTCGGCCTGACCCTCAAGGCCATGCTGCCCGCGGCGCTCTGGGGTGAATCGCGCGTAGTGGCCGAGTTGCGGTCCGATCCTGACCGGACCACCGGCGGCCTCGGTGGCGACATCATGGTCTGGCTGGCCGGCAAGGGCGGCAAGGCGCCTGTCAGTGCCATTGCGCGGGCGCTGAAGAAACCGGTCTGGGACGCGGTCAACCGCCTGTCCCGAGTCGGGGCCATCGGGCTCAGTGTCCTCCCAGCCGACACCGACGCGATGGCAGCGCACCAGCGGATCCTGCTGCTCGACCGGACTGCCAGCCTGCTCGAACGGGAAACCCTGTTCAAACGGGCCAGAGAGCAGCGGCGGCTGTACGAGTCGGTCGAGGAGCTGGGTGGACGTTCTCCGGTGGCGCACCTGCGCGATCAGCTCGGCTTCAGTGCCACCGTGATCAAGGGACTGGTTACTCGCGGGCTGGCCCGGATCGAGGAAGAGAGCCGGCTGCGCGATCCGTTTGCCGGAGAAATGGGCACCCCACCACCCACGGACCTCACTCCTGCTCAACAGGAAGCGCTGGCTGCCATTGCCGCTGTGGCGCCCGGAGATGCCGCGCTGTTGTTCGGGGTCACGGGCAGCGGCAAGACCCTGGTCTATCTCGAGGCCATTCGCGCCGAGCTCGGCCGGGGCCGCGGCGCCATCCTGCTGGTTCCCGAGATCAGCCTCACTCCCCAGACCGTCAGCCGGGTCCGCGGCGCCTTTGGCGACCAGGTGGCGGTGCTGCACAGCGCTCTGTCCGATTCAGAGCGGGTCGATGCCTGGCGGAGCCTGCGCAGCGGCGAGAAACGCGTGGCCGTCGGGGCGCGCTCCGCGATCTTCGCGCCGGTGCAATCGCTCGGCGTGATCATCATCGACGAGGAGCACGAGGTCAGCTACAAGAATGGCGAGACGCCGCGATATCACGCCCGCGATGTCGCGCAGGTGCGGGCCCGGATTGAAGGAGCCAGGCTGGTACTGGGCAGTGCCACGCCATCGCCGGAGAGTTTTTCGAGGGTCGGCGAGCGGCTGACGCTGATCCGGCTGCCGGAACGGATTGGCGGCCGACCGATGCCGGCGGTTGAAGTCGTTGACCTCCGGACCGCTCCATTCGTGCCGGAAGCGCGGCCGATCCCGTGGTCGGTGGCACTCGATACGGCCCTGCAGGCCACCCTGGCCCGGGGAGAACAGGCGCTGCTGCTGCTCAACCGCCGGGGCTACGCCTCATTTCTTCAGTGCCCCTCCTGCGGGACCGTGGCTCAGTGCGACAACTGCAGCATCAGCCTTACGGTGCATCAATCCCCTCCCGGACTGAGATGCCACTACTGCAATGCCAGTCATCCACTGGCACGCGCCTGCAGTGAGTGCGGCCACGCCGCGCAGCAGATGCGCGGGCTCGGCACGCAACAGGTTGAGCGGATGCTGGCCGAGCGGTTTCCCGCGGCTCGACTCAGCCGAATGGATCTCGACACCACCAGTACCAAGTGGTCGCACCACGAGATACTCGGCCGGGTTGGGCGGGGTGAGGTCGATATCCTGCTGGGTACCCAGATGATCGCCAAGGGGCTCGACTTCCCGAATGTCACGCTGGTCGGGGTGATCGACGCCGATACCGGGATCTACCTGCCGGACTTCCGTTCGGCCGAGCGAACCTTTCAGCTGCTGGCCCAGGTGGCAGGGCGGGCGGGGCGGGGGCCGAAGGGAGGCAGGGTGATCGTTCAGACCTACCGGCCGGAACATCACGCGGTGCGGTTCGCGGCGGCGCACGATACGGTTGGATTCAACCGGGAGGAACTGGCCATGCGTGAGTTTCCGCCGTACCCGCCGACCGTGTCGCTGGCCAACCTGCTGGTGTCGGGTACCAATGAGGTGGCGGTCGGCGCGGCGGCGGCTGAGGCGGCCGACTGGTGCCGGGGGCTGATCGAGCGCTACGACTTGCCGATTGCGGTGCTGGGTCCGGCGCCGAGCCCGATCGGGAAGATCAAGGGGAGATGGCGCTGGCATGTGGTGCTGCGAGGGCCGTCGGAGGCGATCGGTCGGGTAACGAGATATGCAGCGGGAAAGATCACGTCGGGCGGCGAGCCGCGGGTGGTGGTGGATCGAGATCCGGGGAGTATGCTGTGATGCCGGGTTCAGTCTTGTTCCAGAATCACTTCATTGCCTGATGGGGTAATCCGGAGCCGGTAGGTGGCCGGAATACGGAGGTGAAATTCCACCCGTCGTTCCGCGCGATACTCGGCGTCCGTCGCGCCACTGCGGGGCAGGATGACGGCGCCCCGACCCACCGTACCGATTCGTCTTGCCTCGACCCCCGCCGCCAGCAGGACCGCCTTGGAGGCCGCCGCCCGATTGTCGGACAGTTTCTTGTTGGCCCGCGCGCCGCCGCGCGGGTCGGCGAAGCCGAGCAGTTCCGACTGTACCGCCGGGAAATCCACCAGGAACTGGGCCAGTCGGAGCATCCGGGCGCGCGCTGCCGTGTCGAGCGCGGTCGTGCTGGTCGCGAAGGTCACCCGGGTCGGCACAATGTACTGCGGGCCGGTGCGCCGGATGATACGGAGCGGGAGATCACCCGGGACGATGTAGGTAATCGTCACGCAGGAGGAATCCGGGCTCGGGCTCGCCGCCTTCCTTTCCTGGCTGAACTGGCGAGGATCGGCACCCAGCCCCACCAGGTAGGCGGAGTCGAGTTGCGCCAGGTTGGACCCTTCAGACCCGGCAAAGGCGAGGCGGAGGGTGGGCGAGCGGCCCAGCGACTGGGCCAGCCGATCGAGGGTCCGCTTGGTGGTATCGTCGAGCGCCGTCACATGCTCGCCGCAATTGACGCCGGAGGGCAGCACCACCGTATCGAGCGGTGCGGGTGGAATCGGCGCGGCGACGACCACCTGCTCCGGCACAGCTTCCGCCTCGGCCTGGACTGGCAGCGGCGGGAGCGGCACCGGCGTGGCAAGCGCGGCCGCGAGGTTCCGCGCCCGTCCCAGCGACTCGGGCGGGCAGAAGCGTGCGGCGGTCCGCAGGCGGAGCAGCTCGATTTCGAGTTGCGCCAGAACTTCGCCGCTTTCCCCGAGCACGATGGTCGAGTCCTTGAGTGACCTCCCGACGACGTCCTCCAGTTCCGTCGATGGCGGATTGCCGGGTATCTCGATCGCCAGACCGGGCGTCACCGGGGCTCCGGACGCCAGTCCATCGAGGCGAAGTTCCGCGGCGGCGAGCGCCCGGTCGACCACACCAGATCCATCGCCAGCCACGTACTGCAACCGCGCAAAGCCGAGCAGCCCGCCAATCGCGCTCCGTTCGTAGGATGAGACCTTGCCCTGCTGATCGAGCGCGGCGAGGCGGGCATGCGCCGAATCGATCGTGGCTAGATCCCGATTGATGACCTGATCGGTGATTCGTGCCCACGCGGGTGCCAGGGAACCCGGGTTGGGCACCGGATTTCCCGCGCAGGCGAGGGTCAGCGCCAGTGCCGCGATCGCGGCCCGGCGAATGCTCGAGATCATGGCTGGGCTCCCGTCACCACCGGGGCTGCCGGGGCCGACGGCGGCGCACCGACTCCGAAGAGATCCTCGTCGAACTTCCAGCCGAGCAGCAGGTAGAGGCCGCGGTCGGTGTAGCTCTGGCCGGTCAATTCCTGGTCGCGGAACCCGAAGAAGTTGAAGCCCGCGCCGACCCGCAGATTCTTGGCGACCACTCGGCCAACTTCGACCCCGACACCGCCCTGCTGCTGGTGGAAGCCATCGCTGGCCAGCATGCGGAGCAGCAACCCGACATCCCAGTGTCTGGTGAAATCGTAGACCGCCCGGGTCTGGACCAATTGCGCATTGCTCGGGGTCCGGATCCCGTCGGAGAGTTCCGTGGCGAACTTGACCGCCAGCTCGCCCGAGAAGACCCAGGGCAGCGACGGGTGGAAGGAGGCGTGGGTCGAGAAGATATGCGCCTCCCGGCGGACCCTGGGCCCGCCCGTGACCGAGTCGGTCCAGCTCAACTGGTGCTCGTAGCGGCCGAGGAAGTTCCAGTGATTGCGCGCAGTCTGACGGTAGGCGACACCCAGTGCCGACCGCTCACTCAACTGCTGATGGAAGACGACGTCGAGTGCGCTGCGGCCGAGCAGGCTCCAGTCCTGCGAGAGTTTGCGGGCGTAGCCGAGGGAGGCATACAGGTTGTCGCGGGAGGCCGCGTTGCGATATTCGAGGCGGGCCGTGCCGCGCCACCGCGGGCTGCCGGTGTACTCCAGCGCTCCGGTCACAGCGGTCGCTTCGGCCGCACTCTTCGTCTTGATCCCATCCACCCGCTCGAAGGTTGTCTGCAGCCGCAGACCCCGGCTCAGGGTCCAGCCGTTGCGCAGGCCGATTGCCGCCTCGGCCTCACGGCCACTCCAGGCGTCCCGGGCGCGGTATTCACTGAAGACGGAGCCGTCCCGGATATAGTCGGCGTTGATGCCGATGACCGTACTGGCCTCGCTCTGGGCGCCGTTCAGGGCATACGGCCCCGCCAACGAGGAGACAAACTCGTGGTGGGCGTACAGGTGCACATGCCTGGTGAGCCGCAGATCCCCGCCCAGCGCCGCCCGGCGCTGATCAGTCCGGATCAGGTCCTGCTCGAATTCGGCGAAGATCGAGGCCCGGAGCCCGAACTGCTCGGTGCCCTTGACCCGCAGGCTGTTGGTCGTGTTCGGTGTGGCGGCCGGAGTCTCGGCGGTTTGGAGCGAGGCCGGAGCGGTCGACTCTTCCGCGTGGCGATAGCCGAGCTCGAGATGGAACCGGTCGCCGAACTTGCGATCGACCCCGATCTGTCCACCGTCACGGCGACCCCGGTTGACCAGGTCCTCGGTCTGGAGCACTTCACCCAGGAGGCGGGTCCTGGCATCCAGCTGGAAGGCGCCGCGGCCGCCGAATTCCCGGCGTCCGCGCCCGATGGCGGACGACTGGTTCGAGAATTCGGCGTCGGTCTGGAGGGCGTAGGCCCGGCCCTCGAAGCGGGTGGAGAAGTGGCGCAGCTCGATCCGCTCGCCATTGCCGCTGGTGGCGCTGGCGCTGTCGGCGCGGGCAAACTCGCCGAAGAGGAAGGTCCTCGCCGCGAGACGAATGGTCGCGTTGGCGCTGGCCAGTGTCCGGGAGCCGAGTGGATCCTGATCTCGGGCGACGCTGGCGCCGAGTTCGAGGCGGTTGATCGGAGTCACCTGGACGTCGGCACCATAGACCCAGAAGCGATCGCCGCCGCTCTCCACTTCATAGCTCACCCGGATCGAGACCGGGTTGAGGTTTTCGTCGAGGCTCGGTACCGGGGTCTTGAAGATCAGGCGGCCGGTCAGCGGCTCGACGGTGTAGTCCTCGAACCGGTTGAGGGTCCTGGTATCCAGAATGGTGGCCGGCTGGTTGCGGTCGCGGACCAGGATTTCGACGTGCTCACTGTTGAGCAGCGCGTCGGGGCGGCTCAGCGGGTAGGGGCCAGACAAGCCCAAGCCGCGGATTTCATCGACGACCTGGTGGCTGTCATTGCGGCTGGCGAAGACATTGACCGCGGCCTTGTCACTCTCGTAGTGACCGGTGGTGCCGGTCAACGAACGGTTGTAGGCGCCCAGGGCCCGGGTCTCGCCACCCTGCGAGGTGAGGAAGTCACCGTAGAGGGCAAAACTCCGGTCGCGATCGACCCGGGCGTACAGCGGACTGGTGGACTGGGCGTTGAAGGTCATGATGGAGGCGTCGCCGTAGACCGGATAGAACTCCTCCGGCCGGATATCGCGGAACAAGCGGGCCTGATCATCGTGCTCACTGTCGTAGCGCAGCGTCATCTGGTAGTGGTCGAGCAGGGTGCCTTTGAGGAAGACCGCGCCCCGGGCGCCGCCGTGGATGGTGCCGCTGTCGTTGCTGAAGTCGAGGCTGGTGAGATCAGACTCGAAGGCGTCGTGGCGCTCACCGGCCGCCAGCTTGCGGCTGTGGAAGTCGAGACGCGCTTCGACCACGCCGGCCGCCAGGAGGGGACGTGAGGCGGCGATGAAAGTGAGCGACGTGGTGCCCTGCAGGTCGCCGGAGGTGGCCCGGATCTGGGCCTGACCGATTGCGTCGGGCGCGATCAGGTGCACCAGGGCAATACCGGAGTCCACCGTGATCTGGATGCCGGGTTCGGTTTCGTCACGATCGACCACGTCCCAGCGGCCCGCCGACGCTTCGAGAGTGACCGTGGCGGTGGCGGTGAGCGCCTCGCCGTCGGAATTGACGATGCGGAGCACCACGTCCCCCGCCGTGTGGCCGTCGGCCGGAATGCCGGCCCTGGTCACTTCGAGTTCGATGTGGCCACGGGAACCGAAGCCGCTGATCGACTGAGTGGCTTCGGCGGTTGGCAGCGCCGGCAGATTCGAATTGAGGGCGGTCAGGGTCCGGCCGGGGAGCACGCCCTGGAAACCATGGGCGCCCGGGTCGTTTGGATGAACTACAGCTTCGGATGCCTGCTGCTCGGCGTCGCCGGTGGCTGCCGCATACGGATCGCTGCTGATCGAGGGCACGCCCCCGGAGGAGGGCGGCAACGTCGAACCAGAGCCAGGAGCGGCGCGACCGTCGCCCAGCGACAGGGCGCCCGCGCTGGCCCCGGTGATCGCGGTCGAGACTTCGCCGCGCTCCCGGCGGGCGAGCAGCTGGGCATAGACCGAGTCGTTCCAGACCAGCGCAAAATCGGCCCGATACAGTTCGCCCGTCTTGACGTCGGCGAAGCGGCTGTCCGCATCCCCCGCGTCCCGATGGCTGAGCGATTGCAGCGCGGCGCTGGCCGGCAGGGTGCTGACGTCGAGCTTCACAACGTGGAGGCGCGGGCTCACGTCGTAGAAGTGATACTTGCCTTCGACGTCAGTGACCGTCGAGGTCCCATCTTCGAGGTAGAGGCGAACGCCGGGCACGCCAAGCTCGGGCGGACCCTGGAGCGCGGTTGAATCGCAGGCGCAGTGATCGAGATAGACCTTGCCGGCGATGTAGGCCCGGTCGGTGAAGACACCGCCGCGCAGCACCACGGACGCAGTGGCCACGTTGGATCCGCTGGCCGCCTGCGGGCTGGTGGCCAGGGCGCGGTTGGTGAGGTCGCCGAGAGCCGCGCCGGCGCCGACCTTGACGCGGTACGTCAGGGCGACGGTCGCTCCAGGGTTGATGGTGCCCAGGGCAAAGGAGAGCGCCGGGCCCTTGCCGCCGGTCGGGTCGGCGATCGCCGCGGTGTCGAGGCGCGCGGTGCCAGTCTCATAGGTGAAGCCGCGGGGCAGGCGGTCATCGAGTGACACCAGGGACACCGCCGCGATCCCGACGTTCTTCACCCGGATGGTATAGTCGAGCACATCCGCGATCTCGACTTCAACCTTGCTGGCCGCCTTGTCGACGAAGAGGGTGTTGCGGCCGATGATCGAGGTCGGCTGGTCCACCGCCGTGTTGTTGCCCGGCACATCATCGAACGGGGTCGAGACGGAGGCGGTGTTGACCACACTCGGGAACGCCTCCTGGGCCACTCCGACTGTGAGCGCCAGGACCGTCGAATCGCCCGCTGCGAGGGTATCCGGGTTGGTGCAGCTGACCACCTGGGCCGCCGCTGAGCAGCTCCAGCCGGCTCCCGCCGCCGAGGCATAGCTGAGTCCGACCGGCAAGGTGTCGGTGAGCGCGATGGTGCCGATGGTCGGGCCGCTGCCGACGTTCGAGACGGCCAGGGTGTACATGCCGGGCTGGCCGACGGTGAAGGTGCCGCTGTGGCGCTTCGACAGCGACAGGTCAACCGCCGCCACCTGAGTCGGGTCGCGACTGATATCGTCAGCGGGGTCGACATCTCCGGGGGTTGCCACGTGGGCGACGTTGGTCACGCTGGGCGCGGCCGCGAGGGCCACCGCCACATCAAGCTGCACGGCGCTGGTCTGACCGCCGGCGATCGGAGCAGGGTTGGTGCAGGAGACGGTGGATCCCGCCGCCACACAGCTCCAGCCGGTGCCGGTCGCGGCCAGATAGCTCAAGCCGTTGGGCAGCGTGTCCCTGAGGACCACCGCGCCGGTGGTCGTGAGACCGCCTGAATTGCGGACGGACAGGGTATAGTGGCCGGTCTGGCCGATCCGGAAGATGCCGCTGTGCGACTTGGTCACGGCCAGGTTGATGGCGTTCACCGACGTCGGACCCGCCGTTGCCGCATCGTTGGCCAGGTTGAAGTCGAGGCCGGTCCGCACGTGGGCCGTGTTGGTCACCCCCGGGTATGCCGTGGCCCCGACCGCAACGATCAGAGCGATGTTGCTCGCGGTGCCGGCGCCCAGCGCCCCGTTGCTGGTGCAGCTGATGATCGGTCCGCTCGCCGTGCAGCTCCATCCGGTGCCTGAACCCGCCACAAAGGTGAGACCGGCGGGGAGCGTATCGGTGACCGTGATCGGGCCGGTGGTGGCTGCGCTGCCGACGTTGCTGACCGCCAGGGAATAGCCGGCAGTGCCGCCCACCGCAAAGGTGCCGGTGCTGGTCACACTGAGTGCCAGGTCGACGGAGGTCACCGTGGTCGGCGCGTCGGTGCCGGTGTTATTGGCGGCGGACGTGTCGGTCGGCGTGCTGACGTGAGCGATGTTGGTCACCGACGCGGGTGTCGCAGCGGTCACATTGACAGTCAGGGTGATGGCGCTGGTGGCGCCTGGCGCGACCGGGGTCGGGTGGGTGCAGGTCGAGACCTGGCCTGTCGCACCGCAGGTCCATCCTGGACCGGTACCACTGACAAAGGTGAGGCCGCCAGGGAGGGTATCGATGACCGTCGTGATCGCCGAGGTACTGCCGCCGCCACCGTTGGTCACCGACAAGGTGTAGCTGCCCGTGGTGCCGGCCACGAACGAACCGGTGTGACTCTTGGTCAGCGCCAGGTCCGGAGTCGCCACGGCGGTGGCATCGGTGTCGCGATCGTTGGCCGCATTGGCGTCTCCGCTGGTCGCCACCGTGGCAATATTGATCGCGCCGCTGGCCGCGGCCGGACCCACTTGTACGGTCAGGGTGACCGGGGCGGATGCGCCGGCGGCGAGAGGGCCTGGATTGGTGCAGGTGACCACCGGCCCCATTGCGCTGCAGCTCCACCCGGTGCCCGTGGCCGCACTGTAGGTGAGCCCGGCCGGCAAACTGTCGGTCAGGGTGATCACTCCATTGGTCGGCGCCGTGCCGGCGTTGGTTACTGCCATGGTGTAGCTGCCGGTGCCACCGATCGGAAAGATCCCGGTGTGACTCAGATCGATGGCCAGATCCACCGCTGTCACCACGGTCGGATCGCTGGCACTGTTGTTGGCGACGTTGGGATCGCCCGCGGTCAGGCCGTGCAGGGTGTTGGTCACACTGGGGGCCGCAGCGTTGGCCACCGCGACGGTCAATGTCACCGGGCTGGCGCTGGCGCCGGCGGCGAGCGGACCCGGGTTGGTACAAGTGACGACCGGGCCGGCCGCGGCACAGCTCCAGCCGGTGCCGGTCGCTGAGGTAAAGGTGAGTCCTGGCGGCAGGGTGTCGGTCAGGACGATCGGGCCGGTGGTCGCCCCGCTGCCGGCATTGCTGGCACCGAGGGTGTAGCTGCCGGGCAATCCAGCGGTAAATCCGCCGCTATGGGTCAGCGTCACCGCGATATCGGGGGCGCTCACCGCGATCGGACCATCGCTGGCGGCGTTGTTGGCCGCCGCGACGTCGTTGGCCGTGCTCACATGTCCGGCATTGGTGAATTGAGGTGCGGCCGCGGTGCCGACGGCCGCCGCCAGGTTCACCGCACTGGTACCGCCTGCCGCGATTGGACCGGCATTGCTGCACGTCACGACCTGACCGGCCGTCGAGCAGTTCCAGCCGGCGCCGGTGCTGCCGGTGTAGGTCAGCCCGGCGGGCAGGGTATCGACCACGGTGATCGGACCGGTCGTGCTCGCCGTCCCGGCGTTGCTCGAGGTCAGGGTCAGCGTGGCGCTGCTACCGACGCTGAACGTGCCGCTGTGCGTGAGGGACAGGGCCAGGTCGACGGTGAGGACCGTGGTCGGATCGGTATCACTGTCATTGGCCAGATTGGCATCGTTGACCGTGGCCACGCTCACGCCGTTCGAGACACTGGGGGCCGCGGCGGCGCTTACCCCGACCGTCAGGGTGATGCTGGGGCTGCTGGCCCCGGCCGCGATAGGCCCGGGGCTGGTACAGGTGACGACCTGGCCCGACGCACTGCAGCTCCAGCCGGTGCCGGTGGCGCTGGCAAAGCTGAGGCTGACGGGCAGGGTGTCCGTCAGGGTGATGGGGCCGATGGTCGCCGACGAGCCCGCGTTGGTTGTGGCAATCGTATACACGCCCGGCAGGCCCGCGGTGAAATTGCCGCTGTGGGTCAGATTGACCGTCAGATCGGGGCTGCTTACCGCGATGGGGCCATCGGTCGCGGTGTTATTGGCGGCGACCACATCGTTCGGGGTGGTGACATGGCCAATGTTGGTGACCGAGGGCTGCGCGGCCGAGCCCACGGTCACCGCCAAGGCAACCGCACTACTGGCGCCGGCGGGGATCGGACCGGCGGAGGTGCAGGTGACGATCAGTCCTGCGGCGCTGCAGTTCCACCCGGCGCTGCTGCTGCCGGTGTAGCTCAACCCCGCCGGGAGGGTATCGATCAGCGTAATCGTGCCGGTCGTACCCGCGGATCCGGCGTTGGCCGCGGTCAGGGTGATCGTGGCGCTGCTGCCGACGCTGAAGGTGCCGCTGTGGGTCACGCTCAAGGCCAGATCCACCACCGTCACCGTGGTCGGATCACTGTCGACATTGTTGGCCACGGTCGGATCGCCGGAGGTGGCACCGTGCAGCGAGTTGGTCACCGCCGGCGCGGCGGCCGCGGCCACCGCGACGGTCAGGGTGACCGGGGGAGCGCTTGCCCCGGCCGCCAGCGGTCCCGGCGTGATGCAGGTGACGACCACGCCCGCTGGGTTGCAGCTCCAGCCGGTTCCGACCGCGCTGCTGAAGCTGAGGCCGGCCGGCAGAGTATCCGTCAGCGTGATGGCGCCCGTCGTCGGCGAGCTCCCCGCGTTGGAAGCCGAGAGGGTGTAGACCCCCGGCTGACCGGCAACGAAATTCCCGGTGTGGCTCAGCGCCACCGCGAGATCGGGGCTGCTCACCGAGATCGGACCGTCGGTGCTGGCGTTGTTGCCAGGGTTCACGTCGCTCAGCGTAGCGACATGCCCCACGTTGGTGACCGACGGTTGGGCCGCGGCCCCGACATTCACCGCCAGGGTCACGGCACTGCTGGCGCCCGCCGCCATGGGCCCTGCGTTGGTGCAGGTGACGACCTGGGCGGCCGCGCTGCAACTCCACCCGGCGCCACTGCTGCCGGCGTATATCAGGCCGGCGGGCAGGGTATCGACGAGGGAGACCGCACCGATGGTGGCGGCGGTTCCGGCGTTGTTTGCCGTGAGAATCAGAGTGGCGCCGCTACCGACCGCAAAGGTCCCGCTGTGGGTTGCGGTGAGTGCCAGGTCGACCGCGAGGACGGTCGTCGGGTCGCTGGCCGCATCGTTCGCGGGGTTCGGATCGGCCGACGTTGCTCCATGCAGGATGTTCGTGGCACTCGGCGCCGCGCCCGCGGCGACGGCTACCGTCAGAGTCACCGCCGGCGCGCTCGCGGCGCCGGCGATCGGCCCTGGATTCGTGCAGGTCACGACCTGCCCTGCGGCGCCGCAGCTCCAGCCGGTGCCGGCCGCACTGGTGAAGCTGAGCCCGCCGGGAAGGGTATCGACCAGCGTGATGGCGCCGCTGGTCGCCGCGGTGCCGATGTTGCTGGCGCCCAGGGTGTAGCTGCCGGGCACGCCGACGGTGAAGGAGCCGCTGTGGGTCAGGGACACCGCCAGATCGGGACTGCTCACTGCGATCGGACCGTCGCTGTCGGCATTGTTGGCCGCAGCCACATCATTCGGGGTCGAAACGTGGCCGGTGTTGGTGACTGTCGGAATGGCCGCACCACCGATCGCCACGGCCAGCGTCACCGCACTGCTGGCACTCGGCGCGATCGGGCCGGGGTTGCTGCAGGTGACGACCTGGCCAGTGGCGCTGCACGTCCACCCGGGACCCGTGCCGCCGGTATAGGTGAGACCCGCGGGCAGGGTATCAACGAGCGTGATCGCACCGGAGGTGCTGGCGGTCCCGCCGTTCGTGGCCGTGAGGATCAGGTTCGCGGAGTTACCCACCGTGAAAGTGCCGCTGTGGGTCGTGGCCAGCGCGAGATCCACGGCCAGGACCGTCGTCGCATCGCTGGCACTGTTGTTGGCCAGGCTCGGATCGCCTGCCGTTGAACCGCGAACCACACTGGTGACGGTCGGCGTTGCCGCGCTGGTCACCGTCACGGCCAACGTGACGTTGGAAGCGCTGGCACCCGCGGCGAGCGGACCGGGGTTGGTACAGGTGACGATCTGGCCTGCCGCACTGCAGCTCCAGCCGGTACCGGTTCCGGTGGTGAAGCTGAGGCCGGCCGGCAAGGTGTCGGTCAGGGTGATCGGCCCGGTCGAGGGGGCGCTTCCGACGTTGCTGGCGCCCAAGGTGTAGACCCCGGGAAGACCGACCGTGAAGTTGCCGCTGTGGGTCTCGGTCACTGCCAGGTCGGGGGCGCTCACCGCGATCGGACCATCGGTCGCATCATTGTTGGCGGGGCTGAAATCGTTCGGCGTGCTGACATGTCCCCTGATGGTGACTTGGGGGACTGCCCCGGTGTCGACAACGACCGAGAGGGTGACGGCGCTGCTGGCGGCCGCCGCGATCGGCCCGGGCGAAGTACAGGTGACCACCTGGCCCAGGGCGCTGCAGCTCCAGCCCGCACCGCTGCTGCTGGTGTAGGTGAGGCCGGCTGGCAGGGTATCAATAACTGTGATCGGGCCGTTGGTGCTGGCCGTCCCGGCATTGGCACTGGTCAGGGTCAGCGTGGAGGCGCTGCCGACGTTGAAGCTGCCCCCATGGCTAAGTGTGAGCGCCAAATCCACCACGGTCACGGTGGTCGGGTCGGTCGCCACATTGTTGGCGGCGTTGGGATCGTTGCCCGTGGCAACCGCGGCCGAGTTGGTCACGGACGGCGCGGCGGCGGCGGTGACACCCACGGTGAGGCTGATCGCGCTGGCACTGGCGCCGACGGCGATAGGGCCAGGGTTGGTGCAGGTCACTATCTGGCCCACCGCGCTGCAGGTCCAGTTCGTACCGGCTGCGCTCGTGAAGCTGAGGCCGGCGGGCAGGGTGTCCTTCACGGTGATCACTCCACCGGTGGCGGTGGTGCCGACGTTCGACACCGCCAGGGTGTAGACTCCGGCCTGTCCCGCCACGAAGCTGCCGGTGTGGCTCAGGTTGATGGCCAGGTCGGGCGCACGCACGGCGATCGGGCCGTCGGTCGCATTGTTGTTGGCCGCAGCGATGTCATTGGCCGTGCTGACGTGGCCGTTGTTGGTCACCTGCGGTGACGCTGCGGCCCCAACCGAGACGGCGAGGTTCACGGCGCTGCTGGCGCCGGCGGCAATCGGACCGGGGTTGGTGCAGGTGACGATCTGCCCGTTGGCGCTGCAGCTCCAGCCCGCGCCGGTGGCGGTCGTGAAGCTGAGTCCTGCGGGCAGCGTATCGACCGTCGTGATCACACCGGTCGTGCTGGCGGTCCCCCCGTTGGTGGCGGTCAGGGTGATCGTCGCGGTATTGCCGACGGTGAAGGCGCCGCTGTGGGTCGCGGTCAGGGCCAGGTCGACCACGGTGACGGTGGTCGGATCGGAGGCGGTGTTGTTGGCGGCGTTAGGATCGTTGGCGGTCGCGACAGTCGCCTTGTCCGTGATGCTGGGCGCCGCCGCCGCGGCCACGCCCACCGTCAGGGTGATCGAGCCGGCGCTGGTTCCCGCGGCGATCGGACCCGGATTGGTACAGGTGACGATCTGACCGGCGGCACTGCAGCTCCAGGCGGTGCCGGTCGCACTGGTGTAACTGAGGCCGGTCGGCAGGGTGTCGGTCACCGTGAGGCCGCCGGTGGTGGCCGCCGTGCCGGGGTTGGAGACGGCGATGATGTATACGCCGGGCTGGCCAGCCAGGAAGTTGCCGGTGTGACTGAGCGCCACGGCCAGATCCATTGAACTGACGGCGATCGGACCATCGGTCGAATTGTTGTTGGCCGCGGTGACATCGTTCGGCGTGCCTAGATGGCCGATGTTGGTGACTGTCGGAACGGCCGCACCACCGATCGCCACGGCCAGCGTCACCGCACTGCTGGCACTCGGCGCGATCGGGCCAGGGTTGCTACAGGTGACGATCTGGGTCACCGCGCTGCAGCTCCAGCCGCTCCCGCTGCTGCTGGTATAGGTCAGCCCGGCGGGGAGGGTATCCACCACCGTCACCGCGCCGGTCGTGCTGGCGGTGCCGCCGTTGGTGGCGGTGAGGATCACGTTGGCGGTATTGCCCACCGTGAAAGTGCCACTGTGGGTCGCGACCAGCGCGAGATCCACGGCCAGGACCGTCGTCGGGTCGTTGGCGGTGTTGTTGGCCACATTGGGATCGCCGGCCGTGGCCCCTCGCAGCGTATTCGTCACCCCCGGCGCGGCGGCGCTCGCCACGGCCACGGTCAGGGTGACGCTGCCGGCCGCGGCACCCGCCGCCAGCGGGCCTGCAGTGGTACAGGTCACGACCGGACCCACGGCGCTGCAGCTCCAGCCGGTACCGCTGCCGCTGGTGTAGCTGAGCCCCGCGGGCAGGGTGTCGGTCAGGGTGATCGGCCCGGTTGTCGGCGCGGTGCCCGCGTTGCTGGCGCCGAGGGTGTAGGCCCCGGGGACACCGACCGTGAAGTTGCCGCTGTGGGTCAGGGTCGTGGCCAGGTCGGGAGCGCTGACCGTGATCGGTCCGTCGCTGGCGGTGTTGTTGGCCGAGACGTTGTCATTCGGGGTGCTCAGGTCACCGGTGTTGGTCACGGACGGAGCGGCCGTCGGACCGACGGCGACCGTGAGCGTCACGGCGCTGGTGGCACTCGCCGCGAGCGGACCAGGGCTCGCGCAGGTCACGACCTGGCCGGCGGCACTGCAGCTCCAGCCCGCGCCGCTGCTGCTGGTGTAGGTCAATCCGGCGGGCAGGGTATCGAGCACCGTGATCGCGCCAGTGGTGCTGGCCGTTCCGGCGTTCGTGGCCGTCAGCGTCAGGGTGGCCGAGGTACCGACGGTGAAGGTGGCGCCATGGCCGAGCGTCAGGGCCAGATCCACCACCGTGACCGTGGTCGGATCAGTCGCAGCGTCGTTGGCGGCATTCGGATCACTGGCCACGGCGACGGTCGCGGTATTGGTGACCGAAGGCGCCGCCCCGGCAGTGACCGCCACGGTCAGGGACACGGCGCCCGCGCTCGCCCCCGCCCCGAGCGGGCCAGGATTGGTACAGGTCACGATCTGGCCCGCCGCGCTGCACGCCCAGCCGGTCCCGGTGGCGCTGGTGTAAGTCAGCCCCGCCGGCAGGGTGTCCTTGAGAGTGATCACCCCGCTGGTGGCCGCGGTCCCCCCGTTCGATACGGCCAGGGTGTAGACCCCCGGCTGTCCCGCCACGAAGTTGCCGCCGTGACTCAGGATGATGGCCAGGTCGGGCGCGCTCACTGCAATCGGGCCATCCGTCGCGTCGTTGTTGGCCGCGGTGACGTCATTTGGCGTGCTGACATGGCCGTTGTTGGTCAGCGACGGTAAGGCCGCGACTCCAACCGAGACGCCGAGATTCACGGCGCTGCTGGCGCCGGCGGCGATCGGACCGGGGTTGGTGCAGGTGACGATCTGCCCGTTGGCGCTGCAGCTCCAGCCCGCGCCGGTGGCGGTCGTGAAGCTGAGTCCTGCAGGCAGGGTGTCGACGGTGGTGATTGCCCCCGTGGTGCTGGCGGTCCCCCCGTTGGTGGCGGTCAGGGTGATCGTCGCGGAGTTGCCGACGGTGAAGGCGCCGCTGTGGGTCGCGATCAGGGCCAGGTCGACCACGGTGACGGTGGTCGGATCCGAGGCGGTGTTGTTGGCGGCGTTGGGGTCGTTGGCGGTCGCCACGGTGGCGCGCCCGGTCACGCTGGGCGCGGCGGCGGCGGTCACACCGACCGTCAGCGTGATGGCCGAGGCGCTCGCGCC
>JBEPVA010000042.1:0-21474 GCA_041691295.1 Gemmatimonadota bacterium
CACTGCACCGAACTCCCGCGCCGGGCGTCGAGATAATGCTGCAGCAGAATACTGGCGGCGAGGGCGTCGACCCTGGCCCGGTCGTCGCGCGAGCTGCCGCCCTGTCCGCGGATCGCGCCGTTGGCGATGACGCTGGACAGCCGCTCATCCCAGAGCTCACAGGGCAGACCCGTGCGCCGGCCGACCAGGTCAGCCAGCTCCCTGGCCGCCCGGCTGGAAGCCGTTTCCTCCCCCTCGAGCGAGATGGGCAGGCCGACCACGAGGCCGACCGGCTCATACTCCTTGACGAGGGCAAGGAATGGCGGCATGGGGAACCGCTTGCCGTCGCGGCGCACCAGTGTGGGAAGGGGTGAGGCGAGGATCTGGCTGTCGTCCGACCGGGCGAGGCCAATCCGGCGCTGGCCCCAGTCGAGCGCGAACAGGCGGCCGGTGTGTGGCAGGCTCACTGGGGGGTGCCGCGGGGGGTCGCGATGATCCAGTCAGGGCGGGTTACGATGGCCCGGTCAGGGCGGGTCACGATGGCCCAGTGAGGGCGGATCATGATGGCCCAGTCAGGAGGGGTCATGATGGCCCAGTCAGGGCGGGTCAACGACCCGCCCCTACTGGGCCATCGTGGCGAAGAATTCCTTGTTGTTCTTGGTGCGCTTCATCCGCTCCAGCAGGAATTCGAGCGCTTCGACCGGCGGCATGTCGGCCAGGAAGTTCCGCAGCAGGTAGACCCGGTTGAGTTCATCCTTGTCCATCAGCAGCTCTTCCTTGCGGGTCGAGGTGCGCTGGATGTCGATGGCGGGATAGATCCGACGGTCGGCCAGGCGCCGGTCGAGGACCAGTTCCATGTTGCCGGTGCCCTTGAATTCCTCGAAGATGACTTCGTCCATCCGGCTGCCGGTATCGATCAGCGCGGTGGCGATAATGGTGAGACTGCCGCCGCCATCGATGTTGCGGGCGGCGCCGAAGAACCGCTTGGGCTTCTGCAGGGCGTTGGCGTCAACGCCGCCGGAGAGAATCTTGCCCGAGTGGGGCACAACCACGTTGTGAGCCCGGGCCAGTCGGGTGATCGAGTCGAGCAGGATGACGACATCCCGGCCATGCTCGACGAGCCGCTTCGATTTCTCGATGACCATATCGGCCACCTGCACGTGGCGGTCGGCGGGTTCATCGAAGGTCGACGAAATGACCTCGGCCTTCACGTTTTCCTGCATGTCGGTCACTTCTTCGGGACGCTCATCGATCAGCAGGACGATCAGCACGATCTCGGGGTGATTTTCGCTGATCGAGTTGGCCAGCTTCTGCATCAGGATCGTCTTGCCCGCCTTGGGGGGCGCCACGATCAGTCCGCGCTGACCCTTGCCGATCGGCGACAACAGGTCCACCACACGCATCGAAAGGTCGCTGCTGGTCTTCCTCTCGAGGATGATGCGGCCGTCGGGATAGCGCGGCTTGAGGTTGTCGAAGGCAATGCGGTGCTTGGTCTTTTCGGGCTCTTCATAGTTGACGCTCTCGACCTTGAGCAGGGCGAGGTAGCGCTCCCCCTCCTTGGGGGGCCGGACCTGCCCCATAACGGTGTCCCCGGTGCGGAGATCGAAGCGCTTGATCTGGCTGGGGGAGACATAGATGTCGTCGGGGCCATACAGGTAATTCCAGTCCTGACTGCGCAGGAAGCCGTAGCCTTCGGGCAGGATTTCCAGGACCCCCTCACCGCGGATGACGGTGTCGGTATCGAGCAACGACTGCTCGATCCGGAAGATCAGGTCCTGTTTCCTGAGGCCCGAATAGTTCGTGATGTTGAGCTGCTGGGCGAGCGCGTGCAGTTCGGCGACCGACTTCTGCTTCAGTTCAGCGATATCCACGGGTTGTCAGGCTCCAGGGAGCGGTGGCCGTTCGGGGAACGGAACGGCGGAGGGCATGGGAAATGGGGTAACAGCGGCGATATGTGGAATCAGGCGGGCCCAGGGAAATGAGGGCCGAGCGCAGGACTGGTCTGTTTGGGGGTGGTCAGACTCAACGAAGGATCTCCAAAACTAGGGGATGGTGCTGTAGCCGTCAAGACCGGCCGAACTGGAGTTCCTTCGGGTCTATTGCGTAAGTCATGGCTGGGTGTATATTTAGGGTGTCTCGGAATGGTCGGTGCCAATCGACTGGCACCCCTCCTCCAGCGAGGATTGTGAATGACGGCGCAAACCCAGCGCACGCCGGTCCCGGACCCACGCGATCCGATCTCGTACCAACTTTCTCCGATCCGCTTCGACAATCAATCGATTCAGGTCCGCCTGACCGTCCGTTGGGCCGAAGGTGGCTGGCGCGGCCGTCTCGGCTTCCTCGAAGACTCCGACGGCCTGGAGCGCGAGACAGCCGAAATCTTCCGGGGCGATTCGGCCACCGATCTCTGGCAATCTGTCAGTCACCTTCGCGAGCATCATCTGCGCGATCTCTATCGTTCTCTCATCTGAGAGGAGTTGTCATGGCCGATGGAGACCGGCTCCAGAAGTTCCGCCACGACCTGTCCAACCCGCTGTCGGCGCTACTGGCCGAAACCCAGCTGCTGCTGCTGAATGAATCCCGGCTCGACCCGGAGACGGTCAACAGTCTCCGTGAGATCGAAGCGCTGGCAATCAAGATGCGCACGCTGATGCGGGAAATCTGAGCCAGCTCCGGCCCCGGTTCCGGCTCAGACGTGGCGGACCCGCAAGCCGCCGCCGGGCCTCGTCGGTCGCGACTACGACGCCAGGCTGGATCTGGCCCGGACGCCGGTGGCTGGGTCGGCGCTCTCAAGCGGCAGGGGGCGTCCATTGAGCAGGTAAATCACCAATAACACCCCGCTCGACCCGGACACGATCAGCCGCTCGCTCCAGCTGCTGTCTCCCGGACTCACCAGTCCTTCGATCATTCCCGCCGCCAGCAGCATCACCACCGTCATGCCCACGATTCGGATCGCGATCCGCCCGGCCACCCGCAGGGCATCGCTCCGCGGCAGATCCCCCGGCGCGATCAGCGCCCGGCCAAGCAGAAATCCGGCGGCACCCGCCAGGCAGATGGCGTTGAGTTCGAGCACCCCATGGCCGATCACGAACCGGCCGAGGTAGCTGAGCAGGCCGCGATTGGCGAAGTGTCCCGCGCTGGCACCGAGCATCAGGCCGTTGAAGGCCAGCGACAGTAATGCGCCCACACCGAAGAAGATGCCACCGGCAAAGCAGACAAACGCCACCTGCACGTTGTTGGTGATGATTTCCGCCGCCATCAGGGGCCGCTCCCCGACCTCGGCTTCGTAGTAGCCATGGCCTGACTTGATCCGACCGGCCCCAGCATCGGCACGGCTGAGCATCGTCTCGGGCAGCAGTTCTTCTCCCAGGGCGGGCCGGGCCCGCAGCAGCGCATAGCCGGACAACGCGGGGAGCCAGAAGGCCAGGAGCGCCACGAGCACCGTGGCGCGGGCTTGCAGCACCGCGGCGGGGAACTCCCGGGCGATCACTTGCCAGATCCGGCGCATGGTCTGGCGCCGGTCACGATAGAGGACATTGTGTCCAGCGGCAACCAATCGCTCGAGTTCAATCAGGGTGGCCGGATCGGCACGGTAGGTCCGGGCCCGGGCCAGGTCAGCGGCCACCTCACGATAGGATGCGGCGAAGGCCGGAAGCTCGTTGGCGGCGAAGCTGTCGAGTCCTTGTCGGGAAGCCCGGTCGGCCAGCTGCCCGAATGCATTCCAGCGATTCCGCTGCTGCTCGATCAGTCGGGCGGCACTGTCGCCGCGGCCGGCACCCGGAAGACGGGGACCGCTGCGGCGGTCCGATTCATCCTCGAGCAGCTGCTCGAGGATTTCCTCGGCGGTACCGCCCAGCTCCGGGGCAAGCCTGCCGAGCCGGGCGTAGAGTGAATTGGCCAGGCGGAGGCGGGCAGCCGTGCTCAGTTCGGCCTGGCGAGCGTGATAGGCGGACAGCAGGCGGAAATCCGCCTCGGGCAACCTCGGCGGACCCAGTGCCGGCCGGGTGGAGGGGTTGGCTGCTGCCGGGAGCCTGGCTTCGTGCGGCCGGTCCCGCACCACAATGGTGCCGGCGACCAGGTCTCCCAACCGCCGGGCCTTCGGATGGAGGCCGACCATGACCGCGCCGACGAAATAGGGGCCCGGCAGGATATCGGCGACCCGGAGCAGATTGCGGAGAATGGCCGCAGGCAGGGTGACCGGGTGGCCGGTATCCATCACCACGCGGATACCGACCCAGCGTTTGCCGGGGGTCTGGCCACCTCGAAGCCCTTCGAACAGCGCGAAGTACCCCCACACCGAAACGAAGATGACCGCGACGTAGACCAGGGTGCCCAGCCCCTTTGACCAATGAACGAGGTAGCTGGTTCCCCAAGCCACCGCGATCATCCAGCAGGCGAGCAGCAGGTGATCTGCGATGGCGGCCAGCGCCCGCGACCCGAGCCCCGCGATCTCGTAGTCGAGGGTCACATGCTCGGGGGTTTCCACGAGCACATGCTGGCGGAAATCGGTCTGTGGGGTGGAGGCAGGCATGGTCAGGGCAAAGATGGCGCGTTGGCTTGCGGGGCACCACCTTCAACCCAGTCGCGCTTCACGGCCAACCCTCCATCCCACGAGACCGATGACCGAGCCCGCTTTTCGCCCACTGACCGTTGGCGAGATTCTCGACCAGGCCTTCGGACTGTACCGGCGGTACCTGCCGGCGCTGGTGATCATCGCCCTGGTATGCACGGCGGTTCCGCAGATCGGATATGCGTTCGTCCTGGTCAGGGCGCAGGGGCCGGCGGGGCTGCTGGCCGTCTGGTGGGAATACCTGCTGCTGCTGCTGGCACTGGTGATCTTCGGGCAACTTGCCGTGGGTGCCTCGACGGTGCTGCTGAGCGAGGCCTACCTGGGCCGGACCATTTCCACCGGCGAGGCGCTGAAGCGGGCCTGGGGCTCGATTGGCAGCATCATCGGGTTGTCGATTGCCACCTCGCTGGTCATCGGACTCGGCCTGATTCTCCTGATCATCCCAGGATTCATTCTGCTGTCGGGGCTGGCAGTGGCCACTCCGGCGCTGATGGTCGAGCAGGGACTGGACGCCAGCTCCGCCATGTCGCGCAGCTGGGCCCTGACCAAGGGATCGCGGCTCAGGATTTTCGGGATGCTGGCGGTGACATTCCTGATCATCATCGTGGTGGTGGCCGGCGGCAGTGCCATCCTGGGTGTCGCGATGGCGGCCACGGGGTCGCTCAAGAACATGAATCCGGAGCATCCCTCGACTGTCTTCAGCATAGGGGTGCAGGGACTCAGCCTGGTGGTCAGGACATTTCTGACCCCGCTGATCTATTGCGTGCTCACCGTCGCCTATTTCGACCTGCGGGTGCGGGCCGAAGGATTCGATCTTGAGATGCTGGCCGGTTCGCTGCCCGGATGAGGCCGCTGCCCGCGGATTCACTCCGCGCCATCCTGCGGAAGGTCTTCGAGGATCCGGCCTATCACTGGGTGACGCCCAGGGACCCGCTGTCGCCGTTCAAGCGCTGGCTTGACCGGCTGGGTCAGTGGTTCGACCAGCTCAGCACTGCTCATCCGACGGTCGGCTACTTCCTCATTGCCATCCTGGCCATCGTCCTGGTCGTCATCCTGGTCCATGGCGCCTGGGTGGTGGCCACGACGATCAGGCGGGCATCCGAGAAGGATGGCAACCCTGGATTGGTGCGGATTGTCGAGAAGCGTGATGCCGCCTGGCATCGGCGGGAGTCAGCGCGGCTGATCCGGGAAGGACGCTTTGCGGAGGCCCTGATGGAGGAGTTCTGGGCGCTGATCGGCGATCTCGAGAGCCGCGAACTGGTCCGGTTTCATCCCTCGAAAACACCCGGTGAATATCTCCTCGAACCCCGGCTCGGCGCGGCCGATCGCACCGTGCTGCGCGCCCTGGTTGACCAGCTCTACACTCTGGTTTTTGCCGGTCGAGGATGCCGGGCCGAAGATGTACTGGCCTGGCGGACCTTGGCCATGAAGGAGTGGGGTGTCGGCGCGCATTGAGACCAGGATCGCCATCGGCGGACTGCTGCTGCTGGCCGCGATCGTGGCGCTGATCCAGAGCCGGGCGGAGGAACCCACCAGCACCGACCCGCGGCGGTCGACCTTCCTGCATGGCCCGGCGGGCGCCGCAGGACTGGCGGATGGGCTGGGGCGCCTGGGTATCGCGGTCGAACGGCAGCGGCGGCGTTATGCCTCGCTGCTTGATCGAGGGGACTCCGTCACTCCAACGACTGCGTTTGCGGTACTCGATCCGTCTGAGTGGCTGGACAAGGCGGAGGGGATCCAGCTGGCCCAGTGGCCGGTGAGGAATGGAGACCTGGTGCTCGCCGGCGTCGGCTCCGATGCGGCGATGGCCTGTTTCGGCTACCGGGCCCGAGCGCGGGAAGTCGACAGTGTTCAGGCCCGCTCTCCCGCGGGCGGTGATTCGGCCGCAACGCCATGGGTTTCCGCCATGCTGGCCCGGCATCAGGCGACGGAAATTGTCGATTCAGGCAGCGGCGCGCTCGACCTCACCCGCTGCGCCGTGCCGCCGATCGTGCGGGCCGAGACGCTGCTGGTGTCCAGGTCTGGTCGAGCGATCGCCGTGCGGCTGCATCCGGAGGGGTATGCCGGAGCCGTCACCCTGGTGGCGGATGGACGGCTGTTCAGCAATCGACTGATCCGGGAGACTGACGCAGGCGTGTTTGCGCTGGGCCTGTTTGCCGGCCGTGATTCGGTCGTCATCTTCGACGAGCGTCACCATGGCTTCGGGCCGACCGGATCGCTGTTTGACGCGGCATTCGAGTGGAGCGAGCGATCGCCGTGGGGCTGGCTGACCTGGCAGCTGACGGCCGTCGGGCTGCTGCTGCTGCTGTTCAGCGCCATCCGGTTCGGGCCGGCCAGGCCGCTCGACGATCGCCAGCGCCGCTCGGCGCTGGAGCATGTCACCGCGCTGGCCACCGCGCTGTCCGCCGCGCAGGGGCATGACACCGCCATTCACCTGATGATCCGGGGGCTGGCCCGGCGACTGGCCGCTGACGGCCGCCGATTGCAGGATCCCGATCAACTGCTGGTCCGTCTCAAGCCAGTGCTGCGAACCGACCGAGGTCGGCAGGCACTGGCGCAGCTGCAGGCACTCACCAGGCCGGGCCAGCCCGCTGAATCGGTGCTGACCGCCGCCAATGCCGTGGAGGATGTGTGGCAGGACCTTCGTCCCTGAATCAGGAACAGATCGACTCGGCGCGCGAAGCGGCGCGTGCCACGCTCGGGCAGATGAGTGCTGTGGTACTGGGCCAGGATCCCGCCTTGCGCGAGGTGCTGCTGGCGTTGATGGCCCGAGGCCATGTCCTGCTGGAGGGACCGCCAGGGACCGCCAAAACGCTGCTGGTGCGCACTCTCAGTCTGGCACTCGGACTGACCTTTCGACGGATCCAGTTCACCCCGGACCTGATGCCGAGTGATGTTACCGGGGTCAACCTGCTGACCGGGCCTGGAGCATTCCAGTTTCGGCCGGGGCCATTGTTCGGCGACCTCATCCTGGGCGACGAAATCAACCGGGCGCCCGCCAAGACCCAGGCCGCGCTGCTGGAGGCGATGCAGGAGCGGGCGGTGACCGTTGATGGTACCACCCACGACCTGAGCCAGGCCTTTACCGTGTTCGCGACCCAGAATCCGATCGAGTACGAAGGAACCTACCCGTTGCCGGAGGCCGAGCTTGACCGATTCATGGTCAAGGTGCTGATCGGCTATCCCGATGCGGCTTCCGAGGAAGGGTTGCTGACCAGGGTACTCGAAGGTTTCGAAGCGCAGGAGACTGGCAGCTACGGTGTACGGCGGGTACTCGAGGCGGACGGGCTCAAGCAGTTACGAATGGCAGTGCGCCAGGTCAGGGTGGATCCGGCGCTGGTGCGATACATCACCCTGCTGGTGCGGGCCACGCGCGATTCACCGGCGCTGACGCTCGGCGCTTCGCCGCGGGCCAGCGTGGCGCTATTGCACCTGGCCCAGGCATCGGCGCTACTGGCGGGACGTGACTTCGCAGTGCCCGAAGACATCAAGCTGCTGGCACCGGCGGCGATGCGGCACCGGATTGCGGTGGCGCCGGAGCTCGAGCTCGAAGGTGTGACGGCGGACCAGGCGCTCGGGCAGGCGCTGGAACGGGTCGAGATTCCGGCGTGAGGCTGCTGCCCACCCGGCGGTGGTACGAGGTGGCGGCGCTGCTGGCGCTGATCGGCCTGGCGGGTGTGCGTTGGCCGGAAGCTCTCAGCCTGCTCCTGCTGGCCGATGCTGTCTGGGTCGCTGCCGTGCTGATCGATGCATGGCGCGCACCGGCCGCATCTCATCTTACGGTGACGCGCACGGCGCCGCCGGGACTCTCGGTGGGGCGGCCAGCCACGGTTCGCTACCGGTGGCGGCACGACCGTTCGGCTCCACTCACCCTGCAGGTTCGCGAAACGCTGCCGGCCGCGCTGGACGCCGGGCCGCCAGATATTCGGAGACTCGAAATCGGGGTTGGCCAATCAGTGGAGGAAGTCCGTCAGTTCACGCCGCAGCGGCGTGGGCGCGCCGAGGGAGGCTGGTTCACGGTGCGGATCGAGGGACCGTGGGGCCTGGCTGGCCGACAGTCGAAGCTGGTGCTTCCCTGGGCCCTCTCGATCTATCCCGAATTGCCTCCGTCTACCCGTCATGCTTTGCCGGCACAGGTCCGACGCCGGCGAGAGGCGGGTCTTCGCGCCGTCCGGATGCTGGGAGAAGGCCGGGTGTTCGAGAGTCTTCGTGAGTGGGTGCCCGGGGACGATACCCGTACCATCGACTGGAAGGCCACCGCTCGACGGGGCCGTCCGATGGCCCGGCAGTTCGAGGATGAACGGCGCCAGCAGGTGCTGATCGTGATCGATGCGGGGCGTCAGCTGACGGCCGAATCGGATGGGGTGTCGAGACTGGAACGGGTGCTGGAGGCCGCGCTGGCGCTGGCCCAGAGCGCCATTGCGCAGGATGACAATGTCGGATTGCTGGTGTTCGACGATCAGATCCGGCAGTATGTCGCGCCTCGGCGCGGCAAGAGCGCACTGCGGGCAATCCTCGATGCCCTGGCTCTGGTGGAAGGGCGGCTGGTCGAGCCGGACTATCCCGCGGCCTTCAGGCACCTGGCGCTGAGGAGCCGCCGCCGAGCCATGACAGTGCTGTTCACCGACGTGATTGACCGGGCGTCGAGCGAGGCGCTGCTCTCGCGAATGGGATCGTTGCGACCCCGGCACCTGCCGGTGGCGGTAACCCTGCGTGATCCGGCACTCGAGCGGCTGGCCTCGGTCCGGGCGGACACGTCAGCGGTGGCCTACGAGCGGGCCGCCGCGGAGGAGCTGCTGCTGGAGCGGTCGGATGCGGTGGCGGGGATGCGGCAGGCCGGAGTGATCGTGGTCGATGTGCTGCCGGCGGGCGCGGCGGACGCGATCGTGGGGCAGTACCGGACGCTGAAGCGGAAGGGAATGCTCTGATCAATTGAGGCGGGCGAGACGGGCGAGTCGGATCAAGCCTGGGTGTCTGTTTTGCTACGGAGTAGAGGTTTTGGAAGCGCAGATGTCGAAGATGTCGCACATGTCGCAGAAGGTCAGGCTGCCGGTTGCCACCCCCTGACTGGAACCACGGAGTGGAACGACTCGATGCAAGAACTCATCGAAGTGCACGTTTTTGAGAGGGAGGCTTCTCATCTTCTCGAGGTGTTTGGGCCGAGAGACGGTGGTCAGCCCACCCGTAAGCTGATCTTGCCGTCTAATGATCCGCGATTGATCGCGATCGGGCGGCTTCACCCGGAACGAATCCAACCCGGGCGGGCAACGATCCATTCGATGAGGACGCACAGGGGAAATACAAGTGTCCGACCGGCGATACGATCGGTTTCAGGCTGTTGAGCGAGCTCACCGTGGAGATCCCCTCGTCTGCTCTGCCTGATTTGGCCGAGACGGATCATTTCACTGGTGTGCGGCAAGGAGTGTTCCGACCGATGCGCTCAACCTTGATATCGCAGCGGTTTAGAGAGGTCCTGGCGGCATCCGGCGCCAAGGGGTTTGATCTGGAGGTCGTTCACGCCCGGCAGTGAACGGAGTTCAGCATGAGAAGCGGTGGCACTATTTCAACAAATGACTGTTCTCTGCAGTATCTGCCTCATCAATTATGAATTTGAGTTCAAAAAAAACCGGAACCCCACGGGGAGTTCCGGTCGTTCACCTGCGGAAGCAGGGAGACTAGTAGTGCCGCTGGTGCCCCAGCTGGCGGAGCAGCTCGCGGTCGAACTGCATCGGCAGCGCTTCCCGATGCGAGTAGGCCCCGGGCTGGTAGAACTTCGACGAGATCCCGATCTGGCTGGCCTCGCAGATATGCCAGTCCTGCTTGTTGGTCATGTCCCAGAAATCAATCCCATCGCCGGGGTTGAACTCCGGACGGGTGAGGGTCTCGGGATTGAACAACCAGTCGCAGGTGACCCTGGTCCGGTCGGCAGCCCCGGGCCAGAGCGTATGGAACATCACGTAGTCGGGATGCAGGCTGAGAAGGAAATTCGGAAAGATCGAGTAGTAGTAGACCCGGTCGTGCTCGGTCTTGGGCAGTTCACCGACCGGCAATCCGCAGGCCTGGCCGGTGAACGTCAGGCTATCCTTGCCCTCGTTGAGCTCCATATAGCCGCCCAGCACCGCCCCTTCCGAGAAATCGTTCTCGCCGCTGGTCGGCGGGCTCAGCTTGGCCAGCGCCGGGTGGACCGGGGCGCAGTGGTAACACTCCGAATAGTTCTCGACCAGCAGTTTCCAGTTGGCCTTCACGTCATAGACGATCTGCCGGGCGCTGCGCAGCGTCTTGAGGTTGTACATCCCGGTCCGGTACTCCAGCATGCTGAGCATCGAGCTGACCGGACGGGCCGGGGTGCCGAAATGCAGGAAGATGAATCCATGCCAGGTGTCGGTGGCCACCGGAAGCAGGGGCCAGTCCGCCTTGTTGAACCCTTCGAGGTCGTGGGTCGAGGGGGCACCAAGGAGCCGGCCATCCAGTCCGTAGGTCCAGGAGTGATAGGGACACTGGATGGTTTCGGAGAGGGTGCCACTATGCTCGGCGCAGAGCTGGGTGCCACGGTGCCGGCAACTGTTATGAAAGGCGCGGATGGTGCCACTCTGATCCCGCAGCACGATGACACTCTCGGTGCTGTGGTTGACCAGGAAGTAATCGCCGGCCCCGGGAATCTGTTCCTCCCGGCCGACGCAGAGCCAGTTCCGGTAGAAGACCTTTTCCTGTTCCTCCGCAAAGATGGCGGGGGACAGGAAATATTCCCGAGGCAGGGTACGGGCACCGTCGAGGGGAATGTCGGTGCGCCGGACGAATGTGGCCATCATGTCCTCACGTGGTTGCACTGACTGAATCTGGCGCTGGGCGGGCGTTTCCGGTAGCGGGCGGGAGGGGCGTCAGTTGCGCTGCAGCGGGATATCGTTGTTCCAACTGACGCCGGTGGAGAGGATGAGGTCCCGGAGACTGTAGCCACCGGCGGTGACCCGGACCGCCTGGGTCCGGCAGTTGGCCACCAGCGAAATGCTGAACCGGAGCGCGTAGTTGCCGCCACCGTCCGAATAAGTCGAGTACGGCGTACCCAGGATCTGAAGGAAGGCGCCCGGCACCGGCTTGCCGCCGAAATCGATGACCCGGGCCGAAATCACCGTCATGGTGTCGCCATTCTCGGGAACCTGAAGACACCGCTGGTCTCCAGTCTGCCATGGCAGTGGCATCCCGCCAAACGCGCGCTCGGGCCGGCCGGTTGGCCCATTGCGATTGTTCCCGAACAGCCGATGCGCCTCGTCCTCCTGGGTTTCTTCATGCCGCGCCGGCGCTGCCAGCGGATTGGTGGCCAGCGGATCCCTGGTGACAGGATTGGGATCCTTCGGGTTGGCCTGGGCGGAGATCTTGGGCACCGGGTCGGGCCGAGGCGGCGGACCGGTTTCAGCGGTTTTGGTTTCTCCCTTGCCGGTGGCGTCGGCGGCCAGATCCCGGGACTGTTGACTCTGCGATTGTGCGGGGGCTCTTCCGACCGCGGTGGTCCGCGGCGCCGCAACCGAGGCGGGCGGCTCGGGGGTGGGCTGGGGCTGGGCCTTGGGAGTCGGGGGCGGGGTCGGCGCAGGCCTGGCCTCAACCTTGGGAGGCGGCAGGTAGATCATCTGGGTCTCCTGCTTCGGCGCCGCCTTGGCCAGCTCCTTCGACTTGTTCTTGTCCGCATCGTTCCGATGGAACACCAGGAACAGCAGAATCCCGATGACGTAGGCTGCGCCCAGCGCGGTTTCCGGCCCCAGCAATCTGGTATGATGACTGAGCCGTCCACCGAGCTGCAACGGGCGCTTGACCGGGCGCCTGAGCGGCCTGTAGTTGATCCACTTCATTGGAACAAAGATAGACGCCCCAATGGGGCGGTGGGACACCAGCCTGATGGAAGGAGCCGTGGCGCGGAATGAATCGTTCCAGCTGTGACGTGCTGGTCGCCGGACTGGGCGGAATGGGCAGCCAGATTGTCCTGGAGCTGGCTCAGCGCGGGCTCCGGGTGGTGGGACTCGACCGGTTTCGGCCACCACATGGATCCGGGTCTTCTCACGGCCACTCGCGGATCATCCGGCAGGCGTATTTCGAGCACCCGTTGTATGTCCCGCTGGTGATGCGCAGCTACCAGAAATGGCGCGCGCTGGAAACGTTGTCGGGTGTGCCGCTGATGACCCGAACCGGCGGGCTGATGCTGGGCGCCGCCGACTCAACCCTTGTCAGGGGCGCGAGACAGAGCGCCGAACTGCATGGTTTGCCGTTTGATGTACTCGATTCAACCGCTATTCGCTGGCGATTTCCAGCCTTTCGGCCCGGCCCCGATACGGTGGGACTGTTCGAACCCGAGGCCGGCGTGCTCGATCCCGAGCGGGCCATTTCACTGGCGCTCGAGCTGGCCACCCGGGCCGGCGCCGATCTCCGATTCGATCAGCCGCTACTTGAATGGAGCGCCACAGCCAGTGGTGTGACGATCCGCACCTCCGCCGGGGAACTGGACGCCGACCGGCTGGTGCTGGCGGCCGGTCCCTGGATGCCCGGTCTGCTGGGCCCCGCCTGGCCTCTGGAAACCGAGCGTCAGGTCATGTTCTGGTTCGACCCGGTGTCCCAGTCCGAACAGTTTGCCGGCGGAGCGTTGCCGATCTGGATCTGGGAGTGGCAGCCGGGCCATCAGATGTACGGTTTTCCGGACCTGGGCGACGGGATCAAGGTGGCCAGGCACCACGACGGGATCCGGGGACCGCTCGATTCACTCTTGCCCGATGTCTCGCCGGATGAAGTGGGCCAACTCCGTCAGTGGCTGGTCGAGCACCTGCCGGGAGCCAACGGCCGGCTGCGCGAGTCCTCCGTCTGCCGCTATACCGATGCCCCGGATGACCATTTCGTCGTGGGGCCGCATCCCGGCCAACCTGGCGTGACGATCGTGAGCCCCTGTTCGGGTCATGGGTTCAAGTTTGCGCCGGTGATCGGGGAGATCGTGGCCGACCTGGTCGAAGGTCGCCAAAGCCGCTTCGATATTTCGCCATTCAGTCCCGCCCGGTTTCGGCTGGCGTCAGGCTGAGCGGCGCTGAGCAGTGAACGTCTTGAGATGGCGGACCAGTTCCACGGTTCGTTCGAACACCCTGACCTCGGGATCGACCAGGGCCCGGTCCCTCGGCTCGAGCTTGAGATCGAGATGGGGCCGCCGCACTCCACGCACATGAAAGGCATGCAGCGGCGCGCCGACCTTGAGCCGGAACTGTTCCAGTTCGGCCAGGTCGTTGGTGGTCGACAGCACATGCGACCAGCCGGGTGCGTGCAGGTTTTCTCGATCCATCACGATCATCGGCGGTCCGCAGATTGTTGGATTGTCAATGGATTGAGAGCTTCTGGCCTGATCGCGCCCGTATTCGAACCGTTCTGATCCCAAGGGGATATTCGGGCGGGGGTCGCCCTGCTTCAGAAACCCGCTCACTATCCATTTTCAATTCGGCGGACCGGTTAAGTTGGTGCCGGTGGTTTCATCCGAGAGGCGCTCATGTCATCGCAGACCGAATGGACCGACGGTGTACCGGTACCCGCCCTGGCCGGCGAACAGGTGGTCGAGCAGTTTCCCGATGCCGAAGTGCTGCTGATCACCCGCCACGCATCAGAAGAGGAGCGGCGGCGTGCGGCCCGGGTGGCGCTCCGCGCCATGGCGGATACCCCGTTCCATACTCCCGCCTTTACCGCCGACGATCCGGATCCGGTAGTTCACGTGTTCCTGGCCAGGCACGATGGCCGTGCCATTGCCATGACGGTTCTGCGCCCCAAACCGCGCTGGGCCTGGTGGTCCTGGGACGACTACGAAGTTGAGCGCCGACCGACCACCGCCATTGCCCCGATGACGAGCTGGACCGTGGAGCTGATCTGGACCCTCGGTCGAGTTCAGCAGTCCGGGCTGGCCCACCGGCTGCTCCACGTGGCGTCGCGGGTGGTCCAGCAACCGATCGCCTCGTTCGGCTGGCGCCGGCCCTTCACTCCATCCGGTCAGGAGTTCGTGCGGAGGATGTGTCCGGAAGGATTCTGGGTTCCAGACTAGCCATAAGCGCTAAGTCTTAAGCCCTAAGCTTTTGGCTATTAGCCGTTAGCCATTGGCCGTTAGCGAACGGCTCGCAGCCGCGGAATAGCGCGGACCTACGGCCGCAGATCGCTCCGACGGATCGCTGACACACCAGCCTCACGTGACGCTCCCATTTGCGCTGGAAAGTTGCGCTCCCGAACTGCGACCACAGCACACTTATCCGTGTTCATCCGTGGCTGTTCAAGTCCGCGTTTTTCCCGCGGGTATTCGGATTGGGGGGGACCCGCGGCTTCGGCTCGGCCACACCGATCGACGAACTCTGCTCTGGCTCACGCGGGGTCGGCTGTTCACACATCAATGCATCCTCCGGACGGCCGGTATCGCGTCAAAGAGGCCGAACCGAAACGGCCCCCCGATACGAAATCGAGGGGCCGATGACCTCGACTTAGGCGGTAACTCCGGGAATCCCCGGTGCGCGGCCCGCCAAATCGGTGAAATCACCGCGCAAGCGCATCCTAGCTCCACAATCACTCACGGTCAACTCGGCGCCGGCCGCCTCCGCTGCACGGCCAGTAACAGCAGGCCAACTCCGATCCAGCTGATTTCCCGGAGCCGCCCCACGACCGCGGTATAGACGCCGATGGCGGGATCGTACCCCAGCAGCCTGAAAGCGCCGAGGCTGCCGGCTTCCTTGGCGCCGAGTCCGAAGGGCACGATGAACATCAGCAGCCCGACCAGCGAGGTGAGCCCACCCATCGCAAATGCGTCCCACGGCGTCACCGCCAGCCCCAGGCTCCTCGGCACCAGGTAGAACTCTCCAAGCATCAGAGTCCGGCCGAGCAGCTCGCTGGCCAGCGCCAGCCAGAACCGTCCCGGTCGGGTGCGATAGAGCGCGGTCACCTGCTGGTCGATCTCGGTCAGTGCCTCGCGCTTGCCGTCCGCCTTGGCGGCCAGCCGCCCGAGTCCCGGGATCCGGTGCAGCAAGTCGAGCAGACGGAGCAGGGCGCCGGTGCGGTGGACCGACAACAACACGGCCGCTTCCGCCAGCAGGATCAGGGCGGCAGCGCCGAGTGCCCAGTGGGCCACCGGCGTGGTGGGGCCGTGGGCCAGAGCGGCGATGACGGCCAGCAGCATGATGCAGACGTGGGCGGTGGTGAACAGCAGGCGGTAGCCGACGACCGAACCAGTGGCGCGCCTGGCGTTGCCAAGCCAGCGGGTGGCGGCCGCGATCTTGAGCGCCTCCCCGCCGACACTGAGGATCGGGGTGGCGTAGTTGATCGCGAAGCCGGTGATCGTGGCTTGCAGCGTGGTGCCGAAGCCTGGCCGGCCGGGTTCGCCGGACATGATCAGCCGCCAGGAAAAGGCGTTGCAGCAGTAGGTGCCGAGCCAGAGAAGCATGACTGGCGCCAGGACCCAGCCAGAACGGTGCAGGTTATCGAGCAGGGTGTCGAGTCCGAGGCGGTAGATCAGCAGCGCGAAGAGGATGAACCCCAGCGCGAGCGCCAGGATCCGGATGCGGGTACTCATTCGCTCCGGCTCGAGTGCGGCGAGAGCGGGCGGGACCAGGACAGGTACATTCGGATGCCGGCTGAATGAGTCGAGGGTTGGGTCGGACGGGAAGCTAGTGCGGGGCAGTGGCGCTTCTCAAGGCGCCCTCATGGAGGGGAGTACCGGATGGCAGAGGCAGGAAACAAGGTCGTGGTGATACTCAATGGCGGTTCAGGGACCGGCCAGGCCGAAACGGTTCGAAACCAGATCGAGGAGTTGTTCCGGAACGCCGGGCGTGCAGTCCTCACGATCGTTCCCGCAGAGGGGCAGGGAATCACCAAGGCGGTGGAGGACGCGATCGCGAGCGGCCCGGCGGCCATTGTTGCCGGCGGTGGCGACGGAACCGTGAACGCAGTGGCTTCGAGGCTGCTCGAGCATGACATTCCGTTCGGGGTGATTCCGCTGGGTACCCTCAATCACTTCGCCCGTGACCTCAAGCTGCCGCTCAAGGTTGATGACGCGGTCGGGGTGATCCTGGCCGGCCGGACTGTCCGGGTGGATGTGGGCCAGATCAATGACCGGACCTTTCTCAACAACTCAAGCCTCGGCCTCTATCCGGCGATCGTGAAGCTGCGGGAGCAGCGCCCTGCCAAGGGATTGCTCAAATGGGCTGTCGCCGCCGGGGCCACAGCCAAAGCGCTGCGGCACAACCAGATCCTGTCGGTCGAGGTTGAGCACGAAGGCAAGACCCTCGTCCGGCAAACTCCGGTCGTCTTCGTCGGTAACAATGAGTACAAGATGGTGGGCCTTGCCGCCGGAACCCGGGATTCGCTCAGCCAAGGGCAGCTGGCCGTTTATGTCGTGAACACGGTGGGTCGGCTGGCACAACTGAAACTGGGGTTCCAGGTCCTGCTGGGCACGGCGGAGCGGACCGATGAGCTCGACGTGATCCGGACCTCGGCAGCCACCATCAGGTCGCGCCGGCCATCGCTGCACGTTTCGTATGATGGGGAGGTCGAGACCATGACCGGACCGTTCAAGTACCGAATACTGCCGAAGGCGCTGGCGGTCTTCGTTGCAGAAGCTGACTCCGCGCCACCGCAGATCGGTCCCGAGGCCAAGGGCCAGAATCTCCGGACATGAGGCTGGCGGCGGACCGTACCCTCTGATAGATCTGGGTCGTCACCGGGACGCACGCTCCACGACCGCGGAGGTTCAATGCGCAATTCACCCCGACGGCTGGTGATGGCGGGATTGGCCGGGCTGATACTGGCCGGATGCAACCAACGGACTCTCACTGGCACCGGCCCGGACTGCTCCGCCAGCCTTACCCTCCTCCGGACCTCCGCGCCTGACTTTGCGGCGCGGCTGGAATCGGTCTTCGTGGAATCGGGGAATACCCCGGCAGGACCTCACTACCAGCGCAATCTCTGGCTCACGATTGCGCCTGCGACGTCCGCCAATGCCGGAGTCATCGTGGGACGGGCCACGCCGGTATTCCTTCAGAGTGGATCGGGAGCGCCAGAGCCTGTGACCGCCTGTGACCTCACGGCCGGCGACTCGCTTGTGATCTGGCATGATGAGTCCGTGGCTTACGGCTCGGTGGAGGGCCCCCCGGGTGCCCCCAGCTACTTCGCCACCCAAGTGTTGATCATTCGCTCGTCATTTCGCTGAGCCATCGCCAGCTTCGCCTGCATCCGCTTCAGCCTGGCATGCTCGGCCTCCAGGGCCTTAAGCTGGGTCGACTCGGCGACCTTGGCCCCGCTGTGGCGGGCTCGCCAACCCTAGCAGGTCGGCCGACTGACGCCGTGTTCCCGCAGGAGATCGGTTACCGCGACCTATCCATGGTGCTCGGGGTCTATGGGCAACTGGGCACGATCAAGCACCGGGCGCCGGTGGTGGAGTACCGGGTCGAGCAACACAAAGATTTGTTAGGTGATCGCCTGCAGCAGCTGAGGTCTGAGGTGGCCAGCTAGCGATCGGTGGGCACTCGTGGCAGGACAAGCTGCGGTCCTGTGTCCCCTGAGGGCACGGCGGGATTGATGAAGGGTGCGAAATCGGGGATTGATAAGGCGACAGATGTGTCAGGCATTGAGGCTCCTTCGGTGTTCTGAATTCTCTCGCCTGGCAGTCGATCAGTAGAGTTGACGCGCTACGCCTTGAAGGATTCTTGGCACGCTGGCTGGCACGACCTTAGTCCCGGGTTGTCACAACGAGAAAGCCCCGTGCACCTAAGTGGTGACGGGGCTTTGACTTTGAATCATGGGCCCGGAGGGAGTCGAACCCACGACCTCTTGCTCCGGAGGCAAGCGCTCTATCCAGCTGAGCTACGGACCCAGTACATCTTCGGATGCGGGGCAATTCAAATCGGCCTTTAGCCGTTAGCTATTAGCCGTCAGCAAGCGGTGAAGGGACATGCCTTGACCCTCGACCACTCCCCCGTCAGTACCACCTGCCCAGCATTTCCAATCGGGGCGCCGGGATTTGAACCCGGGACCTCCTGCTCCCGAAGCAGGCGCGCTACCGGACTGCGCTACGCCCCGTACTGATGCGCCCAGAGGGAGTCGAACCCCCAACCTTCTGATCCGTAGTCAGATGCTCTATCCAGTTGAGCTATGGGCGCGGCCCCACTCGGGCAGGCGAAGATAACTGGCGACCTGCAGTTATGGTATCCCGACCACCAGAACCAGACCCCCGCAGCGGGCCGGCCGGCGCCGGGGCATCGAATGCAGTCCATCCCAATGTCACCACAGGAGTTGGGTCAGATCCTGGCGGAGATCCAGTGCCCGATCAGCGGAATGGCGGACCGGCGGAGAAAGGCCACGATCGCACTGGCAATCAGGGTGGTCATCGCCAGGCCGAACAGCAGGCCACCGTCCCCCTGGACCTCGATGCCGAGTTTGGTCAGGTGCGCCATCAGTGCCCCGGCCATCAATCCCATTGCCAGCACGGCACCCGCCGCCGCGGTCCTGGGCATCAACAGCAGGATCGCCGCGACCAGCTCAAGGGCGCCAGACCCCAGGCGGCCCCACGGCTCAGCCCCGAGGCTGCTGAAGATGTAGACCGACTCGGGGGCGCCGGTGAATTTGAAGAAAAGGGTCTGCCCCAGAATGACCGCGGCGGTCAGCTGGCAGATCCAGCTCACCACGGTCGCTCCCCGGCTCAACGACTGATCCATCACGCGCGCCTCCAGGTTTCGGGTTCAGGCAGAGAACGTCACCAGCGGTGGCCCGGTTCCCGGCTTAGCGGCCAACGTGGGCCGCCACTTCTTTCCGGTGCCCCGACCAGGCCCTGAGGAAGCCAAGGGCGCCGAGCGGCTGGGTGCCGGCGCGACGGTTCTGGTCGGCGATGGCAAACAGAATCCGCCACTGCTCACGCAGGGTCCGCCAGGCCGAGAAGAGACTGTGGCCGGGATCGTAGATGTGGGTGGCCTCGGCGCTGGCGCCGTTGAGCTCGAGCACCGTGAAGCTGCGCCCGGCTTTGAGATCGACCTCATCAGGGACTCGCAGATCATACCGCCCGAAGAAGAAACCGGGATAGCCGAGGGAAAGCTGGTCGATGGCCTGTTCGAGGGCCGCTGTGTTGAGCGCCGCCCCATCGAGGAACAGCGCACCCTGGCAATGATTGCCCAGGTCACCGAGAGGAACCCGGGTGCCGGTGGCCGGAACCTGGTGCAGCACCGCCTGGTGGCGGTCGAGAAAGACGGCGGCCATTGCAATGGTGCGCCGGTCGTTGAGGATCAACTGTTCCAGGGTATGGATTCCGTCACCCGTGACCAGCGGCAGCCGCTTGTCGGTAATCGAAAAAATCCTGCCGTGGGGCTGATCGGGATAGCGGTAGTAGAAGACTCCGTATTCCCGCCCTTCGACATACCGCTGGATCATCACATCGCCACCGGCGCGAGTGAGGTAGTCATCTCGCTCGACAGTGGAGCGAACGACCCTGACTCCTGAGCCCCGCTCACCGGTGTCGGGCTTGAGGACGACGGGATAGTCGAGCCGGTTGGTCGAGAGGAACTGGTCTGCCGCCGCGATCCGCTCAGCCACCGACAGCGAGACCGGAATCACCGCCCACGCTGCCACTCGATCGGGGGCGTGCGCCAGCCCAGCGAGGATGGCCCCTTTCGATTCTGCCACGAAGCCGCCGCCCGGAATCGCGGGATTGACCGCCGTGAACAGGGTGAGCGAGCGGTAGCGGACCGCGAGGTGGAGCACATACAGCGCGATGGGCGGATAGAAGGCCCACATCGGCCAGAATTCCCAGTGGGTCAGCCGCCGCCATTTGGACACCATCATCCGCCGGCCGCGATAGGTGAAGAGCGGCAGGCCAAAACGCACCAGCAGAAAGACGAACAGCCCCGAGAGCAGCAGCGCCGGCCAGGCGCCGTCCGACCGATGCAGCATCGACACCATCTGCTGGCCGAATCGCGCCGAGAGCCAGACCACGGCTGGAGTCCAGGCGGCGGCGGCCAGGAAGAACCAGCCAACGAACGTCCACGCCCCCGCGTGCAGCACACCAGCCGCCACATACACCGGCACCCGGAAGCCCGGCAGAAACCGGGTGACGAAGACCAGTACCGGCCCCCGCTCCTTGAACCAGGCCACGGCGCCATCGAGACTCTTGGCCCGGACGATCCACGATAACGGCGGCCGTTCCAGCACCGGTCGTCCCAGCAGCCGGCCCAGCGCAAAGAAGATGATGTCTCCCATCACGATGCCGGTGAAGCAGGCGATGGTACCCGGCCAGAACCCGATGCTGCCGCGCGCCACCATGATTCCGGTGCCGATGCAGGTCAGGTCCTCGCTGACCAGGGTGGCCAGCGCGATAAGGCACATCGCGATGAACAGCCCGAACCCGGCAGCATGGTGGGTCTGGCTGGCGTCGAACGGCAAGCCGGCCGCCGCCACTCGCACCGGCTCGGCCCCGGCGCGCCGCACACCCTTGCCCTGATCCACTCGGCCCACGAAATCGAGCAGCGGCCCGGCCAACTCCTCGGGGTGCATGAAGGTCATGAAGTGATCGCCGGGGAACAGCACCAGCTCGGCCTGGGGCACGATCCGGGCGTGCTCGCGGGCCGCATCAATTGGAACCAGCGGATCCTCGAGGCCGTGGAGGATCAGGGTCGGGCCGTTCCACGCCATCAGTGCAGGGCGGAGCGGACGCTGGTCGGAATCGTAGAAGTTGCGGGCGTAGGGAATGCCGAGGGTGGCATCATCGAGCCAGCCGAAGTGCGGCGTGCCTTCGCGGAGCAGCCAGATGGCGGCGAGCTGCAGTCCGTGGATGGTGTGGTTGAGGTAGTAGTCGCCCAGCAGTTCGTCTTCCTGGACACCGATACCGCTCAGCAGAATCAGCGAGCGGATCCGGCCCGGCGCCTGCCGAGACACCTCCTCGACCACACCTCCGC
>JBEPVA010000043.1:0-21371 GCA_041691295.1 Gemmatimonadota bacterium
GTCTGGATCACGGTAAAGAGTGTCCAGCCGAACAGGAATCCGGCCAGCGGATTCAAGCCATCGCGCAGGAAGATGTACTGTCCACCGGCCGTCGGCATCATGGCCGCCAGCTCCGCGTATGCCAGCGCCCCGGTGACCGTCATCAGACCAGTGATGACCCAGACCACGATCAAGGCGCCGGGCCCCCAGGCATTGACCTGCCGGCCGATGTCCGCGGACACGATGAAGATGCCGGACCCGATCATGATGCCGACGACCATCGAGATAGCCGCCAGCGGACCGATGCCGCGGATGAACTGCTCTCCGGCGCCCGGCGTGTTCGACTGATCGGCGTTCGAGGTCATGAGTGTCCCGGGCTCTGGTGACGAGCGAAACACGCCGAACGGCAGCCGGCGTGCGAGTGGAGCTACTTGGTGACCGGTCCCGCGGGAGGAGGCTCAATCGGCCGTGGCGCGGCCGGCGGCTGTGCACCGGACAGACCGCCAGTGGCCTTCATCGCTTCATCGACCGCCGCCTTGCCGGCCGCGGCAATTCCCTTCATGACCTTTGAGGCCCCATCGACGGCGTTCATGGCGCCACCCATGGCCTTGATGGGCAACTTGCCGGCCCGAAGCGTGTCTTCGACCGTTTCGGTGATCCGGGCCAGGATGCCGGTGGGCGCCTGGCGGGCGGCGTACCGGCTCTCGAGGAACTCGACGAAGTCGAGCACCTGGTAGGCCCGCTCATCGGGCAAGTCTTCGAGGCGGCGGAGGATCCGCTGTTTCAGATGCTCATTCATGACTTGGGACGAAGTCTAGCGTTTCTGCGGGGCTGGGGCCAGCGGGGGCGAGGTGGAACATTGCAACGGGGAAGTGGGGAATGTCTCCCAGCGAGGGCGAAGGGCGAAGGGGGAACCGGAGATATTCGAAGCCACTACCAGCATCAATGCGAAGGATTGGTCCCCAACCCTTTCTCGACACTCACCAGTTCCACCACTGGGTTGGCCAGATACCTCGTCTGCGGGGCCTTGATGACGACCCGAAGCAGCAACTCCTGCAGGGCCGGGACGGCCGAGAACTGGGCCGCCTTGTCGGCCGGCACGATGACGTAAATGAAGCCGGGTTCGGGCAGCGGCCCGCGGGTCAACAGATAGGTGGAGCCGCCTGGCATTTCAGGCCGGAGTTCATCGGACTTCTGCACCGCGAGGAACTGGACCCGCCACTCCACCGTCTGCCCCACGTACTTGGCCGGCTCGGCCCGAAGCTCGGCCAGACTCACGCCGGTCAGGACGTTACTGTCGTTGAGCTTGATGGTGGTGTCGCGGACCCAGCCATCGATCTGCACGTGCAGCCAGTCACCCGAGCGGGAGAGAACTTTGGCTCTGGCACCGGGAGCCAGGGTCGCGACCAGCGGACCCTCCGCGGCCTGGAGCAACCTGGTTCCGCGGGGCACCTCGACCCGATGACCGGACAGCACGGAAGTATCAACCGCCGCCGCCACTGCGGTGCTGTCCCCGCCACCACCAACCACCCTGGCCTGAACCCAGGCCGAACGCTGGACGTGGGTCCAGCCGCCCTTGGTCTCCATCTTCTTGAGCAGGACACCGTTCTGCAGTCGGGCCAGGAGGGGGCCCTTGGCCACGGTCCGGAGATTCTCGGCAGGGCGCCTGGTGGTGATCAGGTCGTAGCCGTCCCGATTGGTCTGGGCCACGCTGCTGGAGAAGATCCAGCCGTCGAGGGTAATGGCAACCCACTCTCCCTGGCGCTGACCCAGGACCAGATCGACCCCCCTGGCCAGGGTGCCGAGGGGCTGGTCTCCGGGATCTTTGGTGAGGGGGGATTCGGCTGTGGAACGGACGCGATCCTGAGCGGAAGCGAGGCCCGAAAAGAGGGCCAGGGCCACCGCAACACCGACTGGTAGCCACCGGCGGGCTGGGCTAGATTGGGGCGCGTAAGTCACGATGCCGCATTGTAGAAACCACGGAGAGCCATGTCAAACGCCGCTCGCCCAGCCGGACCGGTGGTTCTTGTGGTCCTGGACGGCTGGGGCTACCGGGCAGAGCGGGCGGGCAACGCAATCGAACTGGCGCAAACCCCTGTCTGGCATCAGTTGTGGGACCGGGCTCCGCGGACCCTGCTCGAGGCCAGCGGCCTGGCCGTAGGACTCCCCGAAGGGCAGATGGGCAACAGCGAAGTCGGTCATCTCAACCTGGGCGCCGGCCGAGTGGTGCCGCAGGACCTGGTTCGGATCAGCCAGAGTGTCCGGTCCGGCGCTTTCTTCCAGATCCCTGCCCTCCTCGACCTCTGCCGTGGCGTCAAGCAGCGCGGTGGCAGGCTGCACCTCGTCGGCTTACTCGGCCCCGGCGGGGTCCATGCCATCGACGAACACCTGCTCGGGGCCATCGAGCTGGCGGTCCGCATGGAGGTACCCCGGATCGCGATTCACGGCTTTCTCGATGGCCGTGATACCCTGCCCCGGATCGCGGCGGATGTGGTGGCCAAGCTGGCGCAGGCGTCGAAAGGCCGGGCGGTGCTGGCCACGCTGACCGGCCGGTACTTCGCGATGGACCGGGACCAGCGGTGGGAGCGCACCCGGATCGCGTATGATGCGATGGTGCTGGGGCAGGGCCGTCCAGCCACCGATCCGGTCGCCGCGATCAAGGCGGCCTATGACCGCAACGAGAGTGACGAGTTCATCAAGCCGTTGATTTTGCAGGAGGGCGGCAAGCCGGTAGCCCTGTTGCAGGACGGGGATGGGGTCTTCTGCTTCAACTATCGCAGCGATCGGATGCGGCAGATCGTCCGGGCCCTGATGATCGACGGGTTCACGGGGTTCGAGGTCGGCCATCGGCCAAAGCTGTCGATGGTGACCATGACGCAGTACGACCGGACCTTTCCGATTCCGCAGGCGTTCACGCCATTTTCGATGGTCAACATCGTGGCCCAGGTGCTGGCGGACAACGGCCGGACCCAGCTCCGGACCGCCGAGACCGAGAAATATCCGCACGTGACGTACTTCTTCAATGGCGGATACGAACCACCGTACCGGGGTGAAGAGCGGATGCTGGTGGCCTCGCAGAAGGTGGCCACCTACGACCTGGCCCCCGAGATGAGCGCGGCCGGAATCACCGAGGTGCTGTGCGGGGCGCTCGACAAGCGGGGTCACGATTTCTATCTCTGCAACTTTGCCAATGCTGACATGGTGGGTCACACCGGCATTCTGCCGGCGGTGCTCCAGGCGGTCGAAACGGTGGACCAGTGCCTGGCCCGGGTCCTGGCCAGCGTCGAAAAAGCGGGGGCGAGCATCCTTGTCACAGCGGACCACGGCAACTGCGAAATGATGATCGATCCGGTCACCGGCGGGCCCCATACCGCTCACACCACCAATCCGGTGCCACTCGTTGCTCTGGCGCCCGGAGTGACGACATTACGCAGCGGCGGCGCACTGTGCGACGTCGGCCCCACCGTGCTCGGCCTCCTCGGTCTCGAGCCACCTCCCGAAATGACCGGGCGCGACCTGCGCCGGCCCTGAATCCATGACTCTGCTCCGCATCGCCGCTCGCTCGCTCTGCCTGCTGGCCTCGCTGGCCGCGGCCGCTCCGATGGCTGCCCAGGTCGGTCGTCCGCCGGACCGCTCCCCGTTCCGGGATATCGAATCGGGCCACAGCTTCACCCCGTTCGTCGGCTACATGTGGGGCTCGGGCGGCACCCTCGGGGTCGGTCCGCACGACGGCATGGTGTACGGCTTCCGGGTCGATGCCAGGATCAGCGCGCCGCTGACGCTGGGGTTCCAGATGTCCTACGGCAATTTCAAGCGCAACTATTTCGATCTCGAGGACAGCACCGGCACGGCGCTGCGCGGACTGATCAAGACCCATGTCATCCAGGCCGAGATCAGCGCCCTGCTCAACCTGACCGGCAAGAAGAGCTGGCACCACCTCGCGCCGTTCATCGGTGTGGCCGGCGGACTGGCCTTCGGCAGCAAGGCCAGCGTGGACAGTTCGGGCTACAAGTTCGGCACCAAGTTCATCTTTGCGCCGCTGGCCGGAACCCGGATCGTGATCGCCAAGGGAGTGATGCTGCGGGCCGAGTGGCGGTGGAACTTCTGGCAGATCAAGTACCCCAATACCTATTCGCTGCCTACCCCGGCCGCCGAAACGCTGCTGGGCGCCAACCTCAGCGAATGGGTCGCGTCGCCCAGCCTGACAGCGGGACTCTCGATCGGCTTCTGAGCAGCAGCCCGGATGCGTGACCGGGACCCGCCGTCCCCCGGTGCCGGGTACCAGGGGGTGCGTAGATGGATGACAAGGCGCTGGCCGAACTGCTCGGCAGACCGTGCACCATCGCGGTGGTGGGGTTGAGTCCCAATCCGAACCGGCCAAGCCATGAGGTGGCAGCCGGTCTCCAGGCCGCCGGACACCGGATCGTGCCGGTACGCCCCGGGATAACTTCGGTGCTCGGGGAGCCGGCCTGGGGGTCGCTGGAGCAGGCCGCGCAGGCGGGGCCTATCGATATCATCAACGTGTTCCGGCGGTCGGAATTCGTGCCGGGGCTGGTGGCTGGATGTATCACAATCCGACCGCAACTCGTCTTCTTGCAGGTAGGGGTCATGCACCGGGAGGCCGAGGCAGTGCTGGCGGCCGCCGGAATCCCCGTAATCGCCAATCGCTGCCTGCTGGTCGACTACCACCGCCTCCTCGGAAACTGATCCATGCGCCGTCTGTCCGCTGCGCTCCTGCTGTTACTGCTTGCCCGTCCGGCGCTGGCCCAGCAGACCGGTGACCAGCCCAAGATCACCCTCGGCATTACCGGCGGACTGGTCACCGGCGCCTCGCTCTGGAGCGTCGATGGCCAGCCGTACACGCCCAGTGGGGCGTTCAGCGCCGACACCCTGAGCCTGGCGCGCAGCCTCAGCCCCGGATTCACCTTCGGCCTGACGACGAGCTACTTCCCCAGCAGCCACCTCGGCCTGACGGGCGAGATCGCGCTGCTCGGGCTGGGGAGCAAGACGACCTGTACCATCACCGCGACCAGCGGCTCCAGTGAGACCAGCGACCTCTGCCACTCGCTCGGTCTCTCGAATACGGCCGGTACCTCCGTGGGCATCTCGGTCGGCGGGGTGTACCGGATCGCCAGCCGGCAGGATGTATCCCCGTTCATTTCGGTGCGGGTCGGAGCGCTGATCAGCGAGGAAAGCACCGTGGACCTCCGGGGCTACTACTTCAGCGACACGCTGATCGGGTCGCAGCAGGTGACCGTGTCCGTGTTCAATGACCCCAACAAGAACCGGATCGATATCTACGGCCAGCTGGCGGCCGGCTTTGCCATCGCGGCCGGGCATGGCTACCAGATCAGGCTCGAGGCGCGCGACAACTATATCCGGCTCCCGGTACCGCTCGGCCCAAGCGCCGAGGGGAGCGGCATCTTTCCGCGTGGCCGGGTCAGCAAGCATCTATTCAGCGTGGTGCTCGGGTTCGACATCATCCTCGAGAAGAAACGGGGCCGGCGATACTAGCGGGCCGCCGGCCACCCTCCGGAGCTGCCGCCCCGGCACCTGCCGCCAGCCTCCGCCCTCGGCGCGGGGTGGACTTACCTCACATCAGCCTGATCCATCGGTTCGACTGCCGGCTCCGCGCCACGCCGGAGCGACGAGCTTGATCGGCGCTATCCTGGCCGGCGGCAAGGCGACGCGTTACTCCGGCCGCCCCAAGGGGCTCGAACTGGTCGGCGGCGTACCAATCGTGATGCGGGTACGTGATGCACTGGTCGCAGCCACGGGGGTGGCTCCGGTATTCATCGCCAACGATCCGGCCGCCGATGCATGGCTGCCGGGAGTTCGGATCGAACCCGATGTCCAACCAGGGATGGGAGTGCTGGGTGGTCTGCTGACCGCAGTGGTCCGGAGCCCGGCTCCGGTGCTGTGCGTCGCGTGGGACATGCCTTTCGTGCCGGGCGGGTTGCTGACCGCACTGGCGGCGGGGCTGGCCGAGGGCTACGACGCCTTTCTTCCCTCCAGTGAAGGTCCCAGGGGGTTCGAGCCGCTCTGTGCCGCCTACGGACCGGGCTGTGCCGGCCCGATTGCGCTGGCGCTGGCCCGTGGCGAGCGTGAGGCGGTCGCCTTCCACCCGGCGATCAAACTCGGTATTCTCCCTCTGGCGGATGTGCGGCGGTGGGGAGATCCCCGGCAGCTCTTCCTGAATGTCAATTCGCCCGACGACCAGCAGAAGGCGGACGCCCTGTGGCGCGAATCATTTCCATCGTCGGCCTGAAAGGCGCGGGCAAGACCACGCTGGCCGTCGCATTGAGCAGCGAGTTTGTTCGCAAAGGCCGCCGGGTCATGAACATCCGGGAAGCCGAAACGGTCAACGCCGTCGACCAGCCAGGTGCCGAGACCTCGCGATATTTCCTCGAGGGCAAGGCGGAGCGGGTGCTGGTGGCCGGACCGGGACAGCGGGCGGTGTTCGACCGGGCGTTCGCCGCGCATGACCCCGAGGTGCTGGCCACCCGCTTTCTGAACGAGGCCGACCTGGTACTAGTCGAAGGCTTCTCGACCGCACCGATCCCCAAGATCGAGATCTTCCGGCGGACCGCCGGCTCGGCGCCGCTGTATCGGGCCGACCAGCCCAACGCGGGTGAGTGGCTCGCCATCGTCACCGATGACGAGAAGCTCCAGGCTGCCGTCCCCGTCCTCCGGTTCCGCGACACGATGTGGCTCCACCTCCTTGCCAGCCTTGCCTGGGACCGCGCCAAGCCCCTGACCGGATGACCGGCCTCTCGGCCCGCGAGGCCGCGCGCCAGATCGTGGCGGCGCTCCCGCGCCAGCCCTCGCTCCGGGTCCCGCTCGACGATGCGCTGGATGCAGTGCTTGCCGAAGAGATCGTCAGCCCCCTCGACATACCCGCCTGGACCAACTCGGCCATGGATGGCTACGCCGCCAGGGCCTCCGACGTGCGGAGCGCATCGGCGGAAACGCCAGTTACGCTCCGGGTCGTTGAGGCAATTGCGGCGGGAGCGGTGCCCACCAGGTCCATTGGTCCGGGCGAGGCCGCCAGGATATTTACCGGCGCCCCGGTGCCGGACGGCGCCGACAGCGTGATCCGACAGGAAGACACCGACCTCGGCAGTGCCCAGGTGCGGATCCTGGCCAACCGGGATGCCGGACAGAATCTGCGCGGGGTCGGTGAAGACATTCGCCGGGGCACCCGGGTGCTGACGGCCGGCAGTGAACTCGGTCCGGCGCAGCTCGGTGTGCTGGCTTCGATGGCGGTGTCTCATCCGATGATCGTGCGGCGGCCCCGGGTGGCCATACTGGCGAGCGGGGATGAACTGGCCGACCTCGACCAGCCGGACGCGATTCTCAGCGGAAGCAAGGTGGCCAGCTCGAATACCCACACTTTAGTGGCGCTGGTGCGGCGCGCCGGGGGCGAGCCGGTCAATCTCGGGATCGCGCGGGACGACCCGGCCGATCTGCGCGAAAAGATGGAAGCCGCGCTGGCCGCCGACCTGGTGATCACCAGTGCCGGGATCAGCGTCGGCGACCACGACTACGTGCGTGAGGTCGTCCAGTCCCTGGGTGGCGACATGCACTTCTGGCGGATCCGGATGCGCCCGGGCGCGCCCGTGGGATTCGGCCTGATCCGTGGAGTGCCGTGGATCGGGCTGCCCGGCAATCCGGTCAGCACCATGGTCACCTTCGAGCTGTTTGTCCGGCCGGCCATCCGGTGGATGGCCGGGCGCCGCCTCCCGTGGCGTCGATCGGTGAAGGTCAGGGTCATGGAACCGGTGAAGCTGGGACCAAGGCTGCAGCATTTCCTGCGGGTAGTCGTCACGCGCAAGGTTGACGTGCTTGAAGCGCGGCTGACCGGCCCGCAGGGATCGGGCGTCCTGAGTTCGATGGCGCTGGCGAATGCTCTGCTGATCGTCCCCGAAGGGGTCCAGGAGCTGGTGCCCGGGAGCGTGGCGGAAGCCCTGCTGTTCGACGAATCGCAGCACCAGGCGGAACCGGCCTTCTGACCACCGTCCATCCGCCGGTGGTCTGGCTTGGCTTCTCCGGCCTCGTGATCGCGCTCCTGGTGCTGGACCTGGGGGTGCTCAACCGCCACAGTCATGCGATGAACGCCAAGGCTGCCCTGACGTGGAGCGGCGGTCTGGTGGCGATGGCGCTCGGGTTCGGGGTATTCCTGCTGTACCGGGAAGGCCACCACCAGGCGCTGGAGTTCTACACCGGTTACCTGATCGAGTTGTCGCTCAGCGTCGACAACCTGTTTGTCTTCCTGCTGATCTTCCAGTATTTCGCGGTGCCAGCCGACTTGCAGCCCCGGGTCCTCAAGTGGGGCATCCTCGGCGCCATCGTGATGCGGGCGATCATGATCGGCGCTGGCACCGTGCTGCTGCACCGGTTCGAGTGGATCATCTACCTATTCGGCGGCGTGCTGGCGATCACGGGGCTGCGAATGCTGCGCTCCGAAGCCATCGAGGTCGAGCCCGACCGCAACCCGTTGGTGCGGCTAGTCCGCCGCCTGCTGCCGGTGACCCAGGGGTACCGGCAGGATCACTTCTGGATCCATGAGGGCGGCAAGCTCGTCCTCACCCCGCTGCTGCTGGTGGTCCTGGTGGTGGAGTGGAGCGATGTGGTGTTCGCCATCGACAGCATCCCGGCCATCTTCTCGGTGACCCGGGATCCGTTCATCGTATACAGCTCGAACGTGTTCGCGATCCTGGGGCTCCGGGCGCTGTTCTTCGTGCTGGCCACCATGATGACCAAATTCCGGTTCCTCAAGGTCGGGGTGGCCGTGATCCTGATCTTCGTGGGCGCCAAGATGGTGGCCGAGTACTGGATCCAGGTGCCGGTGCTGGTGTCGCTGGGGGTGATCGTGGGGACGCTGACGGCGGCGATCGCGGCGTCGGTTCTGCTGCGCCCGCGGGCGGCGGGGTAGCAGCGAACAGCGAACAGCGAACAGCGAACAGCGAACAGCGAACAGCGAACAGCGAACCCGAAGTTGGATCAAACATCAAGTCTCGCAATAGGGTAACCTCGACCGCCTCGACCGCCTCGACCGCCTCGTCCGTCACTCCAGCCGCACCACGGTTCGCTTGTGCAGCAAACTGCCTTCATCACCGATGATGCAGCAGCGGGGATTCGGGGGCCAGCCTTCGCGATCGGTGATCAGGCCGAGGCCGGTCGCGTCCGTGGGGACGACAAACGTCCGTGTGGTGGCCACCTGCTGCATCGGTCCCAGCTGGGTGTCGAAGGGCAACGCGTCCGGCTGGGCCATGGCATTGAATCGGCGGCCCTGGTCGTCCACCAGGTAGGCAACCACCCCCAACTCGCGCTGCGAGCCGGCACCCATCCGACTCGACAAGCGAAGGGTGATACGCCAGCGCGTCGAGTCCACCGGCGCGATGCGCACAGCGGCCGTGACCGCGATGCACCAGTCGTCGGAGCAGTGGTTTTCCCGGAGTGCCAGGTATCGCCGAGGGGTGAAGAGCGACACGAGAATGAGAACCGCGAAGTAGCCGGCGGCCCCGAGGGCCAGGCGCCGGAAGCGGCCTCGCGCGACGGCGGGCTGCCCGCGCAGCAGCGCCCACAGGCTGCGTACCAGGGCCACGATTGCCGCGAGAAACAGGAGAATGAAGAGCAGGTCGAAGATCGTCATGGTTAGGTCGTCCATATGAAGTACTTTGCATGGTAGAGTTAACTGCGACGGGTGTCAACCCCGGCGGGTCCGACCATCCGTCCTGCCGGTCCCGCCCATCCTACCCGCCTCTATATTGCTCCCCCATGCTTCCACGCCCTGAAATCGTCGTCAAACCGAGCGGAGAGATCGAGGTCATCCGGCCGGCCAGCCTGGTCGAGCGCGGCAGCTGGGCACTGTTCGACTTTGCCGGCACGATCTTCTCCATGAACATCATCACCCTGTTTTTTCCGGTCTGGATCGCGACGGAGCTGGGGGCGGGAACCCACGGCTACGCGCTGGCCTCCAGCCTCTGCTCGGTGCTGGTGATCCTCACGATGCCGGTGTTCGGGGCCATCTCGGACGAGCGGCGGCGGCGAAAATCGTGGGTCATCTGGCTGACCCTGTTGTCGGCCGTGGCCACACTGGCGCTCGGTCCGATCGGCAGGAGCGGCAGCGACCGGAACACCATGATCATGCTGGCCCTGCTGGCCTTCGTGGTGGCCAACTATGCTCACCAGGTGGCCCTGCCCTTCTACAATGCGATGATGGCCGAGCTGGTCCCGGCGGGTGAGCGGGGCCGGCTGTCCGGGCTCGGCACCGCAATGGGATATGTCGGCTCGATCGTGGGCGTACTGCTGATCACCCCGTTCTTCAACGACACGATTCCCGGATTGGGGCACCTGTCCGCGGGCGTAATGTCCCTGCTCCGGCAAATTCCATTTTCCGGTGTGCCAGACCGGATATCGACCTTCGTGCCCACGGCGCTCCTCTCGCTCGCCGCGTCCGTGCCGCTCTTCCTCTTCTGCCGGGACCACCTGGCGCTGCCGCGCAGTCAATGGCCCAAGCTGTCGATCACCCGGCCGTTCCGGGAAATCGGCGCCGCGCTGCGTGACAGCCGAAAGCACCCCGGGCTGCTCCGGTTCCTGATCACCACCTATTTCTACCAGGACGCGATCGGCACCACGATCAGCTTCATGGCCATCTACACGGTGTCGGTGATGGGCTTCGCGAAAGGGGCCGAAGTCACGCTGTTCCTGATCCTGACCATTCCGTCGATCTTTGGAGCCGCGCTGATCGGCTGGCTCAGCGATCGATTCGGCCCCAAACGCACCATGATGGCGGTGTTGCTGCTCTGGACCGCCACTGCACTGGCCATTACCCTGGTCCGTTCGCAAGCGTGGTTCTGGGGATTGGGCGCCATTCTCGGCTTCATCTTTGGCGGGGTTCGTACCACCGAGCGGCCGCTGCTGCTCACCCTGGTGCCGGATGTCGAGGCGGGTCGCTATTTCGGCCTGCTGGTCCTGTCGGCCCGCGCCGCAGCCATCGCGGGTCCGCTGGTCTGGGCGCTGGTGGTCGACCTGATCATGAAGGACAGCGATCCCGCCGTGTCCTACCGGGTGGCGATGGGCTCGCTGACGCTGTTCATGGCGGTGGCGGCGTGGCTGCTCCGCGGAGTGCCGGACCTGCGGGACGGCCACAAGGTGGCAACGCAGGTCGCGTAGCTCGCGGGTGCGACCGGCCTTTTTTTCTTCTGTACTGGAGCCGATATGAATCGTCCGTTCGGGGTCACCATCATGGCTATCCTGGCCGTCGTCTCCGGTTTCGGCCACCTCCTGCGAGGGCTGGTGGTCTTCGGAATCGCCGGCGGTGCCGCCCTGGCACTGGGCCTGGCCAACCCTGCCGCCGGATCGATTGCGGGAATCCTGGCGGTGAGCCTCGGGATCCTGGTACTGATGGTCGCGGTGCTGGATTTCTGGTTTGCCTGGGGCGCCTGGCACCTCAAGCCATGGGCCTGGGGCTGGGGCGTCTTCACCCAGGTGAGCAGTCTGATCCTCTCGCTGCTGGCCGTCGTCGGCTGGGGCACGTTCCGGACCCAAGGAGTCCACATCCTTGTAGCGGTGGGCATCCTGCTCTACCTCATGTCGCCGGGGGTCAAGCAGGCGTTCGGCAAAAGCTGAGGCTCTTGATCGGCTCTGCCCGTGGCTCTAGCTTCTCCCGGTCTCCCACGATGCGAATCCTGATGAGCCGCATGCCGATCTGCGCCGCGCGAAATACCTGCCATCACGGGCGCGGCGCGCCACGGTCAGCGTAGCGGTTTGTCCCTCACCTGATCCGGGAGCCCCGCCGAGAAAATACCGGCGGGGTTTTTCACTTCATGGATGCTGTTGAGCTGACCCGGGCGCTGGTGGCCCTCGAGACCCCGACCTTTTCCGAGGGACCGGCCACCGAACTGCTGGCCACCCGGCTGACCGACCTCGGTTACCGGGCCGAGCTGCAGCTGGTGACGCCCGGCCGGCACAACCTGTACGCCTGGCGGAAACCGCCGGTGGTTGTCTTCACCACTCATCTCGATTGCGTGCCCCCGTACCTCCCGCTGCGGGAGGATGCCCTGACCATCCACGGCAGAGGCAGTTGTGACGCCAAGGGCATTGCGGCGGCCATGGTCGCAGCGGCCGAAGAGCTGGCGGCCGGCGGTGAGCTTCGTATCGGCCTGCTGTTCCTGGTCGGCGAGGAGAACGGCAGCGACGGGGCAATGGCCGCGTCAGCGTTCACCCCCAAGGGCCGCTGGCTGATCAACGGCGAACCGACCGGGAACCGTCTCGTCATCGGACAAAAGGGGAGCCTCCGGATGGAGCTGGTCTCGGCTGGCAAGGCGGCTCACTCCGCCTACCCCGATGAAGGTCACTCGGCCATCGTGCCGCTGCTGGAAACGCTGGACCGGGTCCGCAACCTCCAATGGGCGCCCGATCCCATTCTCGGCGACATGACACTCAACATCGGGACGATCAGCGGTGGCGTGGCCCCCAACGTGATTCCACCCCACGCGGAGGCGCAGGTGCTGATCCGGACCGTCGGTCCGACGGATGAGGTCAAGCGGCGGCTGGCCGCGACCGCAGCGGAAGGGGTCACGATCACTTTTCCAGTTGAGCTGCCGGCCTACCGGGGAAGCGCCCCGCCTGGGTGGGACACAACGGTGGTCAGCTTTGCCAGTGACCTGCCGATGCTGACCGGATGGGGCGAGCGATATCAGATGGGGCCCGGCAGCATCCGGGTGGCGCACACCGACCGAGAACAGCTGCTGAAATCGGATCTGGCCGAGGGGATACGATTGTACGTCAAGCTGGCGCGAGAACTACTGGCCATAAGCCCTAAGCCATAAGCCTTAAGCTGTCGATGGTCGTTGGCGACAGCAACAACTCAGCGCAATTCGATCAGTGGAGTGCGGAACCGTGAATCGTCGACCGTGAAACGACCAAACCACAGGAATGCAGTGATGCGAGTGAAGGTTCCAGTCACAATATTGGGTGCCACCGGCACCGTGGGCCAGAAATTCGTCCGGCTGCTGGCCGATCATCCCTGGTTCGAGATCGTGGCGGTGGCCGCCTCGGAGCAGAGTGCTGGCCAGCGCTATGGCGATGTAGTGCGCTGGCGCGAGCCGGTCGAGATTCCCGCCAGTGTGGCCGGGATGACCGTGATGAAAAGCGCCCCGCCGCTCGCGGGGCGGATCGTCTTTTCGGCGCTCGATGCGTCGATGGCCGGCCCGGTCGAGCAGGCCTTTGCGGCTGCGGGCGCCTACGTCGTGACCAACACCCGGAATCACCGGATGGAAGCCGATGTGCCGCTGCTGATTCCGGAGATCAACCCCGACCACCTGGCGCTGCTTACTCGCCAGCAGACGGCGCGGGGCTGGAAGGGTGGGATTGTGGCCAACCCGAACTGCTCGACCGCCGGGCTGGTGGTGGCAATCGCCGCGCTGCACCGGGCCTTTGGCCTCGAGAAGGTCTTCGTGGCGACGATGCAGGCCATCTCGGGCGCGGGGTATCCCGGGGTTGCGTCGCTCGACATCCTGGGCAACGTGATTCCATATATCGGCGGCGAGGAAGAAAAAATGGAGACGGAGCCGCTCAAGATCCTGGGCACACTCCAGGGCGAAGCGGTGGTTGCCGCGCCGATCCGGATCAGTGCTCACACCAACCGGGTGCCGGTCTTCGATGGCCACACCGAGGTGGTATCGCTCGGTTTCGGCCAACGGGTCACACCCGAGCAGGCGACGGCCGCCATCAACGCCTTTGCCGTCCCCGACGAGGTGCGCACGCTGCCCTCTACGCCGGCTCGGCTCGTGGAAATCGACCTCCGCCCCGACCGGCCCCAGCCCCGGCTCGACATCGATCGGGGCAATGGAATGACCGTGACGGTCGGCCGGATCCGGCCCTGCCCGCTGCTGGACCTGCGGCTCACCCTGCTCAGCCACAACACGCTGCGCGGGGCGGCGGGGGCAGCGGTGCAGAACGCGGAGTTGCTGGTGGCGCGCGGGCTGGTGAGCTGATGCGGATAGCCCTGGTAGGGAATGGCCGGATGAGCCAGGCCGTCCAGACGCTGGCCGCCAGCCGGGGCGACGAACTGGTCACCGTCATCAGTGGTGAGGAGAATCGGTCCGGCGAGATGCTGACCGCCGACCGGCTGGATGCGGCGGAGGTGGTGCTGGAGTTCACCCACCCGACGGTGGCACCGATGAACCTGCTGCGGCTGGCCCAGCTTGGAATGCCGGTTGTGTCCGGTACCACCGGCTGGTCAGAGCGGCTGCCCGAAGTGGAAGCGGCATTCACCGCCGGCACTGGAGCGCTGCTGCACAGCGCCAATTTTTCAGTCGGCGTTCAACTGTTCCTTCGGGCCGCCGCGGTGGTGGCCGCGGGATTCAAGGGCCGGCCCGAGTACGAGGAATTCATTCTCGAAGCCCATCACAAGCACAAGCTCGACGCCCCGTCCGGCACTGCCCTGCGATTGCAGGCCGCGGTACGGCATGCAGACAGCGATCGCGACTTCCCGGTCAGTTCGATCCGCGCCGGCGCCATCGCTGGAATGCACCGCCTCAGCTATGACTCGGCCGGTGAGAGCATCTCACTGAACCATACCGCCCGGGGGCGCGAACCCTTCGCGGCGGGCGCGCTGGCGGCCGCCGACTGGCTGCGAGGCCGGCGGGGGGTCCACCGGTTCGAAACGATGCTGTTTGGGGAAGAAGGGTGAAGCCCCTCCGTGGTTGCGGCACCGCATTGGTCACCCCGTTCACGGCCACTGGTGCAGTGGACGAGGCCGGGCTGCAGCAACTGGTCGAGTGGCAGATCGAGTCACGGATCGATTTCCTCGTTGCCTGCGGCAGCACCGGAGAAGCGGCCACCCTTTCAGCCGAGGAGCGGCAGCAAGTCGTGGGGCTGGTGGTGCGGACGGCCGCGGGCCGCATTCCAGTGATGGCGGGGGCCACCCACAGTTCGACCGCAGAGACGGTCCTCGAAGCCCAGCGGATCTCAGCACTCGGGGCCGACTGGTTGCTGGTGGCCAGCCCACCGTACATCAAGCCCACGCCAGATGGACTAGTCCGCCACTTCGAAGCGGTGGCGGATGCGTCAGTGGTGCCAATCTGTCTCTACAATGTGCCAGGTCGTACCGCGGTCAACCTGCGACCAGACACGGTGCTGCGGCTGGCGGCGCATCCGAAGATCATCGGGATCAAGGAATCGAGCGGCGACCTGGCGCAGGTCCAGCACCTGCTGCTGGGCCGGCCGCCGGAGTTTGTCGTGCTGTCCGGTGAAGACTGGATGACGCTGGCCATCATGGCCGCCGGCGGTGATGGACTGATCAGTGTGGCGGCCAACGAGATTCCCGCCGAGATGACCGCGCTGGTGGCGGCGGCGGGAGCGGGGCGGCTCGAGGAAGCGCGGGAAATCCTGTTTGCCGTCCTGCCGCTCCTGGAAGCCAACTTTCTCGAAACCAATCCGGCACCGGTCAAGGCGGCGCTTGTCGCCATGGGCCGGATCGGTGATGGCGTGCGGCTGCCGCTGGTCCCCCTTTCGATGTCGAAGCGGGCTGCGCTTCACGAGGCATTGCGCGCGGCCGGAGTATCTCTGACGCTGGCGGAGACCCGATGACTCCCGAGCAACTGCGCGTTGCCATCGAGCGGTACGACAATGGGGTGCCGGCCAGCGCCGAGGCGGCGGCGCTGGCGGTATTCAACGAGCTGAAAGACGCGCTTGACCACGGAACTGTGCGGGCCGCGGAGCGGTACGACTCGGGCCGCTGGCACGTCAACCGATGGGTCAAGCAGGGAATCCTGCTGGGATTCAGGCTTGGCCGGCTGGAGCCGGCCGCGGTCGGCGGTCCGTTCTCGTTCTACGACAAGCACACCTTCGGATTGCGATCGTTCGAACTGCAAGACCATGTCAGGATCGTGCCTGGGGGTTCCGCCATCCGCGAAGGATGCTACATCGCCCCGGGCGTGATCTGCATGCCGCCGATGTACGTGAATGTGGGAGCGTATGTCGACCAGGGAACCATGATCGACAGTCATGCGCTGGTCGGCAGCTGCGCCCAGATCGGCAAGCGGGTCCACCTGTCGGCCGGGGCGCAGATCGGCGGAGTACTCGAGCCGGCGGGCGCCCTGCCGGTGATCATCGAGGACGACGTGCTGGTCGGCGGCAACTGCGGGGTATTCGAGGGGGTCATCGTGCGGGAGCGGGCGGTGCTGGCACCCGGGACCAATCTGTCGAGCAGCACCGTGGTATTCGACCTGGTTCGGGACACCATGTACCGGCGGGATGGCGACCAGCCGCTGGAGATTCCGATCGGTGCCGTGGTGGTGCCGGGAACCCGGCCGATTCGGTCGGGCCCCGGCCAGCGGGAAGGGATTCAGCTGTACGCGCCGGTCATCGTCAAATATCGGGACCAGAAGACCGACACCGCGGTCCGGCTCGAGGAATTGCTGCGATAGCGGTTACCGCTTATAGATCAGAATCGGCGTCGACCCCTGATACAGCACCAGGGAATCCGAGTTGACCTCGTAGCGGTTGGTGGCGCCGAGTGCTTCGAGGTACCGCTGTTCGACGCGGAGGCTGCCGTTGCACCCCACTTTGGTGGTGCTCAGCGGGCTGAACCGCAGGGTATCCCCGTTGAGCTGATAGCTGCCGCTGAAGCGATTGCAGCCCGAGAAGCCGCTGGTGGTCCGGCCATCGGAGAGCAGCAGGGTCAGGTCAGGACCAGCGCTGTTGACCACTGGTGAACTGTTGCCGAGGTTGACCAGGCGCCACTGGATTCCGGTCAGGCCGATCGGCAGCGGGTCCACCGTTACTTGCCTGCCGCCGCAGGCAAGCAGCAGGGCCATTGCCGTGGTGCCGGCCAGCATTCGTTGCATCAGTTGCCGCATTGCCGCCTCCGGTTCAGAAAACAAAAGTTCATGATCACATCGTCGGAGACGGCCGGCCGGGCGCTGACGACACAGCGGGACCGGCCGGCGCATGCCGGCAATCAGGCCGGTCCGTACAGCGCGACCGTGAGCGGCACTGGGGCATCGACGGCCTCGTCGATTCTGATCCGAAGGTGGCGCACCGCTATTGCCTCACAGCGGTCCAGTTTGCGGCACCCGATCGTGGTTCCTCGGCTCAGCACCCGCCAGGTTCTGTTGTCCAAGCCCTCCACCGTATATCGAGCCACCCGCTGTCCCCGCTCGATCTCCTCCCTGAGATCGATCAGGCTGATGGTGACCGGCGAGCTCCAGCCAATCTGGCCCAGTGCGGACCGGGGACCAAGCCGGCGCCACTGCAAGGACTGGCCGGCGAGCAGGTCGTGCTGGAACATCCCTTCGCGTGACGACCGGAATCCCTGCAGTCTCGAAACATCAACCGGGTGGAGCAGTCCTTCGCGGGTCGGGGGCACGTTGAGCAGCAGCTTGGAATTGCGGCCGACCGACGTGAAATAGAGCGATGTCAGCTCCTCCACCGTCCGCACCTTGTCATCCTCGGCCGGGTGATAGAACCAGCCGGGCCGGATCGAGGTATCGGTTTCCCCGGGGCGCCAGACCGAGCCGGTGGGGTCGCCATGGAGGAGGGCGTCGATGATACCGGGGCCCTCGGCGCCGGGAAATGGCACCCGGGTCGGATCGACTCTCGACCAGTTGGGATCGCCGGCCTCTCCCTTCTCGTTGCCGATCCAGCGGAGATCGGGGCCGGCATCCGAAAAGATGACCGCCTCCGGCTGCAGCCGGTGCACCAGGCTGAAGAAGCGTGGCCAGTCATAGGCCTGCCGCCGGCGATTGGGGCCTTCACCGTTGGCGCCATCGAACCAGAATTCGTGAATCGGTCCGTAGCCGGTCAGCAGCTCAGTCAGCTGATCGACGTACAAGGCGTTGTATCGCTCCGAGTCCCCATACGACTCGGCGTTGCGGTCCCAGGGCGAGCAATAGAGTCCGGCGCGCAGGCCTTCCTGGGCACAGGCGTCGGTGAATTCGCGGACTACGTCCCCGGAGCCGCTGCGCCAAGCGCTCTGCTTCACGGAATGGCTGGTGGTGCGGGTGGGCCAGAGGCAGAAGCCGTCGTGGTGCTTGGCGGTCAGGATCAGGGTGCGGAATCCGGCGGCGCGAGCGGTGCGGGCCCATTGCCGAGCGTCGAGGGCAGTTGGGGCAAAGGAGGCGGGGGCTTCGGTGCCGTCACCCCATTCGCGGTCGGAAAAGGTATTGACGCCGAAGTGGAGAAAGAGGGCCAGCTCGTCGCGCTGCCACAGTAGCTGAGATGCGGACGGCACCGGCCGCGGCACCAGCCGCGGTCGATATCCGGCGCGCAGACCTTCGGTCAGCGACAGTGCCGCGCCTGCGGTTGCGAGGAAGGCGCGGCGGTCGAGAGTCGATTGCGGGGGCGGGACCGACAGGGGGTGGTTGTTCATTGGGGTCCTGTCGGCGGGTGCGGCGTAGGAATGGTTATCGCCGAGTAGAAGGGGTTACCGCTCAGGGAGCAATAGGGGCGAACTTCTTTAAAGGGGGGGCCCCCGCGGCCGTGATCTTGATTCAGCACACTGATTGTTTGTCGTGCCGAACTTCGAGCGAGGCTGTCAAGTGGAATTGGCCGCAGCTGTCTCAGCCCGCAAGCGCCACGACTCTCGGTCTCCAATTGCCCGCCGGGCCAGGCTCATTGCCTGATCCCAGTTCCCCCATCGGGTGAGCGTTTCATTTCACACTTGAGCTCACCCGCGTCGAGGCTATGCAGTCGCGGTCCTCAGTGGCCGCAGGTTCCAGACGGTTTCCAGTCGGATGGTGTGCCCCTCACCTGCGCTGAGTCGTGGATCACCAGCGCGAATGCCCGCCGGAGCGCCGTCCCAGTGACGTTCAGCTCCATCGGGACATTGGGCGGCACTGTCATCGTTCCTCCGGCGCGAGCCTTGTCAGCGCCGGCCGGGGTCTCCAGGCATTGCTCACCAGCGAGTACGTACCAGCCTTCGGGGCCCGGGTGTGTGTGCACCCTCGACTTGTCACCGGGCCGCATGACGGCGTACGAGAGCACCGCGGTGTAGCTCTTCGCGGCGGACAGTCGCAGGGGCCCGATCACGGCAACCGCTTTGCCACCGCGGGGAGCAGGGCTTCGGGGCCCGAATTCGGAGAGCCACACTCGCCCATCTTCCTCTGCCACGATTCCCGTCCCACTCCTGGCTGCCTCGGCAGCCTCCCGGCTCGGAAACAGGCGCAGGTGCCAGTACACCGATGCCTGACTGAAATGCAGGCCGGTTACCGTGCCGATGTTGAAGCAGCCAAACTCCGGTCGCGTCTCCCCAGCAGCCACGTCCACGCAGGCGACGTGGGCCAAGTGCTCCTGTGCGGCCGCGGCGGGCACTTGGGCCCGCAGACTGCGGACCGGCCCGACTTGAAGGGCCATCGTGAAGAGAACGAGGCACCCGCCGAACGCTGTTCTGGCCACGTCCGATCCTCCGGGAAGGGGCACGTTGGTGTCGGTGTGGTAGTGAGGTCTGCTGAACGCACCGCACATAGGCTGCGGGTATAGTCCGGCAGCATGAAATCAGCGACACCCTAGACAGCAGGGTCCCCCACCTTCCTGAGCCGGCTAGACGTCAGCCGTTAGGCATTACAGCCCAATGCCTAAAAGAAGGGATGGACCATGACGGCAACCAGAATGCCCGCGAGAAGGGCAATGGCCGTCACGAGGAAGCCCACGGTTCCGCTTAGAACTTGTCGAATGATCGATCCGCCAGCCGAAGCAAGCCTGAAGCTGTGAATTCGAAGACATGCTCCGGCACACCCCATGACTAGAATCCCGGCGATTAACGTATGCCACAAAAGCGCGTGGCGATCCACCTCTTGAGCGGCAGCCATTGAGCGGATGCGCCAGAGGTACAGGCCCGTCCAGGCAGCGGCCGAGACGAGCCACCACACCGGAAGCCGCAACTGGGGCCAACGCCGAACCACGCCAGTCGTGGCAGCGGAATACGCGACGATGCTGAGCAGCAGCAACGGCAGTGAGGAATAGACGTCAACCAAGCTGATATTCATCGGAGCCCACGAACTGAGGTGCTTTGGCTATCGTCTAACGCATCGCGCATGAGCTGCGGGGGCTTTTCGTATCGCAACCGCAGACCGCAACTCCTAATCAATGAGTCCCAATAGCTTCATGCGCGGGTCGTGCTACGGCTTTTACGTCACTCTGGACCTGAGTGGCACCAGCCGCCTCCTAGCGCCGTGCCGCGGATAACCCGGCCGAGGGTTACACTCCGAACGAGTTCGTCATGCACACCACGGTGATTCCAATACTCAGCGTCAGTCGTGCCAAGGTCGTCACTCTGATCGCAGCGATACGGCGCCCCGTAGGCCTCTGTGAGCTCCCGCTCGGCGCGGGAATAGTCCGCATTCCAATGCAGGTCGCGAGCGGAAATGCTCCGCTGCACCTCAAGCACCTTGTTCGTTGCATCGACGGTGATCCACACGGTTGTGTCCATTGGAAGCTCCGTGCATACGGAGATCGGGCCCCTCGCGCCCCTCATTGGCGGATAGCTCAGGCTGTCTGACGAAAGCGCCTCGCACTGCGTTGTCCGCCGGGACCCGAGCACAGAATCAGCCAATGCCGCAAGCGGGCCTCCGAAGGACCGGCCCCGCGTGCAGCCCTGCACAGCCACGCATACCGTCAGCACGCAGAACCACCGACGACGGCGCCAGGTCATGGATGGGGCGCCGACGTAGCCTAACGGATCGCGCAGAAGTTGCGGGCCAGCACGACTGAACGATTCCCGAGGAAACAGGCCCCGCGGCTTCCTGTGATTGTCAGCCACAGGCTCAGCAGTCGGGTGCTGCCCCATCACCGAGAGTCGGGGCGATTGGCCAAGAGAAAGCTCGACCATGTCTCTGATTGCGGGAATTGACGGACAAATCGCAATTGCGACGCGAGCGCGAACTCTCGAATGGCCATGAGGTCAGGCTTGACGCGCAGTGCAACCGCATCGCGCGACAACCGGATGAATGCCGCGGCCCAGACCAGTTGGCAAGCCAGATATTGGCCGTTTGTCGCCTCGGGCCCGCGAAAGCGCGAGACATAGGCCCGGGCACGCCGAGAGACATATGGCTGGCCTGCATCGACTGACACGACGAGTGTCAAATGGGAGGTCACGAGTTCCCCAAACCCGCCTTTGGCACCCGAGATCAAGTGAAGTGCTCGCGTAAGGACAATCTCAATCTCCACGGCTGTGCGCTCGCCATCGGCGCTCATAAAGAGTAGGTCGATGTCGCCAACCCGATGAGTGCCATACATGCGCTTAGCCGCCCACCAGTAGGCCGTCTCAAGCAGGCTCGGGATTAAGATGCTTTGCTCACCTTGGAAATGGCTGGAGTGAGTTACGGTGCGCGGATTCATAACTTAAGTGCAACAACGGTAGGAATGAGTACGGTGACCTACGA
>JBEPVA010000044.1:0-21277 GCA_041691295.1 Gemmatimonadota bacterium
TCCGACCGTCCGACCGTCCGACCGTCCGACCGTCCGACCGTCCGACCGTCCGACCCTCCGACCTTCCGACCTTCCAACGGTCCGTCGACCCTTCCGACCATCCGACTATCCGACCCGCACCACCTCCACCAACCCCACCCCCTTCTCCTCCTGCACGGTCCGGCCCATCACCACGTCGGCGTCGTGCCCAAAGCACAGGATCCACTGCTCGGCCAGCGCCTGTTTGACCAGCGCGCGACGACTCTCGAGGACCCGGAGCGGCTCGAGGTCGTAGCCCATGCTCCAGGCGATGGGGAGATGATGGTGAGTCGGGACGATATCACCGAGATAGACCAGGGTTTCACCACCGCTCTGGATCACGATGCTTTGGTGCCAGGGCACATGACCCGGTGTCAGCATGGCCGAGATGCCGGCAACGATCGATTCGTCACCATCGAGCAGCCGCCAGCGACCCGCCTGGTCCACCGGTTCGAAGTTGTGGGCCAGATAGCTGGCGCGGGTCCGCTCGTTAGTGTGGCGGGCGAACTCCAGTTCGTTGCGCTGGACGACGTAGGTGGCATTCGGAAAAGCCAACTGGGGGGGCCGGGGGGCCGTGGGGCGGACCGCACCCGCCCCGGCCATCCGGCCTGACTCGCCCGTCTCGCCCGCCTTGGTATTCCCACCCGCATGATCAAAATGCAGATGGGTATTGACCACCAGCTTCACATCCTCAGGCTTGAATCCCACCTCGGCGATGGCGTCTTCCAGTTGTGTCCCACCAGTCCTGCCGCTGTTCTGCACTCCATAGATATCGGTGAACTTTGCGTCCTCCTTGTTGCCCAGTCCCGTCTCGATCAGGACCAGGCCATCATGATGCTCCACCAGCAGCGAACGCATGCCCAGTCTGATCCGGTTTTTGTCATCGGGGGTGATCCGGCGGGACCAGAGCGTCTTGGGCACGACACCGAACATGGCGCCGCCGTCCAGCCGGAGGGTTCCGCCTTCAAGGGCGTGGATGCGGAGGGAACCGAGCTTGAAGGAGTGCGAGAGGGTCATACGGAATAGTACCAAGTTTGGCAAATGGTTCACGGTACACGGTTCTCGATAATCGCTATAGCGCTAGACCGTAAATCTCATGACAGGTAAACCGTGAACCATTTGGACCGTGAACCGTGAAGCCCTTGGACCGTGAACCTCAAGCCGAGGCGCGATTCTTGGGCAACGTCATCGCCTCCAGGTCCGCGAAGGTGCTCGCCCCCCGCTCCCGCGCCAGCGGAATCAATCGGGTGAGCAATTCAGCGGTGGCGAGCGCATCACCCGCGGCGCGGTGACGGGCCGGATTGGTGAGCCCGAAATACAGCATCAGCGAGTCGAGGCTGCGGGATTCCAGTTGCGGCACCAGCCGACGAGCCAGCCGCACGGTGCACAGCCGGCCGCCGGCCAGGGCCAGATCGCGAGACCGCTTGACCTCCGCTGTGACGAAACCCCAGTCGAACCGGACATTGTGGGCCACGAACACCCGACTGGCGAGCGCCGCCAGCAATTGATCCGCAATGTCACAGAATGCCGGAGCGTCCGTGACCAGGTGATCGCTGATGCCGGTGAGCTCCGCGATCCTCGACGGAATCGGAACTCCAGGATTGATCAGGCTCTCGAACACCAGCTCGCGCCGGCTGCCCTGGACCAGGACGACAGCAATGTCGGTGATCCGGTCGTTGCCGGCGGCGTGCATCCCGGTTGTTTCCACGTCGACGACCGCAAAGGCACACTCATCGAGCAACGGAGAGCCTGACGCTTCAGGCATCAGACCCCAGCGACCGTCATCCAGCTGCCGAACCCGCGGATCGGCGCCGAGCAGCGCAATGGCCAGACGGTCGGAGACCAGTTGTGGCGCGTTGGGAAGCCCGAGGATTTCGCGAGCCAGGGCATCAGACGCCAGCGGCCCCGCGACACTCATCCGCTCCAGTGCCCGGTCCACCAGGGTCCGGTCAGGGTAGGCGGTGAGTCCGCTCACCGATTGGTGAGCGCGAACGACAGCGCCTCCAGCTCGAGTGCCAGATTCACGTTCTTGACCACCACGTCCTCCGCCACCGAAAGCTGGACCGGAGCAAAGTTGAGGATGGCGCGGACTCCCAGAGCGGCCAGCCGGTCGGCGACGGCCTGGGCCGCCTCGGCGGGAGTCACCAGCACCGCGATGTCGACCGGTTCGGCCTTGAGGTCAGCCTCGAGCTGGCTGACATCACGGACCCGGAGTCCGTTCCATTCGGTGCCGATCTTCCGGGGATCACGATCGTAGATCAGGACGATCTCGAAGCCGCGCTGCCGGAACCCGCGATACTGGATCAGCGCCCCCCCGATCTTGCCCGCCCCGACCATCGCCACGCGATACGTCCTGCCGAGTCCGAGGATTTCGCGAAGCCGGCTGAGCAGTTCCGGGACGGCATATCCCAGCCCTCGCTTGCCGAACGACCCGAAGAAGGAAAGATCCTTGCGGACCTGGGCCGAGGTGGTGCCGCCGCGGGCGGCAAGCTCCTCGGAACTGACCGTGGCCATTCCCTGCAACGCAAAATCCTCCAGGAAGCGGAGGTAGAGAGAGAGCCGGCGGACAGTTGAATCAGCGATCTTGCGCATTGTTGATTTGTGAAATGTTTCACAAATCTACCCCTGCACCCGCCCCGCGCGAAAGAGCGCCACGAAGACCCGGGGAGGGACCGTTTCCATCCGGACCGTTTCATCCAGGCCGGCAGCGGCCGCCAGCGCCCGGGCTTCCTCGACGGTCACTCCGAGCAGTTGGCGGAGTGAGCGACCCAGTTGTTTCCGCCGCAGGGTAAAAAGCCCGACGACAAATCGCCGGAACGCTGGTACCTCCGCGTCCGTGATCAGCGGTTCCGCCAATGGCGTGAGTCGGACCACCGACGATTCGACTTTCGGCGGTGGCCTGAATGCTCCCGCGGCCACGTCGAACAGCCGCTCCACCTTGGCCACTGACTGGACGCCGACGGTCAGCGCCCCATACGCCGACACTCCGGGCGGAGCGGCCAGCCGGTCCGCCACCTCTTTCTGCATCAGGAATACAACCCGCCTGGGGCGCGGCGGCCTGAGCGCCTGATCGATCAGCGGGGAAGTGATGTTGTAGGGAATGTTGCCGATCACGCTGAAGGGCCAGTCGCCGATCAGGGCATGCCAGTCCATCTCAAGCGCATCCCCTTCCGCGACGACCACCTGCGGAAACCTGGCCCTGAGCGGCTGAATCAGTTCGAAGTCGCGCTCGATGGTCACCAGCCGGGTGCTGCGGTTGACCAGTTGCGCGGTGAGTCCGCCCAGGCCGGGGCCGATCTCCAGCACCGTTTCACCCGGTACGGGGTCAAGTGCTTCGGCGATCCGGCCCAGGATCCGGGGATCCGACAGGAAGTGCTGGCCCAGCGCCTTCTTGGGACTGGTCAAATCCGGAGAATCAGGAGGGTGCGGTCATCGACCGGCGGGAGGGAGATGAGGTCTGCTTCACGAAAGATGGCCGCCACAATGTCGGCCGGGGCTTCGGTGCGGCGCAGCGCGATGGCCTCGAGCAGACCTGCTTCGGTAAACGCCTCCGATCCGTCTCGCGCATCAACCAGGCCGTCGGTCCAGAGACAGAGCAGGTCAGAGCCCGGCTCCCAGGCGACTTCCCGGCGAGCGATCGCGGCCGCGGTGGTCAAGCCGAGCGGTGGTGAGGTCGAGTCGAGGCGTTCGGGCGGCCCGTGACGGGGAACCCGAAACGCGTGGTGATGGCCGGCGTTCGCATAGGTCAACCGTCGGCGGGCCGGGTCCAGGATGCCATAGAACACCGAGAAGTGCATTTCGGTCGAGGCCAGTTCCGCGGCCAGGCTCTCGTGCAGCGCGACCAGCGTCTCATCGGGGCTGTGCATCAGCTCGGCGTGAATACCGGCCGCGGCCATGACCAGCGCCATAATCAGCGCCGCGGCGAATCCGTGAGACGACACATCACCCAGCATCACACCGACCCGACCGGCGCCCAGGCGGTTGAAGGTGTAGAAATCTCCCCCGACCGTTTCGGCCGGGCTCATGTGGGCGGCCACCTCCGCATCCCCCTGCAGCACCGATGGCAGCGGCAGCAGCTTGAACTGGAGGTCACGGGCCAGCTCGAGTTCGCGGTGAATCCGCTGCTGCCGGACATCGCGCTCGACCAGCCGGCTGTTTTCCAGAGCCGCACCGACCTGGTTGGCCACGGCGGACATCAGCTTCTGCTCACCGGCCGAGAAGGAGTCGGGGCCGATCCGGTCGGTCAGGTTGATGACACCGATGCAGCGGGAGGGATTGCCGGGCGCGGCATAGCAGATCGGGACCGACAGGAACGCCTCCCCGACGTAAGGCCGGATCGGGTGACTCCTGGTGTGGACCTCCGGCAGCGTCGCGTCGTACACGACGATTCGATTTTCCCGGTAGGCCAGCGCCGCGATCGAGTCCGAATCATTCACCGATACCGGCTCCAGACCCTTATGACTGAAGCCCCGGCTGGCCACTGTGCGCAGCACGCTGGTGCCCTCGTCGCAGACCATGATCGAGGCGCGGCGGGCCCTGACCAGGTCCGCCACGATGCCTATAATGGTGTCCGCGGCTTCTTCGAGGTGGACGGTATGACCGAGGATATCGCTGATGGCGTAGAGCAGGTCGATCTCCTCGTACCGGCCGGCCAGCTCCTGGCAGACCGCCGCGATCGAACGCTCAGCGGACAGCAGCTGGGTGACCACGGGCAGCACACTGAGGGCAGCTGCTTCGAGAGTCCGGGCCGCGGACCCGATCACCTCAAGCCAGATTCCGTCGGTACCCGGTACCTGGGTCAGCCAGGCATTGCCTTCCGGAATGTTCGAGGAGCCCTGCTGCGGCGGGCGTTCGGCGGCGGCGGACGAGCGGATTTCGGGACCGCCGCGGCGATGCAGGCGGTCCCCGTCGGAGCTCCACAGACGGTACTGCAATCCGGTCAGGTGGCCCAGGGCCTCCAGCGCCGAATCGGTTCCGCTCAGTGGCGGCGCAACGTCATGCAGATCGAATTCCCCTGGGAATTGAAGTAGACGTCGTCGACCAGGTGGCGGATCAGGAATAGCCCGCGACCGTTGCTGTCCTCGAGATCGGGAGGCTCGGTCGTTTCAGGCAGGGTCGTGACGTCGAAGCCGGGTCCTTCATCAGTGACCGAGACCCGGATCTGGTCCTGCATCAGCTCGGCGTGCACCAGCACCGACTTGCTGCAGTCCTCCCCGTTGCCGGCCACGATGGCGTTGGCCAGCGCTTCGGCAACGGCCACCCGGAGATTGAACCGGAACCGCCGGGCGGCGGTCCATTCACCGCGGCAGCAGTGCCGCACGACGAGGTCTACGACCTCCTCGACGCAGGCCACATCGCTGGGGACTCGCAGGCTGACCTCGACCCGGCTGCCTTCGGGGCCCCGGAGCGGGGTCCGCCGGACGCAGAGGCGGAGGGTGGCCGGCAGCGAATCAGAATCCGGCAAGCGCCTGCTCCGGAGTGTCCGCGATGGCAAACAGGGTGTCCAGCTTGGTCAGTTCGAACAGCGAACGGAGATCCTCGTTGAGCCCGGCCAGGCGCAGCTCCCCGCCCCGCTCGCGGACCTTCTTGGACAGCGAGACCAGGGCGCCGAGGCCGGACGAGTCGATGTAGCCGGTCTGGCTGAAGTCGATCAGGAACTTGCGATCCCCCTTTTCGACCGCGTCCTGGATCACCGTCTTGAGTTCCTGGCGGTTGCCGACGATGAGCTGTCCTTCGACGCTCACCCGGCAGACACCACTCGGAGCCTTTGTCAGGGCAAACCCCATCATACCCCTCCCTGGATCGTGGACTGGGCACCCTGCAGGGCGACCAGCGCGGCCATCTCGACAATATCATCCGGCACCGCCCCGCGCGAGAGGCCAGTCATTGGGCGGGCCAGTCCCTGGAGCAGCGGCCCCAGGCAGCGCACTTCGCCCAGCGCCTTGAGCAACCGAAAAGTAATGTTGCCGGCGTTGAGATCGGGAAAGATCAGGATATTGGCCTTCCCCGCCACCGGCGAGCCCTGGGCCTTGTGCTGGGCGGCCTCAGCCTCGAGGGCAGCGTCAGCCTGGAGCGGCCCATCGACTGCCACCCCGGGGGCCAGGGTCCGGAACCGGTCCACCGCCTGACGGACATGATCGATCAACGGTCCCTGGGCCGACCGGCCGGTCGCATATGATAGGAAGGCTACCCTCGGCTTGTCGCCGATCAGCCGGGTCCGGTCCCGCACCGCGGCCAGCGCGATGCTCGCCAGGACGGCCGGGGTAGGCTGGGGATTGATGGCGCAATCGCTGAGTGTCAGGATGCCGAATGCGGTCTTGAGATAAAAGGCCGAACTGACGCGGTCGATCCCATCGGCGGGGCCGAAGGCCCAGAGTGCGGCTCTCAGGACATCAACATTGCCGTTCTGGCTTCCGCCGATGCACCCGTCTGCCTCCTTGAGCGCCGTGAGTCCTGCCCCGAACCGTAGTGGATCGGCGGCCTGGTCGAGGGCATCGATTCCGTCCCGGACCCGGTCGGGGTGACGTTCGCGGAGCCGCTGCGCAATGGCGCCGAGCCGGTCGTCCTTGGCCGGATTGATTCCCTTGCCGCCAACCAGGAGCGGGGCCGGAAATCCAGCGCGTTCGAGACGCTGGGCTGCCTCTGCCACCGCAGGGTCGGCGCCGTCCGCAAAGACCAGTCGCGGTTTTCGCGCAGCCGCCCGGCTCAGCAGATCAGGCGTCAGATTCACTGGGCAAACCTGCGCTTCAGCGCCGCGGAGACGGCCGGGTGCACCAGATCACCGAGTTCACCACCGTACCGGGCGACTTCACGGACCAGGCTGGAACTGAGGTAGGTCAGGTCGATGGCCGGCACCAGGAAAACCGTTTCCAGCGAGGGGTGCAGCCGCCGGTTCATCAGCGCCATCTGGAACTCGTATTCGAAATCACTGACCGCCCGCAGGCCCCGCACCACGACCGTGGCGCCACGGCTCCGGGCGAATTCGGCCAGCAGGCCGTCAAAGGTTTCGAAGGTGATCCGCGACTCGCCACCGATCGACTGCTTCAGCAGTTCGATCCGCTCGGCCACCGAGAAGAGCGGCTGCTTGGTGCTGTTGGCGGCGACCGCGACGATCAACCGGTCGGCCAGGGCCAGGCTCCGGCGGATCAGGTCCTCGTGCCCCCGGGTCGGGGGATCGAAGGAGCCGGGGTAGATCGCGAGTGTGGTCATGACACCTGGCAAAAGGTGATGGCCGTGTCGCCGTAGCGACGAGTTTGGTCGCCAGCCGGCACTTCATCGGCCCGGTGCTCGACACTGAGGATGCGGGCGAACGGGGTCCGGCGGAAGAGGGCAACCAGTCTGCTGGCGTGGTCGAAACCGTAGGGCGGATCGGCAAAGACCAGATCAAAGGCGCCGGGGTCCAGCTTTTCGGCGAACCGGAGCGCATCGGCCTTGTGCACGGTGGTGACCATGCCGAGTTCCAGGCTGGCGATATTGGCGGTCAGCGCCGTAATCGAGGCAGAGCCGATCTCGACGAATGCCGCGGACACTGCACCGCGTGACAGCGCCTCGAGGCCCAGCGCCCCACTGCCACTGTACAGATCCAGCACCCGGGCACCCTTGATATCGGCCTGCAGGATGCTCATCCAGGCTTCACGAACCCGGTCGGCCGTGGGGCGTACCCGGTCGTCCTTGGGCACCAGCAGGCGCCGCCCGCCCAGGTGACCGGCCACGATTCTCATCGCAGCGGGCTGGTGCCGGGAGCGAGCGCCACCAGGCGTGCCTGCAGCGAGAGCTGGCCCTGCCATTCGTTCTGTTCCAGCCGGAAGGCTGCATCAACCGCCACGCCGTCGCGGCTGGCGTGATCGAACCACGGGATCCGGTCCCACCACTGGAAGCCGATCATCTCGAGCCGGCTGGTACCCTGCTCGAGCGTGCCCTTGAGATGGTTGGAGCCGACCTTACGCGGCCGTCCGAGTCGGGCGCCGCGAATCCCGAAGACCGGTCCGGGATTTCCCATACCGCAGGGCTCGAGATGGCGGCACAGCCGTTCGAAGTCGAGCGTCAGCTCGGACAGCGGCACCACCAGATCGATCCGCTGTTCAGGAGCGAGATCCTCAGGCTTGAGGGTCTGCCGCGCCACTTCCGCGAATCGGGCGCGGAAGGCCGGGAGATTTTCCCGCTTGACCGTGACCCCGGCCGCCATGTGATGGCCACCGAATCGCTCGAGCAGATCGCTGCACTGGGTCAGGGCGGCGTGCAGATCGAACCGGGAGATGCTGCGTCCGCTGCCCTTGCCCACTGCTCCATCAACGGCCACCAGGACCGCCGGGCGACCATAGCGCTCCACCACCCGGGACGCCACGATGCCGACCACACCCGGATGCCAGCCTTCGGACGAGATGACCAATCCGAGATCGGAGGCAGGATCGGCTTCACGCTCGACCTGGGCCAGCGCCTCCTCAAGCATCCGCTGATCCATGGCCTGACGCTGGACATTGAGGGCATCAAGCTGCCGGGCCAGCCCTTCCGCTTCCGCGGGGTCGTCGGTCAGCAGCATCCGCAAACCATCATTCGCATCGCCGATCCGGCCGGCGGCGTTGAGCCGGGGACCCAGCACAAAGCCGAGGTGGGTGGCGCGGATGTCTTTGTCGGCCAGGCCGGCGACCCGGATCAGGGCGCGCAGTCCGGGCCAGCGCGATTCGGCCAGCAGTTTGAGCCCGTGGCGGACCAGAATCCTGTTTTCACCAACCAGTGGCACCACATCGGCGACCGTGGCCAGCGCCACCAGGTCGAGCAGGTGGAGCGGCAGGTTGGCCGGGAGATCGAGCAGTGGCACCAGGGCCTGGACCAGCTTGAACGCGAGGCCGGTACCACACAGGATCTTGAGCGACGAGGTGTCATCCGAGCGCTGGGGGTCGATGACGGCGATGGCAGGCGGCAGGATCGGACCCGGCAGGTGGTGATCACTGACCACCACCCGCAGACCGGCGGCATTGGCGGCAATGACCGTATCGACCGCGGTGATGCCGCAGTCGCAGGTCAGGATCAATCGCGCGCCGGCGGCCTGGGCGGCCGCCAGTCCGGCGGGACCGAAGTCATAGCCATCACGGATGCGATGAGGGATGAACGGGATGACGTTGGCGCCGACCGCGCGCAGCGCCCGGGTCAGCAAGGCGGTGGCGCACTGGCCATCGACGTCGTAGTCGCCATGCACCACAATCGTTTCCCCGGCGCGCACTGCCCGGGCCACTTCGGCCGCGGCCTCCCGCATTCCGGCTAGCGAGAGCGGATCGGCCAGATCAGCCAGTACCGGCTTCAGAAAACGCTTGGCGGTGTCAACCTCGGTGAAGCCCCGCTGCACCAGCAGCCGGGCCAGTGCGGCCGGGAGGTTGAGTGCGGCGGCGATTTCCCGGCACTGCGCCTCCGGCGGCGACGGCTCCACGACCCAGCGCAGCGGCGGCGCGGGAAAGGCTGAGACGGCTATTGGCAGTGCAGTCAGGCGATCGGCTCCGTCGAGACATACAGGATCACACCGCAGGCCTCGCACCAGTCGTAGCCGGCCGATTCGCGCAGCTGGCTCCGGCGGTGGAGCGGAATGGCGGTGAAGCACGAGCCGCAGCCGGCACCCTTGATGGCCACGACCACGTTGCGGCCGCGCTGGGCCCGCAGCTTGTCGTACCGGGTCCGCAGCCGCTTTTCGATCTTTGCCCCTGCCGCATCGCGCTCGGCTTGAGCCGCGGCCCGTTCCTGCTCCAGACCCAGGCGCCGGCCATCGACCTCGTCGCGCTCAACCTGCTGGGCCCCGCGAGCCTCGGCCACTCGGCCTTGAGCGGCCGCGGCAGCGGCCTGCTGCGCGGTCACCGCGTCCGCGACCTTGACCCAGTCGCCCTCTTCCTTGGCCAGCACCGAAGTGGCCAGGTCCAGTTCGGCGGTCATGGTGGCCGCTTCTTTGGCGGCCCGGGTGAACTCGAGCCGCTTGCGGCGCTGCTCCTGCAGTCGGCGGTAGCTCTCGATCTTCTGCTCCATCTCGTCGCGCTTCCGGGCGGCGTCCTCGGCGACACGGGCCGCGGCATCGGCCTGCTTCTGGACCCCGCTGATGGCCTGATCCAGGACCTCGACCTCGGCCATCACGCTGGCCAGTCGTTCATCGACATCGGCCAGCGCCACATCACGGGCCTGCAGTTCCAGCAATCGAACAAGTTCGTCGTGCATCGGGTTCTCCGTCATGGGAAAGAAAAGGGGTTCAGGTTCGTTGCTGGCCGTCGGCCCGCGACGCCCGGTTGCGGTCCCAGTGGCGGCGGGTGTTGACCGCCGGAAACCGCCGCTTCAGTTCATCAATCAGACGCTGCCGCTCCACCACCAGTGCATCCCGCTCGGATGGACTGGCCAGGGTAATCTTGTCATTCAGGTGGTCGATACCCCGCACCAGCGGCCGGGAATCGAGCTCCTCGCACAGGGTCACGAAGTTGTCGTCGAGCCGGAGTCCAGCCAGCGCATCAGCCCGCTCTCGAATCGCGGCCCAGGCCCGCTGGGTTGATTGGCCGAGCGATTCGACGAGCGGCATCCGGTCGCCAGCGGACCGGGCCTTCATGGCTTCAAAGATCTCGCGGAACTCTGGCGTCTCGAACCACTCCGGCCTGGCCGTCTCAAGGCCCCGCTCAAGCCAGTCACCGTCGTTGAGCAGGATGGCCAGGAACTCCTTCTCGGACTTGCCGCCAACCCGGCGAGCGACTGGAGGACTGCCACCGTCTCGTCCGCCATCGGCAGGCGAGGACTGCTGCCCGCCTGCCCACCGACCCGACTGGCCATCGGTTCGTCGGTCCGCGGGTCCGGTTCCCCGGCCGATGGCCTGCTCCTTCTTCTCCGATGCCGCCACCTCCTGCTCCAGTACTTTCTTGTCGATGCCGGTCTGTTCGGAGACCCGGGCAAGATACAGCTCGCGGGTGATCGGGTCGTGCGCCGCGCGCAAGGTTGGCAGCAGACGGTCCAGTGCCTCACGGCGGTGCTCCAGCCCCTCGAACCACCCTTTGCGCTCCAGGATCTGGATCTTTCGATCCAGGACGTCGATGGCATCATGCAGGATCGGCTCGAGCGCTGCGGCACCGCCCTTCTGCACCAGGGTATCGGGATCCTCGCCGTCCGGCATCGTGGCGACGCGGACTCGCATTCCCTGGCGCAGCAGCACATCGGCCGAGCGGAAGGTGGCGCGGAGACCGGCGCTGTCACTGTCGAGCAGCAGGGTGGCCAGCGGTGCATAGCTCTTGATCAGTGTGGCCTGCTCGGTAGTGAGCGCGGTACCGAGTGGCGCCACCACGTGATCCACGCCGGCCAGCACCAGGCGGAGCACGTCGAAATAGCCCTCGACGATGATCACCGACTCCTCTTTCCTGATTGGCAGTCGGGCCGAGTGCAGGTTGTAGAGGGTGCCACCCTTGTGAAAGACCGGGGTCTCGGGGCTGTTGAGATACTTGGGCTCGCCGGGGCCGAGCAGCCGACCACCAAAGGCCACGGTCCGGCCGCGGATGTCGTTGATCGGAAACAGCAGCCGGCCCCGGAACCGCGCGGCGATGCTCTGGTCATCGCGCTGGACCAGCAGTCCCGCCTCGAGCAGGGTGGGCTGCTTGATGCCGAGCGTGGTCATCGCCGCTTGAAAGCTGCCGTCCCGCGGGGCAAAGCCCAGTCCGAACGGTGCCACGGTATCGATGTCGAGACCGCGCTTGGCGAGGTACTCCCGTGCCACCCGCGCCTCCGGCAATTCCAGCAGCTGGCGATGAAACCAGTCCTGCGCCGCCGACAGCGCGTTGAACAGCGGCTCGCGCGGATCGGGACCGGCCCGCTCAGTGCGCTCGGGAATCGTGATTCCGACCCGGCGCGCCGCCTCGCGCACCGCGGTGGGATAGTCCATCCCGGTCCGTTTCATCAGGTACGAAAAGGCGTCGCCCGATTCCTTGCAGACGAAGCAGTAGTAGCGCCCCTTCTTCGGAATCACCGCGAAGTTGCGATTGGTGCCGCCATGGAAAGGACAGGGCCCCCGCCAGTCTGATCCCATCCGCTTGAGCTCAACCTGCTCGCCGATCATCCCGACCAGGTCGACCGCATCGCGGACCTGCTCGATCACCTCATCCGGAATCAGGCTCACGGGGCAAACTCCGCGATCGTGACTCCGGACCCGCCCTGGTTGGCCGGCGCCGTGACGCTGCGGGCCACCCGGCTGTCCGACTCCACGATCTGGCGGACCCGCTCGCGCAGCACGCCAGTTCCTTTGCCGTGAATGATCCGCAGATACGGATTCTCGGCAAGAATGGCCTCGTCGATAGCGTGGACCACTGCCGCTTCCGCTTCCTCGGCCGTGAAGCCTCGTAGGTCAATCTCGATCGGCGCACTGGCGGACGAGGCGGACTGGCGGACAGTGGGACGGGCGGATTGTTCGCGTGAGGACAGATTGACGGCAACCGCCGTCAGGCCTTCTGCGGGCATCAACAGCTTCATCGAGCCGATGCCAATGAGGACTTTTCCATCGCCGCGCACTTCCAGCACCTCGCCGGCCGTTCCCGAATCCAGTTTGACCCGTGACCCCACGGCGAGGAGCAGTTTCTGCCCGCCTGTCCGCCTGTCCGCCTGTCCGCCGGCGTCGAGCGCTCGACGCTCATCGCCGGCGGCCTCCTCGATCAATCGCCTCGCGTCCTTCGCGGCCGATTCGTCAGTCGAGGCCTTGGCCCGCTGGATGGCCTCCTCGACTGTTTGCCGGGCTTCGAGCAGGAAAGTCCGGGTCTGGGCCCGGGCGGTGCGCTCGGCGTCCTTGGCGGCCGTCTTGAGCGCCTTCTCGCGAATCTCCTGGCCTTCCTGCTGTGCGTCCAGGTATGCCTTGAGTGATTGCAGCTCGGTGGCCTGCGCTTCGAGCTCGGCGGCACGAATTTCCTGCGCCGTCTGCCGCTGTTCGACCGAGGCCAGCAATCGATCCAGAGCGCGATCGGCATCTGATACCTGCGACTCCGCATCGGCAAGCACCGCCTCGGGAATTCCCAACCGGCGCGCGATGGCCAAACCGTATGAACGACCGGGAATTCCCTGGAGCAGCCGATAGGTCGGGGTCAGGGCCACGCCGTCGAACTGCAGCGACGCGTTGGCCACCCCCGCCGACCGGGTGGCCAGCTCCTTGAGCGCGCCGAGGTGGGTGGTGGCCAGGGTGATCGAGCCGCGGCGAGTCAGGGACATCAGGACCGCGGAAGCCAGCGCGGCGCCCTCCGCCGGGTCGGTACCGCTGCCGATCTCATCGAGCAGGATCAGGCTGGCGCCGTCGGCTGACGAGAGGATGCTGCGCACCGCGGCAATATGAGCACTGAAGGTCGACAGGCTGGCCGCGATCGACTGGCGATCGCCGATGTCGGCAAAGAAACCGTGGAACACCGGCAGGGCGGTGCCTGGCCCGACCGGCGGGATGCAGCCGGCCTGCGCCAGTGCGGCAATGACACCCACGGCCTTGAGCAGCACCGTCTTGCCACCGGTGTTCGGACCGCTGAGCAGCAAGGTCCGGGTGCCATCGATCAGGCTGAGGTCGAACGGCACGACCTGCTCCGCCGGCAGCCGGGCGATCAGCAGTGGATGCCGGGCACGGTGCAGTACCAGCGGTCCGCCAGGCCCCTCGATCGTGGGACAGTTGCCGTTCACCGAAGCGGCATAGCGCGCCCGTGCCACCCGGTCGTCGGCCACGACACACATTTCGAGCAGATCGACCAGCGCGGTCCAGTGCGGCCGGAACAGATCGGTCAGTTCCCGGCACACCGCAAGCACGGCCCGCTCGGTGCGCGCTTCGGCCTCGCGCAGATCATTGCCCAGTTCGAGCGTAGCCGACGGTTCGAGGTAGAGCGTGGCGCCGCTGGCCGACTCATCGTGAATGATGCCGGGTGGCCTGGTCCTGGATACCCGGGCCACCGGAATCACGTAGCGGCCATTCCGCAGGGTGACGGTGCCCTCATCGCCGCTGTCGAGTCCCCGCAGGATGCTCTCGAGCCGCTGGATCAGCCGGCTACGAGTGGAGCGAACCTCGTGGCGGGCGGATGCGAGTGCGGGACTGGCGCCGTCGAGGATTTCGCCGGCGTCATCGACCGAAAGCTCCAGCCGCTTTTCCAGCGACCGATCGGGCACCGGCCGGCGCAGCGCCCCCGCGCGTGGTGCCTCCGCCTCAAGCGAGGTGAGCTCGGCGACCAGCTGTCGTGAGGCTGACAGCAGATGCCTGAGCTCGACCAGGGCGCGGCCATCGAGGACGCTTCCCTCGATCCGGAGCCGGGCCAGCGTCGGGGCCAGTTCGGGCACCGGCCCCGGTTGCGGTGCCCGCCGGTCCGTCACCAGCCGGCGCAACTCCTCGGCATCGGCCAGCTCATCGCGGATCCACGCCACGTCGCCCGACGGCCGGCGGCCCCTGACTCGCGCCTTGCCGAGCGGGCCAGTGGCCAGCGCCGCGATCAGCTCGAGTACCGCCGCAAACTCCAGCTCGGCGAGTGCTTCGTCAGTTACCCCCCCCGGCAAAACGAACGGGGTGCGAGCGTCCCGCGACGCTAGCACCCCGTTATCCGATTCCTGCTCGGCTTCGTGCATCAACCGGCCTGGAGCTCCTCACGCACGATCTGGTTGATCACTTTGCCGTCCGCCTTGCCCTTGAATTTCGGCATCACGAGTCCCATCACCTTGCCGAGATCGCGGGTGCCACCCGCCACCACCTCGCGTACCGCCTGGCGAATCTCGGCCGGATCGATGGCTGCGGGGAGCAGCGGTTCGAGCACCGCGATCTCGGCCTGTTCCTGGTCGGCCAGGTCCTGGCGGCCCGCCTTGGTGTACTGCTCGACCGACTCTCGGCGGGTCTTGATCTGTTTGCGAATGACCTCGACCACGTCATCATCGCTGAGTGCGCGGCCCACCTCGATCTCGCGATTCTTGACCGCCGAGATGACCGTGCCGAACAGCAGCGTGCGGGTCTTGTCCTGGGCTCGCCGAGCGGTATTCAGCTCGAGGGTCAGGCGGCCAGCCAGGTCATTGGAAGTGGACACAGATGTCGTTTCGACGGCGTTCAGTCTCGATGAGGCAACCCTCGGCAGAGCATAAAGATAGGCCGCGCGGACGAGGGAAACAAGCGGTGGGTCAACCCGGCGGCCAGCCCAGCCGCCGGCCGCCCAGCAGGTGGAAGTGCAGGTGGAAGACACTCTGGCCACCATCAGCACCGGTGTTGGTCACCAGTCGATAGCCGTTGGGATCGAGCCCGAGATCGCTGGCCACCTCGAAGGCGAACGCGAGGGTGCGGCCCAACAGCCGGATCCCGTCTTCACCGCGGGCGTCGCGGCCAGCGGCCAGGTGGGTGGTGGGAAGGATCAGCAGGTGGATCGGCGCCTGGGGATTGAGATCATGGAACGCCACGGCATCGGCGTTGCGCTTGACGATCCTGGCAGGGATTTCCCCCGAGACGATCTTGCAGAAAATGCAGTCAGACACGGGCACCTCGCAGGCGGGCGACACCGACCACCGATGCGGCGGCCAGCGCCGCGGTTTCGAACCGAAGAATTGGAGCTGCCAGCGCAATCGGCTCGAATCGGGAGAGCAGGTGACCGAGTTCCTGATCGGTCCAGCCGCCTTCAGGCCCGATCACGATGGTGATCGGCTCATCACCGAGAGTGGCCGGTGGCAACGCACCACCCGGCTGGGCCAGCCAGCGCAGCCCGCGCCGGGCCATGGCACTGAACTGCTCGATCGATTGCAGTGGATGGATTCGCGGCGCCCAGGCGGCGCCACTCTGCTTCAGCGTTTCACGGGCCCGAACAGCCAGCTTCTCGATATGGGTTTCGCGAATCCGGGTGGCCACTCCAGTGGCATGGTCAGTGGCCAGCGGAACCAGGTCAGTGACACCCAGTTCCGCGCATTTCTCAACTACCCAGGTGAACCGGTCACGGTCTCCGGCGCCGACCGCCAGCGTCAGCGGAGCGGGCTCGGCCACGTGCGCCACCGTTCCGATCGCGACCGACGCCTGCTTGCCGCGCCAGGTGAGTGACCCCGTGGCGATTGTCCCCGCACCGTCGAGCAGCCGGATGGTGGCCCCGTTATTGGCCCGGCGCACCTTGAGATGATTGGCTTCCTCTTCGGCCAGCGGCAGCTGCTTGCCGACCGCCAGCGATCCGGGCTCGACCAGGACCGCGATCATGTCCGGGTCGCCGCGACTCCCCACCAGCCGCTGTCGAGCACTTCACTGTGAATCGTGAAGTCGGCCACGGCCAGCGAAGCGCGGAACTCAGCGGACTCTCCCTCCTCCATTCCGCTGAAGATCGCGGTGCCGCCGGGGCGGAGCGCGCTGCGGATGGCGGGAAACAGGGTGACGTTCACCGTACGGAGGATGTTCGACAGCAGCAAGTCGGCGGGGCCCAGCAGCGGAGCAAGGTCGGCGGCATCGCCGATCATGAACTGGGCCCGGTCGGCGACGCCATTGGCGGCGGCGTTACGCACCGCGACGGGCAGCGCCTCCTCATCGACTTCAATCCCGATGGCCCGCCGGGCCCCGAGCCGGACGGCGCCGATCGAGAGAATCCCGCTGCCACTGCCGAGGTCGAGCACCAGTTGTCCCGGCACCAGGCAATCGCTGAGTAGTCGCAGGGCAGCCCGGGTGGAGCCATGCTCACCGCTGCCAAAGGCGGTTTCGGGATCCATGACCACGACCGCTTCGTCGGGAGCACGCTGGTAGTTGACCCAGGAGGGCACCACCGTGAGCCGACCGACGCGGCGGGGGCCAAGTCCGTCGCGCCAGCGGGTGGACCAATCGATGTTGTCGAGCGGATGCCGGTTGACCTTCACTCCGGCGCCGAAGGCCGAGCCCAGTCGACTAGTGAGCGACTCCGCCGCCGATTCATCCTCGGCGAATGAAATGACGGAGCCGTCATCACGCTCCTCCACCGCCTGGCCCGTCTCGTTCACCAGCCAGGCCGCCACGCCAGATCGGGCCGCTAGCTCCATCCGGACCTCGATGGCCCACCAGGTCACGCGCCCAGCGCCTCGCGGATGCGCGCCCAGAAGCCATCATCCCGACGGGGCGCCTCGCCCTCGTGATCGGCCAGCTCCCGGAGCAGGCGGGCCTGCTCGTCGGTGAGCGAATCGGGAGTCCAGACGTGGACCCGGACGTTGAGATCGCCCTTGCCGGTCTGGCCCAGCCGCGGCAACCCTTTGCCTTTCAGACGGAACACCGTTCCCGTCTGGGTCCCGGCTGGCACCGTTACCTGCTCATTGCCATAGGGCGTTGGCACCGGTGCGGTGAAGCCAAGCGCCGCCTGGCTGAACGACAGCGGGAGGTCATGGATCAGGTTATCGCCATCGCGTTCGAAGCGCTCATCATCCTTGACCTCGAGCATGACCAGCAGATCACCGGAGGGACCGTTGCGCGGGCCGGCGGCGCCCTGACCCCGCAGGGTCAGGTAGTTCTGCTCCGAGACGCCGGCCGGAATGTCGACGATCACGCTGCGCTCGACCCGGACCCGGCCATCACCGCGACAATCGTCGCACACCGAGGCAATGACACTGCCCTCGCCGTTGCAGGTGGGGCACGGGCTCACCGAGACAAACTGGCCGAACAGGCTCCGGGCCGCGCGCCGGACTTCGCCGGAGCCGCCGCAGGTGCCGCAGGGTTTGGGCTTGGTGCCCTTCTTGGCGCCGCTGCCGTTGCAGCTCTCGCAGCGCTCCAGTGTCTTGAGCTTGATGGTCCGCTTGGCGCCGGTGGCCACTTCGGCCAGGGTGACCTTGACCGTGACCCGGATGTCCTGGCCCTTCCGGGTTTCGGTCTGGGCCCGCATGCCGGCGCCGAACATCGAATCGAACCCGCCGAAATCGCGCATGAAGATGTTCAGCGCCTCGGCCAGATCGACGTGCTGCGGCCCGCCGCCGCGGTTGCCACCCAGCCCCTTCTTGCCGTAGCGATCGTAGGCCGCCCGCTTCTGGGGGTCCTTGAGGCACTCGTAGGCCTCGGTGATCTCCTTAAACTGGGCCTCCGCCCCGGGATCGGAGTTGCGATCGGGGTGGAATTCCATCGCCAGCTTCCGGTAGGACTTCTTGATCTGCTCCTCGGAGGCATCGCGGGAGATCTGCAGCAACGCGTAGAACTCGCTCACTCCATCAATCCTTCCACCAGTCGGCTGGTGTGCTCCACCAGGCCAATGATCTTCTCGTAGGGCATCCGGGTCGGACCGAGGACGCCGATGACACCGCGCAGGTCACCGGCCCGGTAGGACGAGGTGACCAGGGTAAAGCCGGTCAGGCGGGGATCGAGATTCTCGCCGCCGATCGTGACGTTGAGTCCTTCAGCCCGGCGGGCCGCCAGCGCCTCGCGCAGCAGGTCCCGCCGGTCGGTCAGCGCCAGCAGGTGGCGCATCCGGTCGTTGGAGGCAAACTCGGGCTGCTCGGCCAGCAACGTGGTGCTGCCCAGCAGCACCTCCTCGCCGCCGGTCGCGCGGCTCAGGATGTCATCGCCCTCGGCGATGAAGATGTTGAGCAGCTGGCGGCCCTCGTGACTGTCCGCCGCGTCGCGCAGCCGGTCGGACAGCGTGGCGCGAATTTCACGCAGCGAATGACCGGCCAGTCGCTCGTTGAGCGTCTGGGAAACCCGGGCCAGCACCTCGGCCGGCACCGCCACCGGTGCCTCGACGAAGATCGTCCGGATGGCCCCGCTCCGCAGATTGAAGACCAGCAGCAGCCGGTCGCTGCTGACCGGCACCAGTTCGAGCCGCTCGAGGACCGTCTCATCCAGCGCCGGCGCCACCGCCACCCCCAGCTCCTGGGTCAGCACGCCGAGCACCTGGGCCGCGCGGCGGACGATTTCCTCGACCGCGCTGCGCGACGTCGGCAGCTCGGTCAGCAGGGTCTGCTGCTCGGCCCGGTTGGGCGGCGCGGAGCGCATCAGGTTGTCGACGTACCAGCGGTAGGCGCGATCGGTGGGAATACGGCCGGCGGAGGTGTGGGGATGAAACAGGTAGCCGCGCTCTTCCAGGTCACCCATCGTGTTCCGGATGGTGGCCGAAGAGACGCCGAGTCCGAACCGGCGGGCAATGGTCTGGCTGCCAGCGGGTTCGGCGGTCTCGATGTAGGTCTGGATGACCGCTTCGAGGACGCGGTACTCCCGCTCCGTCAGCTGGTCGAGGGATGCCATGGGGCCTAAATCTACTCTGGCGAGTGGCTATATCCACCCTCGCCAGTCGTACTTGATCCAGCCGATCCGTTCGTACAGCCAGCCCGAAAAGGCCGCCAGCCGGTCGGTCGGACCGTCCAACGGGCCGAGGCTGTAGCCCCGGGATTCCGAGGGCAGGCAGATCACGGTGAATCCGGTATGCGCCACGGTGGCACAAGCCCGCCGGCTATGGAGTCGTGAGGTGACCACTGCCACCGAGTGCCAGCCCTTTTCTTTGCCCAGGACCGCAAACGCCAGCGCCTCATCATGGCTGCTATGCACCGAATCGGTCCGGTAGAGCTCCAGGGAATCGGCCGACAGGGCAATGATCCGGTTCTGGTCGAGCACCGAGCTGACCCCGGGCGTCTTGCTGTCACGTACGGTCGAGATCACCAGCGGTTTGCGCCACTTTTCGACCAGACCCAGACCGGTCAGCAGCCGGTCGACCGCCTCCTGACCGATGTGGCCGTCCTCCGAGACCGAGCCGGAAAACACCAGCACCGCATCGGGCGGATGGATCGGATCGGGGTCGCTCCGGACCCAGTCCCGGATGGTCGATTCAAACAGCGGACTGAATCCGACCGTCAGGATCACGATCATCAAGAGGCCGGCCCAGACCCAGAGCAGCTGGCGGAGCGGAGTGAAGCCCAGCAGCAGGCCGGCGATCGCGGCGTACAACAGCCCGTGACTGCCCTCGAAGCCGAACATCTCCGGAATCCGCAGCAGCATGGTGCCGCTCCAGGCCAGCGTGGCCAGGGCAGCGGCGCCGAGCGGACGCATGCCGATGCGGCGTGGAGGGGAGTCCGACGGCTTGTCAGTCTTCTTGGCACTCATGGTATCGCCGTCCTGAGTTGCAGGTGACCAACCAATCTGTCGAGCCTGAGCCATCCGTCCGCCGAGAGAACTACCCGGTCGGCCGCTGACGGTGCCAGCCAACCGGCAGATTGCCACGCCATCCGGTCAGCGGCTGGAACCCAGCCGGCCGGAACTCCCTCGGTGGTCCTGAGCCCTAGATAGAGCTGCTCCAACTGCAGCGCTTCGTCATCCAGCGTCTCGCTGCCAGCGATCACCGAGGTGTTACCCTCGATGGCGTCGGCCCAAGCGCTCCACTCCCGCAGGTTCCAGCGACGCTGCCGGTCCCAGCCACTGTGCGATGAAGGGCCGAGGCCCAGGAAGGGGGCCCGCAGCCAATAGGCGCTGTTGTGGCGGGCTCGATGGCCCGGCCTGCCGTAGTTGGAGACTTCGTAGTGCTCGAAGCCAGCGGCTGAGAGCCGCTGATCCGCCAGCAGAAATTCGTCGGCGTAGCGGTCGTCGGTGCCGGTCAGGGTATCGCCGCGCTCGACCCAGCGGGCCAGCGGGGTGTGGGCCTCGACCGTGAGTCCGTACAGTGACAGGTGGGATGGCTCGAGCGCCAGCGCCAGGTCGAGATCGCGGGACCAGTCGCGGGTGAGCTCCGCCGGCAGTGAAAAGATCAGATCGAGTGACAGGTTCTCGATTCCGGCGGTCCGAAGTGTGCCAAACGCCCGCTCGGCCTGATCCGCGGTATGGGTGCGGTGCATCCAGGTCAGCACCCGGGGCTCGAACGATTGAACCCCGAGGGACACCCGGTTGATTCCCATCGAGCGCCAGGCGTTGGCGCGTTCCGTCGTGATGTCATCCGGATTGGCTTCAAGGGTGATCTCTGCATCCGCCGAGACGGACCGGCGCTGACGGATCCCGGCCAGGATTCTCGACAGTTCTTCCGGATCGAGCAGCGACGGTGTGCCACCACCGAAATAGATCGTATTGATCGAATTGGAGATTTCCCACGCGGCATCCTGCTGCACCCCGTCCCACTCCGTGAGCACCGCATCGGCGTAGCGGCCAGATGGGACCTCCCGACGGACCGCGATCGCAAAATCGCAATAGCTGCAGCGGCGGGCGCAGAAGGGGATGTGGAGGTAGAGATGCATGCTGAAAGATAGAGACGGGGGGGCAGGGGGGCCGCGGGGTCGTCAAAGCCGCGGCGGCGGCCGCCCGCCCCCCGCGGGGGGGCGGGGCGGGCCGGGGGGGGGGGGGGGGGGGGGGGGGGGGGGGGGGGGGGGGCGGGGG
>JBEPVA010000045.1:0-20977 GCA_041691295.1 Gemmatimonadota bacterium
CCGCAGCACATTGCCCTGGGCCAGCTTCGACAGGTCGGCGTCGCTCCAGCCGCGCCGGATCAGTTCGGCGAACAGGTTGGGGAACTTCGAGACATCCTCCAGACCAGTCGGCCCGTAATCGATGCCGTCGAGGTCGCTGCCGATTCCGACGTGATCGACACCAGCCACCTTCCTGATGTGCTCGATATGGTCGGCCACATCGGCGATCGTGGCATTGGGCCACGGGTGCGCGTCATGATAGGTCTTGGTGATCCGGGCACGCTCCGCGGTGTCGGTGACGCTGGCCAGCATCGGCTTCAGCGCATCCTCTTCCGCCTGCTCGGCCAGCCGGACCTTGTTCGACACGAATCCCGGAACGAAGGTGGCCATGACCACGCCGCCGTTGGCCGGCAGCCGGGCCAGGATCGAATCCGGCACGTTGCGCGGGTAGTCGACCAGTGCCCGGGCTGAAGAGTGGGAAAAAATCACCGGGGCAACGGTGGTCGTCAGGGCGTCGCTCATCACGCCGGGTGAGACATGCGACAGATCCACCAGCATGCCGAGCCGGTTCATTTCGCGGACCACTTCGCGGCCGAAGTCCGTCAGGCCGCCGTGCTTGGGCTCATCCAGGGCCGCATCGGCCCAGTCGAGGGTCACGTTGTGGGTCAGGGTCATGTAGCGGGCGCCCATGGCGTAGTACATCCGCAGCGCGCCCAGGCTGTTCTCGATGGCGTGGCCCCCTTCCATGCCGAGCAGGGAGGCGACGTGATGCCGTTTGATGGCCCGCTCGATGTCGTCAGCGGTGAGGGCCAGTTCCAGCGCGTCAGGGTAGCGGGCAATCATCCGCCGGGCGATGTCGAACTCCTCGAGCTGGATCCGGGCGTAGCCGCTGTCCTTGACCTCGCCGGGCACGTAGATGCTCCAGAACTGGCCGCCCACCAGCCCCGCACGAAGCCGGGGAATGTCGGTCATCCCGGGTGTGGTCTTGCTGAGGTCGTAGGCCGCCACATCCATCGGCGCTTTCTTGTTTTCCCGGATGACCCATGGCAGGTCGTTGTGGCCATCGATGACCGGGGTCCGGGTCAGGAGGGCCCGGGCGTGAGCCAGCGCCGCATCGTCCTGGCCATGGGCAACTCCAGTGATCGAGACCATGAGCCCTGAGAGTAGGAGGAGTCGGCGAAATCCGCGCACCGTGTGGTCGAGCATGGGTCCGTCCTCGAAGTCGTGAATGGTGTAATGGAGGCTGCAACAACGCTCTGTCCGTCCTGTCCGACTCAGCCATATGGCCGGTTCCCCGTTCGCTATCACCTGTTCCCTTTTCGCTGTTCCCTGTTGGCGGTTCACTGCCCCCGGTTGGCGGTCCGCCGTTGCTGATCGATCTGAACCAGTTCCGGCCGAATCAGGAATTCAGGGCAGATAGTCTGATCGTACTGGTACGGTCCGCCGGTCTCGACATCGGTCCAGGGAAAGCCGCGACAGACCGCTGGATAGCTCGGGTCCTTGTGAATGGTGCAGCCATTGGCCAGCAGGAAAACACAGCGACCCTGCCTGATCCGGGTCCGCCATTCCCCCCATCGGGTGAGGTACATCTTGTCCCGTCCGTGGCGCGAGCCCAGCGCCTCGGCCTCTTCCGGACTGAGGGTCACCCCCCAGGAGCAGCAGGCCGACTGGTGGGGGCACGGATAGCACGGCAGCGATGGATGGGCCTCGCTCATGGGCGGGCCGGGGCCGGGGGAACGGTAACCGCCTCGGCGAGCGGAATCCCGTCGAGCGGCTCCAGCGGCTTGATCCCGACCAGCGCCGCCAGGGTGGGGGCAATGTCGATCGTGCGGGCGGCCCGGCTTGAGCGGGTCCTGGATATTCCCATTCCCCAGAAGGCGATTGGCACGTTCAGGTCGTCCTGATTGGTGGTGCCGTGGGTGGTGTATCCCGGCTCGGTGGACCAGATCCAGCCCGGGTTGGTCGAGGCGCAGACCAGCCACGCCAGGGAGTCCGGCAGCGAGCGGCGCCAGCGGCCCGCGTCCACGTCTGAATCGGGCGCCTGGGCCAGCGATCGCATGGTGTAGACCTTTCGTACGCCATTGCGCTGCCGGGCCGCCACGGCCAGGCGCGCCGCGACGGTGTCGGGGTCGATGCCACCGCGGCGCAGCGCGGCGATATCACCCATTACCAGTCCGCTCTCGAACGACAGATGAGGATCACTGCCCAGCCTGGCCTGGAGTGAATCGTTGAAGCCGCTAACCAGGGACGTGAGCGACACCCGGCCGCCCAGTTTGCCTTCCGCCACGAGCGCCTCGGGAAACCGGGTCACGCCATGATCGCCGGTCAGCGCGTAGAGAATTCGCCGACCGGGCACCAGGCGGGCCAGGCTGTCCTCCATCCGGCCGATGGTTCTGTCCAAACGGAGCAGCTGATCGTGGATCTCACGGGAATCAGGCCCGAAGGCGTGACCGACATAGTCAGTGGCCGAAAAGGAAACGACCAGCAGATCGGTGTGCGGCCCCTGCCCCAGCTTGAGGCTCCTGACCCCCTCGAGAGCAAATGCGGCCGTCAGCGAGTCCATCCATGGATAATTGGGCAGGGCCAGCGCCATTGCATGAGGGGTCAGCGGCAGCGTGTGAGGAAAGGTCCGATCCGACCCATCGTTTTCGTAGTCGCGGTCGTCCACCTCGAGATAATGGCTGGCCGGTTCCAGCAGCGACCAGCGGCGTCCCGCCAGCGCCCTGGCCCATGGCCGGGCATTGAAGGACCGAACCCAACTGGGCAATGAGTCAGGGAAGTAGTAGGTCGAAGAGGAAAACCGGTCGCTGGTATACCAGAAGACCTCCCCCCTGAAATGGCCGACCGGGAGAATCGCGCCACGGTCCTTCCGCGAGACCGACAGCACTCTGGCACCGGAATCAGCCGCCTTCAGCCAGTCGAAGAACTCGGTGCCGACAATCCGCCGCGGAGAGGCGCCGGTGCCGGCAACCTCCAGCAGTCTGGTGGTGGGATCAGGAACTCCCAACTCGTTGTTGACGATACCCATGTGACCCGGATTGCGGCCCGACAGCATCGTCGAGTGTCCAGGTGCGGTTTCGGTAATCGCGTGATCCTGGAGGCCATTCGGGTACCAGGTCGCGCGCTGGATGATGCGCCGGAAGCCGCCCCGCCATTCCTTCTGGTACCGCTCGATGTAATCGCCCCGCATCTGGTCGATGGCGATGAAGACGACGAGCGTCGGAGTGGCCCGAACCGAGTCGGCCGCCTGGACCGGTCGCTGGGAGGCGAGGAGCGACAGCCCGAATAGAGCCCGAATCAGCATTGAAATCCCATTCCATGCCGAGCTCCTGAAACGTCGAATATCAGCCAGAACTGATCGTTTTGTTGTAGCATCGTGGCCCACACCCATCGTCTATTTTTTGACACCCGAACTGTAAGTCGTTGCGGCATTTAGGACTCTCTATTGGCTTGGAAGTCGCTCTACGGGTTACTGTCAGAATTTTGATAGCGGCCCCATAGAGGAGCTCATGCAACAGTCGACTGCAGCCCTGAATAGCCTTGGTAGCCTGGCCCGCCGCTCTGGCGTGGTATTGAGTCTGGCCGTGGCCCTGGCAACCGGCGCCTGCGCGACCGAGCCTTCGGCCGATGTGAGCGGCTCCGAGGCGGTCGTGGCACCAGCCGAATATCAGGCCTGGTGGTCGGCCACCGAGCATTGCTCAGGTCTGAGCGGCAATTTCAGCAACATTGAATTCTATCAGGTCCCCGGGGTTTCGACTTTCCCGTCGGCTGTCGGCACGGTGGTGGGACTGTGGAACCATGACGGCAACAAGAATCGCATTACCCTGGCCGGAAACTACCTCGATAACGAACTGGTTGTGCGGCACGAGATGCTGCACGCCTTGCTGGAGCGGACCGGACATCCGGTCGAATACTTCGTCACCAAGTGCGGACTGACTTGGGAAAGCTGGCCGGCACACAACGGCACAACCGGCGGCGCACCCGCTGTGAGTCTGAGCCAGGACTAAAACCGCAGGAACCAGCCCCGCCGGTAGGGCACCACCAGGACGATCATGAACAGCAGGACCATCGCCACGGCATAGGCCAGGGAGCCATTCAACGCTCCGGCCCACGGCACGAAGATCCGAGTGTAGATCCATCCGCCCAGCCCCATCCGCTCCGAGCCACTGCCCACCATCAGATTGATCAGCGTCCGCCCCAGCAATCCAGACAATCCGAATACCAGCAGGGCGTTGCTGCCAAGCACAAAGAAGGGACCTGCCCAGCTGCGGTGACCCCTGAGGTCCACGACAGCATACAGGCCACCAAGCAGCTGGGCCGCGATTCCAGCAGTGAACAGGACATAACTGCTGGTCCAGAGGTTCTTGTTAATCGGAAACCAGTGATCCCAGACCATCCCCGCGATGATGCCGCAGCCACCCAGCAGAAAGAGGCCCAGCGGCTTCTCGGCGCCGGATCGATCGGTGCGGAGCCAGGTGCCGGCCAGGATGCCCAGGAGGGCGCTGCCGACCGCGGGCACGGTACTCAGCAGCCCCTCGGGATCCCACGTTGCCCGCCACATGTGAGTCCCGAAGATCCGCGAGTCGAGGTACTGGGCAAGATTGGCCTCGACCGTCAGCGACCCGGTCCCGACTCCCGGCACCGGAATCATCGTCATGGCCAGCCAATAGCCAATCAGGAGCAGGGCAATGGCCGCGATCTGTCCGCGCCATCCGGTGCCGAGGTAGATCAGTCCGGCCAGCAGGTAGACCACGCCGATCCGCTGCAGCACCCCGGGCAGCCGAAGCGTGGCCCAGTCGAAGTGGGGAATGGCGTTGAGGAGGATGCCCAGCAGGACAATGAGCAGCGACCGAAAGATGATTCGGCCGACGAGGGCGCCGCGGGCAACTCCCAGCTCGAGCCGCCGTCCCAGGGAGAATGGGATCGCGACCCCGACGATGAACAGAAAAAAGGGAAAGACCAGATCGGTGGGGGTCCAGCCGTTCCAGCCCGCATGTTCCAGCGGCGGATAGATGTGCTCCCAACTGCCGGGATTATTGACCAGCAGCATGGCCGCGACCGTCAGGCCGCGGAAAACGTCGAGCGATTGGAGCCGAGGAGCAGAGAGGTGAACGGCAGGCATCGGGCCGCAAAATATCCCGCGACCGGGCCTGCCGCTACGGCTCAGGCCGCGAGCCCGGCGGGGATCAGGTTCCCGTCGCCCGCGGGCAGTGCGGCCCGCCGCTGCAGGAAGGCGCCATGCTTGGCCTCGGTGGCCGTATCGAACTCGTGGACCGTCAGCTGCAGGAACCGGCCGACGTCGTGCATGAGATTGCGGACCTGGGCGCCGATGCCCCGGCCCCGCCAGTCGGGGATGAGCCAGAGTGCCGACATGTATGCGGCCGGCGGGTTGGAGCCGAGCGGAGCGCGGAATGAAAGCGCGGCATACCCGATGACTTGGCCACGCCGTTCAACCAGCCACAGGTGGCCCTGACCTCCCGCGGCTAGCATCGGGAGCAGCGCCCGCTGCGCGAGCGCCGCTTCAAACCGAAGGCCATCGAGCCGGTGCCACTGGTCGAGGCGCTCGAGCAATTCTTCCGAATCCGCGGGTCCAGCCAGTCGACATGTGGTGCTCATGGCAATCCTCCCTGGCCCAGGAGTTCGACCACGTGTCCGTCAGGATCTCTGATCAGGAAGTCCGTGACTGGCCCCGAAGTTCCCGGCTCCGGGCGCGAAACAATCGGGACACCCGCTGCCCGCAACCGGGCCATGGCGGCGACGGCATCGGTGACCACCAGCTCGGTCTGCCAATGAACCAGGTCGTTGGGGCGCTCGTCGGACGGATAGGGCCGGCCATCCCTGGGGCTGAGGTATTGCAGGAACTCGACCCCAGGGCCGGCTGGGGCACGCAGCCCGGTGATCTGGAGGTCGGTCCCTTCAACGTTGTTCAGGTGGGCCTGCTCGGTTCCAAAGTTATGGCTCTGCCCGGCGACCGTGAGGCCGAGCAAGTCACGATAAAAATGGAGACTGGCCGCGGTGTTGTTGACCACGATGGCGCTGTGATCGATTCCGAGAAACAGCCCCGGCGCCCCAGCATGCCACCTGGCGGCACCCTTGTCCGGAGGAAAATGCAGGATCTCGAGTGGATGGCCGTCAGGGTCGCGGAAATAGAAGGCCGAGATGCCGGCCGCGTTGGGAATGGTGGCCGGCAGGAGCTGCGGGCCGGTGGAGGACTGGCGGACATGAAACGAGCGCAGCCGTCGATAGGCCGAGTCCATGTTGCTCACGATGATGGCGACGTGCTGGAACCAGCGATCGTTGCTGCGGCTGTCGATGGGAGCGGGACGTCCACTGGAGGCCAGGTACTCGCTGAGCTCGAGAGTTTCGGTGCCCAGCTGCAGATTCACCCGGCGGACCCGGGCTCCGAATACACCGGTCCTGGCTTCGAGCGCAGGCCCGACCAGTTCGGTGTCGGCTACGACGCGAAAGGTCAGGACCCTGGTGTAGAAATCGATCGACCGGTCCATATCGCCGACCGTGAGACCGACTCTGACGATGGCGACCGGCGCCACCATCGACTGGGGCCGATTGGAGACGCCCATCCCGTTCCAGGGGCTGGTGGCCTGGGCCGCGGCCAGGCGGAGCCCGAGCGCCAGCCACAGACTGCCCACGACGAGCGCACGGGTCGCAATGGTGTTGAATCCGGGACTCATCGCATCTGCCCCAGCAGGTGTTCACCTACCCGAAGGGCATTGGCGATGATGGTGAGGGCCGGATTGACCGCGGCGCTCGATGGAAAGAAGCTGCCGTCGACCACGTAGAGATTGTCCAGATCGTGGGCCTTGCAGTTGATGTCCAGCGCGGAGGTTTTGGGATCGTGGCCGAAGCGGATGGTGCCGTTCTGGTGCGCGACCCCGGCCAGCGGAATGCGCTGGCCGACGAACAGCTCGCGGGGAATCAGGTGCCCGCCGCCATCGATGTTCTGCATGACATGCTTGAGCTTGGCGGTCAGCCGCTTGTGCCCCTCCTCGTTGTTGGGCTTGTAGGACAGCATGATCTTGCCGTCCTTGTTGAGGCTGACCCGGTTGTCCGGATCAGGCAGGTCCTCGGAAGTCAGCCAGAAATCCAGCGACCGCTCGGCCATCAGCTCCAGGGTCAGTCCGGGAACGATCTTGGGGGCGCCGGCGGCCAGAGTCGTCGCGTCGAACTTGCCGACGAACGAAATGTGGCCCATCGGATATTCCCATTCCCTTGACCCCAGATAGAAGTCGTTGACCGCAAGGGTCTTCTGGAACACGGTGGGATTGGCCTCGGTCGAGATGTGGAGCATGACCGAGTTGATGTGGCCCATGTAGTGGCGGCCGACGATATCCGAGCTGTTGGCCAAGCCGTTGGGATGCTTGGCATTGGCGGAGCGGAGCAGCAGTGCCGCGCTGTTGATGGCCCCGCCGGCGGAGACCACGATGTCGCCGCGATAGACCTCGGGCAGCCCGTCCCGCTCGATGTGGACCTCGGTGACCCGGTGGCCCGAGGCATCGGTGGCCAGACGGGTAACCAGCGCACCGGTCACCAGGGAGACGTTGGGGTGCCGCAGGGCAGGCTCGACGCAGAGGATGTGCGAGTCGGACTTGGCGTTGATCAGGCACGGGAAGCCGTCGCAGGTATTGCAGCGGATGCAGAGGCTGTTGCGGCGGTCCTGCTCGTTCAGGCGAACCCCCAGCGGCACATGAAACGGCTTGAGGCCCTGGCGGGCGAAGCCGTCAGACAGCTTCTGCATCCGGGGCTCGTGACTGACCGCGGGAAATGGGTACGGTCCGCTGGCCGACGGTTCAGTGGGATCCTCGCCCCGCTGGCCATGCACCTCATACAGCTGCTCGGCCTGGAGGTAGTAGGGGTCCATCTCGTCGTAGCTGATGGGCCAAGCCGGCGAGATGCCACCGTGATGCCTGAGCTCGCCGAAATCCTCGCGGCGGAGCCGGAACAGGGCGGCGCCGTAGAACTTGGTGTTGCCGCCGACATAGTAGTTGGTGTGGGGATGGAGCGGTTTGCCGTCCCGGTCGTACCACTGCTCCCTGGTGTTGTACTTGGCCTCGACGTTGACCGCCTTGCTGCTCCAGTTGTCCTTTTCGCGGGGCAGATAGTCGCCGCGCTCGAGGAGCAGGATCCGCTTGCCGGAGGGAGCCAGCTTCCAGGCCAGGGTCCCGCCGCCGGCGCCGGTCCCGATGATGATGATGTCGTACTGGTTAGTGGCCGACATGACAGCTCCGCGGGGATTGAATGGGTTTCGACACGCTGGGAACGCGATGAAGCGGGTATTGGTTCCCTGACAGGCGGACAGGCGGACCGATCGAACATCCCCGCGGTTCTGGACCCAGGGGCAATCCTTTCCGGCCTTCCGACATACTCGGGACCGGACCTCGGCTAAGGCCGAGGCTCGGCCCGGAGAGTATTGGCGCTCTGACGGGGTGCATCAGTGCGCTCTTCGTTATTTCCGGGCCCATTCCACCGGCGCAAAGGCGCCAGTGCCCGATACGCTGAGCCGGATGCGGTACAGTCCGGTGCTCGCAGTGATGTAGAGGGCCCGTCCGTCATCATCGCCCCAGGCAAAGTTGGCCACGTGCTCCGGCGGGGTGATCAGGCCGAGGAGCTTGCCGTCGGGATTGAGCACATAGATCCCGCGCGGTCCGGCCGCATAGACGTTGCCCATCTGGTCGACCTTGATGCCATCCCAGGCGTCGTCGCCCGGCTCGGTCCGGGTGATGTCGTAGAACACCTTTCTGTTCCTGAGTGTCCCGTCAGCCGCCACCTCGTAGCGCATGATAACCTTGTGCTTCGGATCCCAGGTATCGACGTAGAAGAACCGTTCGTCAGGCGAGAAGGCCAGTCCGTTGGGCCCACTCAACTCCTTGGTCAGCAAGGTGACCTTGCCGTCCCGCACCAGGTAGACGCCACTCCACGGGGTGTCCTTGGCCGAATCGTCGAACACCTTTGGCAGCCCGAATGGCGGGTCGGTCACATATAGCGAACCGTCCGACCGATAGACGAGATCGTTGGGGCTGTTGAGCCGCTTGCCCTCGAACCGATCCGCCAGCACGGTGACCGCACCGGTCCGCTCGACCCGAATGACCCGACGATCGTCATGCTGGTCGAAGGATATGCGTCCTTCACGATCGATCGCCAGACCATTGCTGCCGGGCTGATGGTACTCGCCGATATCGAGACCGGCGTAACCACTCTTGGTGCGATAGATCGAGATGGCCCCATCCCGGGTCCAGCGATAGATGTTGTTGGCATTGGGATCACTGAACAGCAGGTACCCGCCGTCCCGGACCCAGACCGGTCCCTCGAGAAACTCTTCGCATAGAGTGAACGTGCCCTCATCGTGGACCCGCCACATGCGGCGTCCTTCGGGGCTGAGGGGATAGAATGCCGATGGACGCGGATCGGTTCCCGGAGAGATGACAGACGAGAGTTGAGTGACTGAGCTGCGGAGAGAGAGGAGGGGGAAAAGCGAAACAGCCAACAGCCAACAGAGAAAAGCGAAAAGCGGACAGAGAACAGCGAACAGCGAACAGCCAACGGCTAACCGCCCGCGGCCGCCACCGCGTGCTCACAAAAGATGCAGCGATACGACGAGTCATGACTCAGCTTGGCGCAGCCACGACTGGTGTTGGCGCGCCAGAGGCCATGCAGCTGAGCCGCCAGCAGCATGCCGAGTGGCGGAGCCAGGAAGTAGATCCAGAGTGAGGTGTAGACCCCAGCCACGACGGCTGAGCCGAGGGTTCGGGCCGGATTGATGCTCATACCGGAGAGCGGTGCCTCGAACGTAATGAAGAGTGCGACGAGCAGCCCGGCCATCCATCCGGTGCGCGGCGCCAGTCGCGGGCTCGACACCATGGCCAGGACCACGAATACCAGGATCCCTGACAGCAGCAGTTCGGCGCCGAATGCCATCAATTCCCCCTGTGGTCCCGGCACCGTCACGATGTAGGCCACCGAAGGATCGGCAATCCATCGACGCAGCAGCAGCGCCGAGACCAGGACACCAACGGCGCCGCCGATGAACTGGGCAACGGCATACCAGGCCGCATCGACACCGGCGATCCTGCCCAGCCGGTAAAACGCAAGGGTAAAGGCCGGGTTCATGTGCGCGCCCGACCTCCGGCCCCAGGGCGAATAGATGTTGATGATGGCGGTGCCACCCATGGCGCAACCCACAATGAAGCGGCGCACCATGGCACTCGGAATCCAACGGGGCACCAGGGAGGCGGGGTGAAAACAGAGTACGGTGAACACCGCCGCCGAGAGCATGAACAGGCCGAGGGCCCACGCCTCGGCGAGATATTCGGGCCAGTGCCGCCGCAGCGCGTTTATCATCGGGCGGCCGCTTTCCGGTGGCGCGCGGCGGTAACCCCGGCGCGTCGCTCAGCCAGGATTACCCGGTCAATCCTGAGCGCCTCGCCAACCGACCAGGCCTGGAACGGGCAGCCCCGCGGGGTGTACGGCGCTTCGGCGTCGGCGATTTCCGAGATGTGGCCGAGGCCGGCCTCATCAAGGTGGGCCAGCAGCGGCATCAGGAATCGGGCTCGCGCCTCTTCACGGGCGCCGGGTGCGTCGTCCCTGACCCGGAGCCATCCCTCGACAAAGGCACCGAGGAGCCAGGGCCAGACCGTGCCCTGATGATAGGCGGCGTCACGCTCCCGGGGACCGCCCTGGTATCTCGGGATGTAGCCGGGTTCGCCGGGGGCGAGGGAGCGGAGCCCCATCGGAGTCCACAGCAGCCGTTCGACCGATTCGACGATCGCGGCGGCGCGCGAACCGGTAGTGACCGGGAAGGGCAGGCCTCCGACCGCAAAAATCTGGTTGGGGCGGAACAGCGGATCGAGCTTGCCCGGCTCATGGTCGGCGTCCACCACGTCGTACAGTCCTTGCCGTTCCTCATTCCAGAACCGGTCCTCGAAGGCGGCGCTGCCCAGTTTGAACAGTTCGCGCCAGCGCGATGCGCGTGGGGCAGCGATCCGCAGGGCGTTGAGCCAGAGGGCCTGGACCTCGACCGGTTTTCCGATTCGAGGGGTGACGACCCAGTCTCCCACGCGAGCGTCCATCCATGTCAACTGGACACCCGGCTCACCGGCTCGCAGCAATCCATCAGGATCCGCCTTGATCCCATACCGTGTCCCATCGGCATAACCAGTGAGGATCGCGTCGAAGGCGCCGTGGATCGCGTCGAGTTCGCTACCGGGAATGCGGCGACCAGTGGCCCGGCACGCCTCGATGTATTCATGGGCGGCGATGATATACCAGAGTGACGCGTCGACCGCGTTGAATTCCGCGGCACCACCCTCCTCGACAAACCGGTTGGGAACCTGGCCCTGATCCACGCTGCCGGCCCACTGCAGCAGGATGTCCCGGGCATCGTCGAGCCGGCCGGTGGCCAGGCAAAGGCCACGCAGCGCGATGAAGGTGTCCCGGCCCCAATCGGTGAACCAGGGATAGCCGGCGATAATCGACTTCCCCGCCCCGCGCTGGACCAGGTACTGATCCCCCGCGCGAGAGAGCCGGTCTGGAAAGGCGCCACGCCGGATCTTCTCGGCACTACGGAGGGTGTGAAACAGCTCGCCGGGCTCGGCGCCGCTCAGCCGCTCGTGACCAGGCTGGCGCTCGGCGGACAGGATCCAGACCGCGTCGCCGCGGGAAAGATCGAAGGCCAGGGCTCCAGGTGCTGCCAGATCCGCGGCATGATCGAAGCCTCGGGCCCGCTCCTCCGCATGGAGGAAGTTGCGATAGCGCTCGGGCGCCAGGTGCCAGTCCCCATTGGACAGCGACAGGGCATGCGGGTACCCGGCGGCAACCGGAAACCTGACCAGGCAACCGCGGTCGACGGCATCGTCGGTCGGCAACTGGCTCTCGTGGATCAAGGCATGGGATTCCCTGCCGGAGACGAAGGGCCGGACCCGCAGTATCCGTCCGTCGCCACGGCCACGCACCAGCCGCCAGCGCACCGCCACCAGGGTCTGTTCCTGGACCAGGAAGAGTTCCTGCTCGATCTCAACGCCCGACCCGAGCCGGAATCGCCAGGTCGGCCACGGAGTATTGGTAAAGCCGATCAGGACTCCATCCGCCCGGCCGGCCTGAATGTCGGGAAGGTAGGCCTGCCGGGTGAGGTATTCCGCTTCATTGCCCTGCGATTCAACCCAGGCATCGAAGCCATCGACCAGCGCGGCCCGGCCTTCGGGCGGCCGGACCGCCGGCATCAAGAGGGCGTGGTACCGCCGAGTGCGGATCCCACCGACGGTGCCGGAGGCAAAGCCGCCGAGTCCATCGGTCTCGAGCCACTCGGCGTCGAGTGACGGCAATTGGGCCTCGGGCTGGTTCACCGAGGTGCGGCTCCCTGCTTGGCCGACTTGCGGGCGGGTTTGGCCGCCGGGGACGGTGCCGCGCGGTGACTGGCCAGGTCTTCGATCAGCTTGATGACCAGCGCGGTCCAGCCGGTCTGATGGGTGGCACCGACCCCGCTGCCGTTGTCACCATGGAAATATTCGTTGAACAGCACCAGATCCTTCCACTCTGCCTTCTCGGCGTAGCGGGCTTCGGTTCCGTGGCAGGGCCGATGCCCGCTGGCATCGGCCATGAAGATGCCGGCCAGCCGGCGGGACAGCTCAATGGCCACTTCACGCAGGGTCAGCATGGTCCCGGAACCGACCGGGCACTCGACCTTGAAGTGGTCACCGTAGAACCGGTCGTAGCGCTCCAGCGCTTCGATCAGCAGGTAGTTGAGCGGAAACCAGATCGGCCCGCGCCAGTTGCTGTTGCCGCCAAACAGGCCGGAATTCGACTCGCCCGGGAGGTACTCGACCCGACTGCCCATGAATTCGAACGGGTGGGCATCGTGGACCTTGGACAGCGAGCGCAGGCCATGGGGTGAAAGGAATTCGGACTCGTCGAGTACGTAACGCAGCACCTGTTCAAGTCGAGCCCGTGAAGGCAAGGCCAACAGCAGGTTGTCATGATCGGGAGAGCTGGAGCAGAGCGAGATGTGCTTGCCCAGGTCCATTCGGTTTTCGAGGAACCAGCGCATCCGCTGGGCAAAGTCGGGCAGCTTCTTGAGGGTGTCCGATTCCAGGATCTCACAGGCAAAGAGCGGGATCAGGCCAACCATCGAGCGGACCTTGAGGGCGGTGCGCATCCCGGGGAGATGAAGCTGGTCGTAGTAGAAGCCGTCCTCCTCGTTCCAGAGGCCACTGCCGCCCAGCGAATTCATCGCATCGGTGATGGCCACGAAGTGTTCGAAGAATTTGGTGGCCACATCCTCATACGCGGGATCCTCACTGGCCAGCTCCAGCGCCATCGAGAGCATCGTCGAGCAATAGAAGGCCATCCAGGCGGTCCCGTCCGCCTGCTCGAGATAGCCCCCAGTGGGCAGCGGCTGGGAGCGATCGAACACCCCGATGTTATCAAGCCCGAGGAAGCCACCCGAGAAGAGATGGTTGCCCTCGACATCCTTGCGGTTGACCCACCAGGTGAAGTTGATCAGCAGCTTCTGGAAGGTGCGCTCGAGGAAGAGCCGGTCCCGCTGCCCCTTGGGGCCCGTCATCTTGTAGACCCGCCAGCAGGCCCAGGCGTGGACCGGCGGATTCACGTCGCCAAAGGCAAACTCATAGGCCGGGATCTGGCCGTTGGGATGCATGTACCACTCGCGGAGAAACAGCACCAGCTGCTCCTTGGCGAAGTTCTCGTCCAGCCGGGCAAATGGCAGCATGTGGAAGGCGAGGTCCCAGGCGGCGTACCAGGGATACTCCCACTTGTCGGGCATCGAGATGATGTCCTTGTTGTTCAGGTGCACCCAGTCGGCGTTGCGGCCGCGGCGCCGCGACTCGGGCGGCGGCGGCTGGGCCGGATCGCCGGCCAGCCACTCCGGAATGTCGATGTAGAAGAACTGGCGCGACCAGAGCAGCCCGGCCCTGGCCTGGCGCAGGACGTTGCGTTCATCGGCGGTGGCGGCGGCGGGGGTCTGGCTCTCCTGGAACTCATCGGCTTCGCCCAGCCGGCTGGCGAAGAGCTTGTCGAAGCTGGGGCCGAACGCCGCCGTCGGGCGGGCCGGCATTTCCTGCAGCCGCAACTTGACGGTCACACTCTGGCCAGCCGGCACCATCAGGTGGTACCAGGCCGCGGTCTTGGTGCCGGTCTGGGCCGGGTTCACCGCCCCAGTCTTTCCGTTCACGACCAGTTCGTGAAAGGCATCCTTCACGTACGGGGTCCGATTCGGGGAATCGAACAGCCGCTCGGTATTGGTTTCGTTCTCGGTGAACAGCAGGCCCGGCTGCTGACCGTCCGGGGCCTGGTCGGCCTGGAACAGCCACTTGCCCAGCGTCGGATGGTCGGCCACGACGCCCGATTCGCCGTTGCGGCTCATCGAAGGGCGGTCCGGATAGTTGTCACCGGTCCGGCCCCACGACCAGTGATTGCGAAACCAGAGGGTGGGCAGCAGGTGCATTTCGGCCGCCTCGGGACCCCGATTGGTCACCGTGATCCGGATCAGGATGTCGTTGGCGTCGGCCTTGGCGTATTCGGCGGTGACGTCAAAGTAGCGATCGTCCTTGAGCACCCCGGTGTCGATCAGCTCGTATTCAGGGGCGCCGAGTCCGCGGCGGCGGTTTTCCTCGACCAGGTCGGCGTAGGGATAGGCGGCCTGGGGATACTTGTAGAGACCCTTGAGGTAGGATCCACTCGGAGTGGCATCGAGGTAGTAGTACAGCTCCTTCACATCCTCGCCGTGATTGCCCTCCGGTCCGGTCAGACCGAAGATCCGCTCCTTGAGGATCGGATCCCGCCCGTTCCACAGCGCGATCGAAAAGGCCAGGCGGCACTGGTCGTCACAGATGCCGAGCAGTCCGTCCTCACCCCAGCGGTAGGCGCGGCTGCGGGCGTGATCGTGCGGCAGGTAGGACCAGCAGTTGCCATCGGCGGAATAATCCTCGCGCACCGTGCCCCACTGGCGTTCGGCGAGATACGGTCCCCAGCGGCGCCAGCTGTGGGCGTGGGGACCGTGCAAGCGGGCAGATTCAGCACCGAAGGGAGCCACGGCTGTTCCTCAGAGGGTGAGTTCGGGTGGTGAACGCCTCAGGTCCTGAATCGGTTCCTGCTGAGGGAGCGGGGCGCAGCCAAAGTTCGGTTCAGGACACAGAATAGCGGGCTTGGGCGATCAGCGCAGCGATAGCGGCGGAGAGAGCGGGCGGTGCCTTGATACGGCGCAGCTTGCCGCGGATCAGCCGGTCGAACTGGTGGTCCCTGGCCTGCTGGGCCCGGCACTCCGGGCACTGGGCAAGGTGGGCGATGACGCGGAACTCATCGGGCTCAGCCAGGTCGAGTTCCGACTGGCGGCAACCGGACCGGGAACCGGTCTGAAACTCGGAATGCATGGGAGAGGAACGCCGGGGCCGGCGGGACGGTTCCCGGCGGGATGGCCCCGCTACGGCTTGGCGTCCTTCAACTGGGCCATCAGCCGGAGCCGCACCTCCTCGGGCATCTGGACCCGGCGCAACTTTTCCTTCATCGAGGACAGCAGCCCCGCCTCGAAGCGGTATTCCGAGGCGCAGATGGCGCAGTCCGCCAGGTGGGCGGCCACCAGCTTCATCTCCTCGGTCGACAATTCCCGGTCGAGGTAATCGTCCAGGCGCTGGAACACCTCCTCGCAGCTCAGCTGACGTTCCATCTATGCCCCCTCTCCGGCGCGGCCCGCCAGTTCTCGAACGATGCCCCGATCTTCAGCCACCCGCCAGAGCGTCTGCTGCAGCATCCGGCGGCCCCGGTGCAACCGGGAGCGCACGGTGCCGACCGGAATGTCGAGCATGGTCGCGATCTCCTGGTAGGACAGGTCCTGCATGAAGTAGAGAGAGCAGACCATGCGGTATTCCTCGGGCAGCGCCGCGATGGCCGCACTCACCGCCTCGGTGTCCAGCTTGTTCATCAGCAGACCGGCCGGGTCCTCGGTCTGGCTGTGGAGCCCGATGGCCTCGGTCTGGGTATACATATGCAATTCGGGGGCGTCCTCGAGTTCGACCTGGATGCCCTGGCGCTTCTGCTTGCGGTACTTCGAGTAGAAGGCGTTGGTCAGGATGCGAAAGAACCAGGCCTTGAAGTTGGTTCCTGGCTCGAACGACTTGAATCCGCGCACCGCCAGCAGCACCGCCTCCTGGACCAGGTCCTCCGCATCGGCGGGCTCCCGGGTCAGGTGCAGGGCCGTCCCATAGGCCGGATTGAGAATCGGGCCAAGCAGTGCTCCGATGTCGGCGGGTCCGGCGGGCGGCTCGGCGTGGGTGCCTTCGGCGATCATCTCAATCCCTCGTGGCCCAGGCGGGCCGGTGTGTGAACGGTTGATCGTATCAGCCACGGGATGGGATGGCAATCGAGCGGGCCGAGTCAGGATGCCGCCTTGAGCCCCAGCCCGCTCCGGCTCCGCTGTTCCAGATCCTGGCAGACATTCATGAAGGCCACAAACGCATCATACGGCGAGTCGTAGGGACTGAAGTACTTGTGCACATCGCCATCGGCGAAATACTTGGTGCACATGTAGTAGACGTGATCACTGGTCGAGAGTCGGCGCCAGGCAGTGATCAGCCCCGCATCGCCGCTGGCCATGACGGACTCCCTCAACCGGTAGATCCGGTCGTGGGCGGCGTGCTGCAGCCGGTTGCCGAGCCAGGCAGTGGTGTCGCGCTCGAGGTCGGCCCATGAGGTGGGCGACGGGAAGCTGAGACTGCCGACCGGGTTCCGCTGGCACAACTCCGACGGCCAGACGAACCGCATGCCCCGGGCGCTGCAGGCGGCCGGCCAGTGGGCCAGGAATTCGAAGATCCCAGTCTCGGACCACTGGTGTTCGCCGAAGGTCTCGTAGTCGAGGAACAAGTGGGCGCTGTCGCCGCCACCGGCGTGGAGCCAGTCGGCATGCTTGTCAGCGGTGAGGGGCCAGCCCTCCCACGACTGCTGGGAAAACCGGAAGCCGACATCGTCGCTCAGGCGATAGTGCCGGGCCAGCAGCCGTAGCCCGGGTGCCGACGACGCCTCGTAGACGTGATTCGGCGATCGCCAGCCCAGCACCTGGTCCGCCCCCTCCACCAGCGCGCCCTTGAATCCGAGGCTGGCTATGGTCGGGGCCAGGCCGTCCCAGTAAATCAGCTCAGTATTGCGGAACACCGTGGGCCGGACGCCGAACAGCCGCTCGACGATGGCGCGATGCATCTCGACCTGGGCCGCGAACTCCTCGTGATCGGCCAGGGCGGAGAGGCTGTGGTAGTAGGTCTCGCCGAGCAGTTCGACCCCGCCGGTGGACACCAGCTCCTGGAAGCTGGCCAGGGCGTCCGGCGCCCAGCGCTCGAGCTGCTCCAGCACCGTGCCGGTGATGCTCAACGCCATCCGGAACCGACCTCCGCTCCGGCGGATCTGATCGGCCAGCACCCGGTTGGCGGGGATGTAGCACTTGTCGGCTACCCGGCGGACAATTTCACCATTGACCGCGTCATCGAACCAGGACTTCTGGGTCCCGATGTCGAACAGTCGGAATCGATTGAGCCGCCACGGCTGGTGAACCTGGGCGTAGAGGCAGATATCCGGCATGGTCAGATCCCCCGTGAAATGCGATGAACCTGCCGATAGCTGTCGGCCGTCTTCCGGGCCGAAGCTTCGAGGCGGAACCGCGACTGCTCGATCTCGGCCTGGCCCAGAAGGCTCAACTCCTCGCGGAGCGGCGGATTCCGCAACAGCGAGACCACGCATTCCGTCATTGCGTCGAGATCCCAGTAGTCAATCTTGAAGGCGTTCTGAATCACCTCGGCCACCCCGGAATCCCGGGGCAGGATGCAGGGAGTGCCGCAGCGGAGGCTCTCGAGGCCAACCAGGCCAAACGGTTCGCTGACCGACGGCATCACGCAGACCGCCGACATCCGAAAGGCCCGATCGACCTCGGCGGCGTCAAGCCCGCCGGCGAAGTGGACTCGATCGGCGAGGCCGAGTTCGGCGGCACGCTCGATCAGGCGGGGGAGCAGGTCACCGGTACCGGCCACCACGAAGCGGGCATTGGGCACGAAGCCACTCACCCGCCCCGCCACCTCCATGAAATATTCCGGCCCCTTCTGCCAGGTGACCCGGCCGAGGAAGAGGACGATTGGGTCCTCGGCCGGCAGCGGCGACGGGAGGAGCGGACCGAACGATCGGGCGGATTCCTCGATGCCCCAGTGGACCACATCGATCTTGTCCGCCGCCACTCCGAACCTCTCGACCACCTGGCGCTTGATGACGTGACTATTGGCCACGATCCGGTCGGCCGCGTGGAGTCCCTCGTATTCGCGGCGGACAATCTCGGGGTTGGCGCCGGGGCCACAGCGGTCGTATTCGGTGGCGTGAATGTGAGCCACCAGCGGCTTGCCCGAGATCCGCCGAGCCGAGGTGCCGGCGGGAAAGGTGATCCAGTCGTGGCTGTCGATGACATCGTGCGGTTCGCGGGCGGCGATGTCACCGGCCAGGGCCGCGTAGCGATCGATTTCCTGCCAGAGATCGGCCCCGTACAAGTCGCGGGTGCCGGCCTTTCGAGCCGGGGCCAGCAGTTCCTGGTATCCCTCGGCAGTGCCATAGGGATCGAGCGGCGAAGCGATATGATGGACCACGAGCCCGGGCGCGGCGCCATCAGCGCTGACCAACCGCAGCCCCGGCACCGAAGAGGCTTCGGCGGAGAACGGAACAACCAGGGTGACCTGCTCGCCGGCGCCGATCAGTCCCTTGACCAGTCCCAGCGTCGCGGTGGCCAGGCCGCCGGCCTGGTAGGGAGGGAACTCCCATCCGAACATCAGGACGCGCACGGATCGGCGCCGCTCAGCCGCGGGCGCCGGATCGGCGGGGCATCCGGACGGCCTGCGGAATCGTGAGCGGCGAGAGGCTGGCTTCCCAGCGGGCGAGAATCTGAAGCACCCGGGTCCGCGCCTCAGCCATATGCGGAGGGATGGCGGTAGTAAGCGCCGGATTCCTGGGCAGTGACTGGACCGGTGACATGGGTGTTCCTCCGGAATGTAGATGCTTCTCTGCTGCCGGAAGAACGCCACTGCCCCGGTATCGGTTCCCTCGAGGAAGAACGGCTCCCGGGGAGGGGAGCCGCTTCATTCCAACTAGTCAGTGGTTTACGGTACGCGGAACCCGTTCACGATTCACGGTTCACGGTACACGGTTCACGGTACACCGTACAGATTCACGGTACACGGTACACGGTTCAATAGTTCACAGCGGGAAATGCTGTTGAACCGTGAACCGCTGAACCGTGAACCATCAACACTTCAAGCGTACCCGGTTGGGTTGGTCGATTGCCACCGCCAGGCATCGGTGCACATGGCCAGGATGTCCCGGGTGGCGGACCAGCCGAGTTCCGCCCTGGCATAGGTCGGGTCAGCCCAGGCCTCGGCAATATCACCGGAGCGGCGGGACACGATCCTGTAGGGCACCTTGCGGCCGCTGGCCTGTTCAAAGGCCCGAATGACCTCCAGCACGCTGTACCCGATGCCGGTGCCGAGGTTGCAGGTGACGACGCCGGGGCCCTGCTGCAGGCGGTCGAGGGCCTTGAGATGCCCGTGGGCCAGGTCGACAACGTGGATGTAATCACGGACGCCGGTGCCGTCGCGGGTGGGCCAGTCGCCACCGTAGACATTGAGCGATTGGAGGCGGCCCACCGCCACTTGCGAGATATAGGGCAGCAGGTTGCTGGGAATGCCGTTGGGATCCTCACCGATGCGGCCGCTGGGATCGGCGCCAACCGGATTGAAGTAGCGCAGCAGCGCAATCCGCCACGAGGGTTCGGCCCGGATCAGGTCGTTGAGGATGTCCTCGATGATCAGCTTGGAGCGGCCGTAGGGATTGGTGGCCGAGCGCGGAAAGTTCTCGAGGATCGGGACCCGGGCGGGGTCGCCGTAGACGGTGCAGGAGGAGCTGAACACCATCGTATTGACGCCGTACTTCTTCATTACCTCGCAGAGCACCAGGGTTCCGGTCACGTTGTTCTGGTAATAGCGCAGCGGAATCCCGACCGATTCACCGACCGCCTTGAGGCCGGCGAAGTGGATGACCGCGTCGACCGGCTGCCGGGCAAAGACCCGGTCAAGCCCGTCGGCGTCCATGATGTCCACTTCGTGAAAATCGAGCGACTTGCCGGCCAGCCCCTGGACCCGGATCAGCGATTCGGGATTGCTGTTGGACAGGTTGTCGACCACCACCACTTCCCGGCCGGCCCGGAGCAGCTCCAGACAGGTATGGCTGCCGATGAATCCGGCACCGCCGGTGACCAGAATCGCCATGAAGAGACACGCCCCCAGCTGATGAATTGTGGTCAAGCCGGCGGGTCTGCCCGGCACCGGTTAAGGGTAACGCCCCCCGGCGTCCGAGCCCAGCGCGCAGGCTTGATTCACCAGCACCCGGCCTTATCGTTCCGATGCTTTCCTACGACCCCTCCCCGGAGACCAGATGCAGCTCGCGACGATCGACTGGGTCATCATCGGCATCTCCATCGTTGTGTCATTCCTGCCGGCGCTGTTCTTCGCCAAGCGGGCCGGGTCCAGCACCACCGAATTCTTCACCTCAGGCCGGGCGGCACCCTGGTGGCTCATCGGCATTTCGATGGTGGCCACCACGTTCAGCACCGACACTCCGAACCTGGTGACCAACATGGTCCGGGAAAACGGGGTGGCCGACAACTGGCTCTGGTGGTCGTTCCTGCTCACCGGAATGGCCACGGTGTTTTTCTACGCCAAGATGTGGCGGCGGTCAAAGGTGCTGACCGATCTCGAGTTCTACGAGATCCGGTACTCCGGCAAGGCGGCCACGGTGCTCCGCGGCTTCCGGGCCATCTACCTCGGCCTGCTGTTCAACTGCGTCATCATGGCCACGGTCAACCTGGCCGCGGCCAAGATTGCCAATATCGTGCTGGGCTGGCCGATGGAGCGGACCCTGCTGGTCTGTTCGGTGATCACGATCTTCTTCGCCTCGG
>JBEPVA010000046.1:0-20772 GCA_041691295.1 Gemmatimonadota bacterium
CCTCGTCCCACTGGCGGTGCAACCGCAGCGTCTCGAGCAGCACCTCCGCGGTATCGGGCAGGATCATTTCAATTCTGCGGGGAGGTCGTGGGGAATGTGGCAATCACGGTGTGCAGAGCCGGCGCGTCCGGTTCCGGTTCAAGATACGGCTCCATGGCCCGGGTGAGCCACGCGTGCGCCGCCAGCCGGCCTTCGGCGTCGCGTCGTACGCCGATTCGCAGTTCGACTGCCCGTCCGGCTCCGCGGAGCAGATGATAGAGCACCGCCGCGCGCTTGAGGCAGGTCCGCCGCCAGGGACCGGGCATCCGGTAGAGCAGGGCATCAACCCAGGCCGCCAGGGTTCCGTCATCGAATCCGGCATGGGCAAGCCCACTCCGACCCAGATAGCCCGCCAGTCGTTGCAGTGAGATCACTGACAGGAGCGGCGGAACGATGACCGCCGTGAGCAATGCCCTGAGCCGGAGCGTCCGCGATAGAGTCGTGCTCACCCCGCGACTTCCTCGACGAGTTTGGACGTGAGGCATCGATCGAGGAATGCCCGGACACTCTGCTCAGCCTGCTCCGGGGTGACATCGAACCGGCCGGTGAGCATCGCCACCAAGTCGGCAACTGTGGCGCTCGGCTTGATGGCCTCGAGTATGGCGAGTCCGGTTTCGTTGACCGAAAAATACCGTCGGCTGCCGAGGTGCAGCACCACTCCCTCACCTTCGAGCGCAGTCAGGCGGAGTTCAGGATGAGCGCGGTATCGTAGAGTCATGATGGAATAATGGTATCGAGGACGGCCGGATCTCCGAACAGATCCCGACCCAGCGTGAGACGAAAGCCACGGCCCTGACGGGCCAGTCGATTGATCAGATCAAGGTGCCCCTGTGCCAGCGCCGGCTCCAGCACCACCCAGGCGGACCAGCGGACCAGCTCCGCCAGCACGTGAATGGGCCGCAATGGCTCGATCGAAGTGCGCGCATCGCCGATGACCGGAAAGAGCAGGATATCCGGCCGAACGGTCGGCTGCCAGCGGCCACCAAGCTCCTCAGGCCAGAAACCGGTCTTGTCCCGGCTCTCTAAGCAAGCGCCACCCTCTCGGGCCAGCAAGGCGCGCCCACCAGGCCGAATGGCGATCTGGCTTCGGAAGCCGTGGACCAGTACCTCGGATCGGCTGGCCTCCAGGAATGAGATGTCGTCGCTCCCCACCGCCCAGCCGCGTGAGGCCAGCAGAGCCGTGGTGGTCGATTTGCCCGCATGGGCATTTCCGGCGAGCAGCCACCCTCTCCCTCTGGGGTCCACGGCGGTGGCGGCGTGGACGTGGTGCCAACCGATCCGGCGTACCAGAAAGATGAGGACCGTCATTCCGAAGGTCCGGAGGCAGTCGTCCAACTGCTCGCAGGCCTCTGGGGAAAGGGTCATTGTAGCCCGGCCGGTGGTGCCGTCCACGGTGGCGCTGGCCGGCGCATCATCCCAATCCAGACGGACGGGATCAGCTCTGGTGCCCCCGGCCCGAATCAGCACGTTACCTTGGCGGTAGGTGGGGCGGGGATCCCCCTCCGCCGCGTCGGGTTGCCCCAGGCGGACTTCCATTTCGAGGGGAGCAGGAAGGGAAAGGGAACCACTGTCCAGCCATGCCTGAATCGTTGCCAGTGACCTCAGGTCCTGGCCCACGAGTTTGATTGAATTTGACACCACGGTAAGATCACCCGGACACCAAACAAAACGCCAGACTCTCGAAGGAATCTGGCGCTCTGACTTCGGCCGAGCTGATCACTGCCCCGATTCAGCCCACCTTACCTGCGCCCGCGCCGCCGCCCGCACCAGAGACGAGGGTGATGTTCACCAAGGATGCCTCTTCGATCAGGGTCGGTTCTGCAAAAGGAAGCTTCTGGGACATCGGTCCTCCGAAGGTGATGGAGCGTGAGCGAGCAGAGGTGCACCAATGGGTGATGCAATTCGCAATCCAGATTCTTTCGTGATGTGGATAATTTTATCTACCTGCAATATATAGCTATAGGCTGATCCACCTAATTACTTTTCCACCTGCTGCTGATGATAATCCACAACAGAGGGTCCATCGCTGGCCGAAATTCACCCCGAAAAAAAGGCGTCAAGCCCGAGGGCCCAACGCCTTGATCCGAGCAACCCACTGCTCTTAGCCGCGGCGGGGCGGCCTGATCACGGGGGTACCGGCATTTCCGCCGGACACCAGGGTGATCTCGATGAGCGACGCCTCTTCCGTCAACGACGGCTCAACGAAGGGGAGCTTGGTATTCATCCGACCTCCTGTGGAGATGACGAGGAGCCGGGTGCCCCCCATCGGTGTCCAATCGTGCTCGCAATTAGTGCACCGGAAATTTTCGTGATGTGTACAGTTGTAAGCCACGTGCACTGATCCGTTTAGGGCACCTCGGCGAATCACGAATTCTTGGTTGTTGGGGGTCGACTACAACACGCCCGACGTCGCTCCTCCAGCGCGCAAATGCAAAGAGGCCAGGCCGCTTTGGCCTGGCCTCCTCAACCGCTGCTGCTATGACTGCTTAGCCGCGGTGCCCACGTCGGGGGTTACCAGCCGTACCACCTGAGACCAGCGTGATATCGACCAGCGACGCCTCTTCGGTGAGAGTCGGGGGGCTGAACGGGATCTTGGTGGACTGCGTCATAGGGCCTCCTCGGGCTGAACTTATGAGTTTTTTTAATGATGTTCAGAATTCTCCGATACCCTTTTGCAAGTTACGGACCCAAATAACACTGAAATCGTGATTTGTAAGTCACTGTGCTATAATCAGTTAGCCTTGGTATCCCATACGCATGCATCGTGTGTTGCAGCGGCACGACAGCGGGCCTGCGTCATCCATTCACCACCGAAGAGCCTGTAGTATCCGATCAGTCGCAGCTGACAAATCTGGCACAATCTCTATTCCCAGCCGCTCCGCTTCCTGCCGCGCGTCAGAATCGGGGTTGGCCCCTGCCAGAATTCCCAGACCGCCAAGTTGGAGCCCGGGCACCACGTCCCTCAGTCGATCACCGATCCACCAGCACTCGGCTGGCTCGAGCTGCCACTCGAAAATGGCCTGCTGAAACAGAAGCAGGCCTGGTTTCCGACACTGACAGGGGCCACTCAGTTCCGGCAGGTGCGGACAGAAATACTGTTGATCAATTGGACCACCAGCCAAGGTGCTCAGCTCGTGGAGCCGATCAGCCACCGACTGGTATTGCTCAGGAGTAACAAGGCGCCTGGCAATGCCCGACTGATTGGTGACGACCAGGAGCAGAAAACCGGCGCGGTGCAGGCGAGCCAATGCCGCACCCACGCCGGGCAGCAGCCGCACCCGCTCAGGGTCGTTGAGATAGCCGGGATCCTCGATCAGGGTCCCGTCCCGATCCAGAAAGACCGCTGGGCGCACGATTTTATCCTTCAAGGGCCTGACTCAGCCCCGCCGCTACCAGGCTCAAGGCATTCTCCGGCAGGGTTCGGGGATCGAGCACCACTCGTTCATCCATGACTCTGGCAATAATTGCCGGCTGACCCAGCCGCAGCCTCAAGGCCAGCCCATTGGCACCCATGGAGCCGGCATCGACAGCTACCAGCGTCGTGGGAAGTACCGCCGATGGAAAGGCTCCGCCACCGACGGCCGACTCACCGTCCATGAGCCTCGCCGGGCGGTCGGCTGGAAGCCGCGAACTCAGAAGCGCCAATAGCAGTTCCGCCCGCTCCCTCAGAATTTCAGGGCTCAGGGTCAGCATGCGGAGCACCGGGATTTCCTGTCGAGCCCGCTCGGGGTCTCGATATGCCGCCAGCGTGGCCTCCAGCGCTGAGAGGGTGAAGCGGTCGGCCCGGACGGCTCTGGCAAAGGGCGCTCTTCGGCAGGCCTCAATCCAGCGGGCCGTACCCACCAGGCATCCAGCCTGCGGTCCCCCCAGTAATTTGTCGCCACTGAAAAGCACCAGATCGGCGCCGGCCGCCACCGCGGCGGTCACCAGCGGCTCTCCGCTGAGCCCCCAGGGAGCCAGATCAACCAGCAGTCCGCTGCCCACATCGTGGAAATAGGGAATGCCGGCCTGATGGGCCAGTTGCGCCAGCTCGGCCGGTGCTGGAGAGGTAACAAACCCGCGCTGCTCGAAGTTGCTGCGATGCACCGTCAGGATGGCGGCTGCGCCATCGATGGCAGTCCGATAATCCTCGAGGTGGGTCCGGTTTGTGGTTCCCACTTCCTTGAGCCTGGCTCCGCTGGTGACCAGGATATCAGGGATCCGAAAGCTGCCGCCGATTTCGATCAATTCACCGCGGGAGATCAAGACCTCGCGGCCGGCGGCCGCGGTACTCAGAACCAGCACCAATGCCGCGGCAGCGTTGTTGACGACCAATCCATCCTCGCCGCCGGTCAGCGTGGCGAGCAGCCGCCGAGCGTGCTCGCTGCGATGGCCGCGCAGGCCCGAGCCCAGATCGAATTCGAGGGTGCTGTACCCATCTGCCACTGCAATCATCGCGTCACGAGCGGGGCGGGAGAGCGGCGCCCGTCCGAGATTGGTGTGCAGCACGACACCGGTGGCATTGAGGACTGGACGGAGCGAAGGGGCGGCGCTGCGTTGGCAGCGGTCCGCGATCTCTCCGACCCATTCCTCGGGAGGACCCGCGCGGCCCACCCGGGCTGCCGAGAGGAGGTCGCGGACCGCATCGACGATCAGGGATCGCGGAAACCGTGGGCTGAGCGCCTGCACTCCGGGGTCGGTCAGCAGTCTCTCGACGGACGGCAGACGCCGACGCGGATCGCTCATCGAGGCTTTCCGGTCGGCTTGATGCTATCCGGCCGAAAGGGTGCTGGCCGATGCGAGACGGAATCGGGGCGCACCCTGGTGCTGTCAATCTGGGCGTGGGCGCTATCGGACTTGGCCTTGGTGCTGTCGGGCTTGACCGGCTTGGGAACCGGAATGGCGAATGCACCGTGCGTCTCAACCGGCTTGCCACTCAGGCCCCGAACCGCAGAGATGAACAGGACGTACTTGCCGCCGGGTTCGAATCGGCCGGGGATATGCAAAGTGAGCTTGTCTTCCAGTGGCGGCCTGCTCTCCAGCAGCGCAGCGACTCCCACGGTATCAGGCTCGGGGCGCAGCTTGCGTTCTTTGATCGGCCGAAGGCTGCTGGGCCGCTGGTAGCCCGGTTTCGATTTGACCGGAGGTTGCGGCTTGCCGGGTGCAGGCTGCTTCCCGGCGGTATCCGGCGTGGCCGTGGTGGTGTCGGCCAGCTTAGCCAGCGAGTCGGCCACCACCTTGGCGTGGGCCCGCATGCTGCTGTCGGCCAGCCGGGTTAGAAGCTGAGCCCCTTCGATCGGGGTCGAGTCCGGCAGGGAGACCAGCCGCAGCTCGGCATACGGCGGCGGGGCGTATGGATCCAGTGGCCCAGAAAACTGGACCTGGGCACTCGCGCTATCGCCGGGCGTGATGGTTTGAATCCTCGGTGCCAGGGTGTCGTGAGGCTGGAGCCAGAGTGGCGGGATAGTGAATGTCAGAGAGTCGACTCGAACACTGTCGAACAGCTCGCGGCTCTCGCGGCGGTGATTTCGATTCTGATCGGCCACCGCGAACACCAGGTAATTGCCGGCGGGGATCGGACCGATCTCGAATTTGCCGCTGGTGTCGGTCAGGGCTCGGTAGGGCAGGCTATCCGGCTGGAGGATCGCCTCGACGAGGGCCCCGGCGGCCATCCGGCGGGTTTCCCAATCCACCACCCGGCCACTCAGGGTGGTCGTGGGCAGCGGCGCGCCAGTCGTAAAGGTGATCACCACCGAGGTGTCGGCCTTGTTATTCCGGATGTCCTGGACCCCCGGCAGCAGCTGGATCCGGTAGACCCGATTGGCCTTCCACCCTTCCTTGGGTTTGATCGAGAGCCGGCTGCGGTGCCAGCCCACCTCGGGCACATTATTGCTGGGCGAGAGCAGCACGAGCCGTTCGAGATCGCTGGTGCCGGTGCCAAGGCTGGGGGTGCCACCCTCGGAAACGGTCTCGTTGAACTGCAAATCGACGCTGCCCTTGAAGTCGGCAATGATCGCCATCGAATCGGGCCGAGTGGCGATCAGCTGGGGCGGCACCTTGTCTTCGGGCCCGCCCGGTGGCGCACCGATCTTGGCGCAGCCCGCAAGGGCGATTGCCAACGTGGCGCCACTGAGCAGCGCCGGCCCGAGCCAGTCCAGCCTCATCCGGCGCCCAGCACGGAGAGCTTCTGTTCCAGGGCGCGGAGCTGGTCGCTCCATGACTGCTGCTTTTCCCGCTCCTTGGCCACGACATCCGCCGGTGCCCGGGCCACGAACTGTTGGTTGCCCAGCTTCCTGATCTGGGCGGCCACAAGGTCGCGCAGCCGCTCCGCTTCCTGACCGAGCCGGGCCCGCTCCTGGCCCAGGTCGATCACATCGTCGAGCGACACGAAGAGGGTGGATCCGTCAGTCAGGACCGCACTACCGCCAGGTCCGGAGGGATCGGCGCCGAATGACAGCTTCGACTTGCTGAGCCGCTCGATCGTGGCGCGCTCCGCTTCATAGGCGGGATGCGCATTCGAAGCCTTGACCCGCACCGACTGCCCTGGCGGCACCTTGTACTCGGCACGGATGGTCCGGATGGCGCTGATCAGCTCCTGGACCAGGCCAAAGTCCCGGAGGGCCGCCTGGTCCATGGCGCGGCGGTCGCTCTGGGGCCAGTGGCTGGTCACCAGGGTTGCGTCCGCGGCCCGCCCGGGCAGCTGCTTCCAGAGCGTCTCGGTGATGAACGGCATGACCGGGTGCAGCAGCTGGAGCGCGATCTCGAACGTACGGCAGGCCACGGCGCGGGCCACGTCTCCGCCCGGCTGATCGCCATATAGACGCGGCTTGATCTGCTCGATGTACCAGTCGGCCAGGTCAGACCAGATGAAGTGGTAGACCAGTGCCGCGGCATCGTTCAGCCGGTAGCGTTCGTACGCCAGGGTGGCCTCGACCACCGTGGCCTCGCAGCGCGCGATAATCCAGCGATCGGCCAGTAACAGCTCGGCGGGCTTGATGGTGTTGCGATGCTTGCCGGCCAGGGGCCGCGTGGGGCCGGTCAAGTTGCCCAGCAGGAATCGGCCGGCATTCCACAGCTTGTTGGCGAAGTTGCGCCCCGGGGCGAACGACTGCTCCAGGTCCTCGGGATCGAGAATGAGGTCGGTCCCCACGGACATCCCGGCCACGATGGTATAGCGAAGGGCGTCGGCCCCGTATTTCCGGACCACATCGAGTGGATCGATGCCATTGCCCAGCGACTTCGACATCTTGCGCTTGTCGGTGTCGCGGACCGTGCCGTGCAGATACACCGTGTCGAACGGCAGCTGGCCCTTGAATTCCAGCGCCGCCATGACCATACGGGCCACCCAGAAGAACAAAATTTCCGGGGCAGTGACGAGCGTGTCACCGGGGAAGTAGCTCGCCAGGTCAGCCGTGTCCGCCGGCCAGCCCAGGCTGCTCATCGGCACCAGCCACGACGAGAACCAGGTATCCAGGACATCTTCGTCCTGGCGCACCGGCCCGCCACAGGCCGGGCAAAAGCTCAGATCGGTCCGACTCACCCGCATGGCGCCACAGGTCGGTTCGTCGCAGTACCAGACCGGGATCCGATGGCCCCACCAGAGCTGACGGGAGATGCACCAGTCCCGGATGTTCTCCATCCACTGGGCGTACTCCTCACCGCGCCGTTCAGGAATGAAGCGCAGCTCGCCGGAGCGGTACGCCGCAAGGGCAGGGCGGGCCAGCGGTGCCATCCGCACGAACCACTGCTCGGACAGCCGTGGCTCGACCACTGTATCACAGCGGTAACAATGGCCGACGGCGTGCTGGTGGGCCTCCACCTTCTCGAGCAGGCCGAGGCGATCGAACTCCGTCACAATCAGCTTGCGGGCGGCGAAGCGGTCTGCGTTGGCGTACGGGGCGGGGAGGTCCGCGGCCATCCGCCCGTCGGGCTGCATGACCTCGATTGCCGGGAGGTCGTGCCGCCGTCCGATCTCGAAATCGACCGGGTCATGGGCCGGAGTGACTTTTACGGCGCCACTGCCGAACTCCGGGTCGATCGCGTCGTCGGCCACGATCGGGATCAGCCGCCCGACAATCGGCAGCACCACCTGGTGGCCGATCAGGTGCTGGTAGCGCTCGTCCTTCGGATGCACCGCCACGCCGGAGTCACCGAGGATAGTCTCGGGGCGGGTGGTGGCCACCGTGAGGTGACCGCTGCCGTCGGCCAGCGGATACTGGAGGTGCCAGAGATGTCCGTCGGTCTCGGTCTTCTCCGCCTCTTCATTGGACAGGGCGGTGGCGCAGCGCGGGCACCAGTTGATGATGTACTTGCCGCGGTAGATCAGCCCCTTCTGGTGTAGCCGGACGAACGCCTCCCGGACCGCGGCCGACAGATCGGGATCGAGCGTGAAATAGGTTCTGGACCAGTCGGCGCTGGAGCCGATGGCCTTGAGCTGCTCCAGGATGACCGGACCGGTCTTGCGGACGTGTTCCCAGACCCGGGCCTCGAATGCCTCACGGCCGATGTCGAAGCGGGTCAGGCCTTCGCGGGCCAGCAGCTTCTCGACCACGTTCTGGGTTGCAATGCCGGCGTGATCGGTTCCGGGCAGCCAGAGGGTATTCCGTCCCCGCATCCGCTCGAACCGGATCAGCGTGTCCTGCAGGGTGTTGTTGAGTCCGTGACCCATGTGCAGCATGGCGGTCACGTTGGGCGGCGGCATCATGATCACGAACGGGCGCGACTCTCCCGGCTCGGGAGCATGCGGCGTGAACAGACCGGCTTCCTCCCATTGCTGGTAGAGCCGGTGTTCGAGGCTGGTCGGGTCATACTGGGGCGGCAGCGGTTCAGTCATCCGGTCAGACCGTCGTCGATGCGGAGGCGGTGTCATCCTCACCATGCACGAGGATGCAGTTGATCAGGGTCTCGATGCCGGGCGCCTGCCTGGCAATGCGCCACGCCCGGGCGCGGACCTCACGGCTCGACACCCAGCCGTGCAGTTCGATCCGGCCGGCGGACACTGCAATGGCTTCAAGGTCGAGCGGGCCCAGCATCGAGTCGGCGGCGAGGAGGCGCTCGACGGCGCGGACCAGCGGCGCCATGTGAAGGACGGCCTGCCGCCGGCCGAGGAGCCGGCGGGCCAACCGGCGAGCCCGCTCCCGATTTACCGGCCCGTACCAGATCGCGGCAGCGGCTCCAGCAGCCAGGCCCACCGTGAGTCCAATCAAGGTCCAGCGCAGCGACGAGGCCCGCGGCCGGGAAGCACGATAAATCGACGCCACGGGCACTCCTCTTACTACAGGCCGAAGGGAGCGGTTAACTTAACACTCCCGAATGAGTTGCAGCAGTCCGTCTTCCTGATTTTCCGGAGGGGTTCGTGGAACCAGAATCACGGGTTCTGACAGCGGCCGAAATGGTCCGGTGGATGATCCTGGCCATCGTGCTTGGCCTGGGGATCGCCGGTTATTTCATCTATGGCCACTTGGCCACACCGTTTCACCCAGCGCAGGGTCTCCCCGGCATCGAAGGCCATCGATGAGCGGAGTGAGACTGACGCTTCCGGATCAGAGCGTCCGCGAAATGCCGGAAGGCACCACCGGCCGGGCAGTGGCACAGAGTATCGGCCCCGGTCTGGCCAAGGCGGCGCTGGCCGCCCGGGTCAATGGCGAGCTCCGCGATCTCGACCGGCCGATCGAAGCCGATGCCAACTTCGCAATCCTCACCGATCGTGATCCGGATGCGCTGGCCATGCTGCGCCACTCGGCTGCCCACATCATGGCCACCGCGGTGCGCGAGCTGTTTCCCAGCGCCGCCATCGGCTTTGGCCCCGCCATCGAGGACGGCTTCTACTACGACTTTCAGGTGGAGCGGCCGTTTACTCCGGAGGATCTCGAGAAGATCGAGGCCCGGATGGCCGATGTGGCCGCCCGCGACTTCCCGTTCGTCCGCGAGGTGGTTGACCGGGCCGAGGCCAACCGCCGGTTCAAGGATGATCCGCTCAAGCTGGAGCGGATTGCGGAGCTGGGTCCCGATGAAACCATTACCATCTACACCGATGGACCGTTCCAGGACCTGTGTCGGGGTCCGCACATTCCGGGAACTGGCCGGCTCAAGCATTTCAAGCTGCTGCATGCGGCAGGGGCCTACTGGCGGGGTGACTCCAAGCGGCAAATGCTGCAGCGGATCTACGGCACGGCATGGTTCAAGAAGGAAGAGCTTGAGGCGTACCTGCACCGGCTGGACGAATCGAAAAAGCGGGATCACCGGCGGTTGGGGAAGGACCTCGACCTCTTCGTCTTCCACCCCTTTGCCCCGGGCGCGCCATTCTGGACGCCGCGGGGCACCAACATCTTCAACGAGCTCAACCGGTATATGCGGGAACTGCAGGTCAGGGGCTACCAGGAGATCAAGACGCCGCTGATGTATAACAAGGCGCTGTGGGAGATTTCAGGGCACTGGGGCAAATACCGCGAAAACATGTTCCTGGTCCAGAACAACGAAACCGGCGAGCAGGACATGTCCCTGAAGCCGATGAACTGCCCTTCCCACCACCTGCTGTACCAGGCGCACAAGCATTCCTACAAGGAATTGCCGATCCGGTACACCACCTATGATGTACTGCATCGGAACGAGGTGAGTGGCGCCCTGTCAGGCCTGACCCGGGTCCGGCAGTTCCAGCAGGATGACTGCCACATTTACCTGATGGATTCCCAGATCACTGAGGAAGTCCAGCGGCTCACCAGGTTCATCCTGGCCTACTACGAAACCTTCGGATTGACCGCCTCCCTCAAGTTTGCCACTCGGCCTGAGCAGCGGATCGGCGAGGATGCGATGTGGGACCAGGCCGAAGCGTCACTCCGGGCAGCGCTGGAGTCGACCGGCCTGCCGTACGAGCTCAAGCCCGGCGACGGTGCTTTCTACGGACCCAAGATCGACTTTGACGTGGCCGATTCGATCGGCCGGAAATGGCAGCTGGGCACCATCCAGCTCGACTACGCCAACGCCGAGCGGTTCGGGCTGATCTATGTCGGTGAGGACAACACCGAGCACCGGCCGGTCATCATTCACCGGGCAGTCAACGGTTCGTTCGAACGATTCATCGCCATCCTGATCGAGCACTTTGCCGGCGCCTTTCCGGTCTGGCTGGCCCCGGAACAGGTCCGGGTCCTGCCAATTTCGGATACCCAGGCTGAGGCGGCACGAGCGGTGGGAGAACGGCTGCTCGATGCTGGGGTCCGGGTGCATGTCGATGATGGACACGAGACGCTCAACTACCGGATTCGGGCCGGCGAAGTGGCCAAGGTTCCGTACATGGCCGTGATCGGGCAGCGAGAGGTTGAGAGTGATAGCCTGGCGCTCCGGGTCCGCGGGGTGGGCAAGAAACAGGAAGTCATCGGCGTAGCGGCGTTCGTGGCCAGAGTGGTGGAGGAGATCACGACGCGGAAGCTGGAGGTCTAGGCGAGCGGCTCCTCTCGACCAATTGGTCGAAATGCAAGTCGGCAACTCGGTAGTTTAATCATGCCCTTCGAGCCAGGAACCACTCCGCTGACAGGTCGTGCCAGTTCGGGTTACTCCGGCTAATCAGCGCCTCCACCTGCGGGTACGACCAGCGCTGGATTTCCCGTACCCGCTCGAGCGCTGCTTCGACCGAAGGCCGCTGTTCGTAGTAGACCAGCCGCACCGCGCCGTCCTTCCCCAGCGAACGGTTGGGTTCCATGGCCCGGTGCCGGCCGACTCGCCGCTGGAGGTTGCTGGTCACGCCGAAGTCGAGCGAGCGGGATCGGGTGGCCAGGATGTAGGTGTAGTACGTCGTCATGGCGAGCCTCGGTCAAGGGTCGCCAGCAGTATGAGTCCCGAGGCTCAACCGATCGTCAAATGAGTGGCGTCACTCCGAGGGTCCAACGTGGCCAGGCGCCCGTTGCCCCGGAATGTGTTCGGGGTCGGCATGACTTCGCGACCCTCGTCCCTCGTCCCTCGACTCTCGCCTTCCGTATAGATATGCGACCTCCACCCGCACCCTCCTGACTCCGCCTCTACCGGTCTATTTTGTCTCATCCTCAACCGACCGGCCACCGTGTCTGACGCCACCACCCCCGTAATCCTGTCCGCCGTTCGGACTCCCATCGGCAAGTATCTGGGTGCCCTTTCCTCCCTGACCGCGCCACAGCTCGGCGCCATCGTGGTTCGCGAATCGGTCGCCCGAGCCGCCATTGACGGCGGGCTTATCGATGAGGTCATCCTCGGCCACGTGGTCCAGGGTGGCAGCGGCCAGGCTCCCGCCCGTCAGGCGCTGATCCACGGCGGGGTGTCGCCGACCGTGCCAGCGCTCACGATCAACAAGGTCTGCGGCTCCGGCCTCAAGGCGGTGATGCTGGCCGCCCAGAGTATCCGGGCGGGTGACCAGCAGTGCGTGGTGGCGGGCGGAATGGAATCGATGTCCTCCGCGGCGCACTACGTCTACGGTTACCGCAGCGGGATCAAGGCCGGCAACCAGACGATGGTGGATGGAATGATCCACGATGGCCTGTGGGATTCGTTCGGCAACAACCACATGGGTGAGTACGCGGAGTACACCGCCGAGAAGGCGGGGGTGACGCGGCAGGACCAGGACCAGTTTGCGTTGCAGAGCCATCAGAAGGCCATTGCCGCGATGACTGCGGGCAAGTTCGCCGCCGAAATCGTGGCAGTGCCGGTCAGCGGCAAGGGTGGGCCGGTGCCGGTGCTGATGGATGAATCTCCCCGCAAGGACACCACCCTCGAAGGGCTGGCCAAGCTCAGGCCGGTGTTCCGGAAGGACGGCACGGTGACCGCCGGCAATGCCCCAGGCCTGAATGACGGGGCCAGCGCGCTGGTGGTCACCTCGCTGGCCTTTGCCAAGGCGCACGGGCTGACTCCGCTGGCAAAGATCACCGGCTATGCCACCGGCGGCGGGGAACCCAAGGACCTCTTCTTTGCCCCGATCTTTGCGGTGCAGAACCTGATGAAGAAGTCCGGCACTCGGATCGGGGATTACGGGCTGATCGAAGCCAACGAGGCCTTTGCCGTCCAGGCCCTCGCGGACGGTCGTGCACTGGGATGGGATTGGAACCGGGTCAACGTGAACGGTGGTGCCGTGGCACTCGGCCACCCCATCGGCGCCAGTGGAGCCCGGGTGCTGACCACCCTGCTGCACGCGATGCGCGACCGGGGCGCGTCGACCGGACTTGCCACGCTGTGCCTTGGCGGCGGCAATGCGGTGGCGCTCAGCGTTGAGCAGGTCTAGTGGCCGAAGGCCGGCGGTACTTCTGGCCGCTGACCATGATTGCCGGCGCCGCGGCGGTCGCGGTCGCCGCCCGGGTCAGTTTCCAGCTGCCCGGATCCGAGGTGCCCAGCACGCTTCAGGGACCGATGGTCCTGCTGGTCGGTGGGCTGATCGGGGCGCTGATGGGGGCCAGCTCGCTTCTCTTTTATCTGCTGCTAGGCATTTTCGGTGCTCCGGTCTTTGCGGGCGGCGCCGGCGGGCTGGATCACCTGTTCGGGCCGACCGGCGGATATCTCTTTTCCTTTCCTGTTGCAGCCGCGATGGTCGGCCGGTTCGGCAGCCGGGGTCGTCCGGTCCGCTGCTTCGGCGCGGCGCTGGCCGGTATGGCGTGCATTCAGCTGACCGGGGCGCTCTGGCTGAAGGTCTCGACCCATGAGCAATGGAGCAGCCTGCGTAGCGGCCTCGGCCCGCTGTTGGAGCAGGACCTGATCAAGGTGATCGTGGTCGGCCTGATCCTCTGGCCGCTCCACGGGATTCTGAGGCCGGCCGCATGAGCGAGCCCATCGCGTCCGTCCCTGCGCCTCGAAGCCCCTCCCGCCAGTTCCTGATTGGCCTGGGATGGTCGCTCCTGTTCTTCATCCTGGGCTACGTCGTCACGATCGCCCTCGCGATCGGCTACGCCCTGGTCTTCGGACCCGTAGGCGCCCGGCTATCGATCTTCAATCACAATGGGCCGGAGCCGCTGCTGGTCCAGGGAATCTGTTCCATCCTCGGGTTTGGCCTGGCCACCTGGATCATTGGAATCCGGGGCAACCGGCTGAGCCTGGTCGATCTGCGATGGAAGGGAGCGGTGTCTCGAGGTGCCGCATTCGGCGGTGGGCTGCTGATTGGCATCGCGCCGGCGCTGCTGGCCCTGGCGCTGGCCATGGCCGTCGGTGGCGCGCGGTTCGGCCCAGATGCCGGGGGCATCGCTGATTACTTGCGGCAGGTCGGCCTGACACTCCTTATCCTGGCGCCGGCCGCGCTGAGCGAAGAGATGGTGTTCAGGGAAGTGCCGCAGGTGCTGCTGTCGCGCTCGATGGGGCGATTCCGCGCGCTCATGCTCCTGTCGGTTCTGTTTGCCGCTGCCCATTTCAGGAATCCCGAGGTCGACCAGATCGCGCTGGCCAACATCGCGCTGGCGGGAGTCTTTCTCGGTGCCGCGTTCTACCTGCCCGGCGGGATCTGGACCGCGTTTGGCGCCCACCTGGGCTGGAACTTTACCCTCGCCGCGGCGGATGCCCCGGTGAGCGGGCTGCCCTTCACGATTCCCTGGATCAACTACCTGCCCGGGGGGCCCCACTGGGTCACGGGCGGGGCCTTCGGGCCGGAGGGCGGGATGGTCGCCAGTGTCTCGATTGCAGTCGGGCTGACGTGGGTCATTCGCCGCATTCGTCGGGAGGACGCGTGAACAAGGTCGTAGTGGTGGGCGCTGGAACGATGGGCAACGGAATTGCGCAGGTGTTCGCGTCCCACGGTGCCACCGTGCGAATGGTCGACCGCTCGGCCGACGCGCTCCAGCGTGGACTCGATGCCATGAAGGGCAGTCTGGCCCGGGTGGTCAAGAAGGGCGGGTTGAGCGCCGAACAGGCCGCTGAAGTCATTGGCCGGGTGGAGCTCACCAGTGACCTGTCCAACATCGGCGATCCCGATCTGGTGGTCGAGGCGGTCAGCGAGCAGCCGGCGCTCAAGTTTGAGTTGTTCGAGAGCTTCGAGGCGGCCTGCCCCCCCCAGACAATCCTGGCCTCCAACACCAGCTCGATCTCGATCACCGAACTCGCGTCCCACACCAGGCGCCCCGACCGGGTGATCGGAATGCATTTCATGAACCCGGTTCCGGTGATGAAGCTGGTCGAGATCGTTCGAGGCCAGGCCACCAGTGATGACACGACTGCCGCGGTGATGGAGATATCCAGGACGCTGGGCAAGACGCCGGTGGTGGTCAACGACTATCCCGGCTTCGTGGCCAACCGGATCCTGATGCCGATGATCAACGAGGCGGTGTTCTGCCTGATGGAGAACGTTGCCTCGGCCGAGTCGATCGACACCGTGATGAAACTGGGGATGGCGCATCCGATGGGCCCGCTGGCGCTGGCCGACCTGATCGGCCTCGACACCTGCCTCTCGATCATGGAAGTGCTGCACCACGGCCTCGGCGATGACAAGTACCGGCCCTGTCCGCTGCTTCGGCGGATGGTGGCGGCGGGCGAACTTGGCAAGAAGTCGGGCAAGGGCTTCTACAGCTATTGAAGGATTGCCGGATTGGGGAAGCACATCGGAATCCTGACTCGCTCCCCCAAATCCATCAATCCGAAAATGAAAACACCTACTCCAGGGAAAACGGAACACCATGGATCTCTTCCAGACCATCTCGACCATGGGCCACGAGCAGATCGTGTTCGGATACGATGCCTCGTGCGGCTATCGCGGCATCGTGGCCATCCACGACACCAGGCTGGGCCCCGCGCTCGGCGGCACCCGGTTCTGGCAATACGGGTCGAGTGAGGAGGCCACGATCGACGCGCTGCGTCTAGCCCGGGGGATGACTTACAAGTCGGCCGTGGCGGGGCTCAACCTCGGCGGTGGCAAATCGGTGATCATCGGCGATAACAAGCGGGTCGATCGGGAAGCACTGTTCCGGGCCCACGGCCGGCTGATCGAAACCCTGGGTGGCCGCTACATCACGGCCGAGGATATCGGGACCTCGCCGGCGGACATGGAGTACGTCCGGATGGAAACCACCCATGTGGCCGGGCTGCATGGCCGCTCCGGCGATCCCTCGCCGGTTACGGCCTACGGTGTCTACGTCGGGATGAAGGCGACGGCCAAGGTCCGCTGGGGCACAGACAGCCTCAAGGACAAGACGATCCTGATCCAGGGCTGCGGCAATGTGGCCCGGCATCTGTGTGACCATCTGCACACCGAAGGTGCCAGGCTGATCGTCACTGACATCGACAGCGCCAAGGCCAAGCGGATTGTCGAGGCCACCGGTGCCAGGGCAGTCGGCCCTGACGAGATCTACGACCAGCCGGCCGACATCTATTCTCCCAATGCCATGGGTGCCACCGTCAACGACGACACCCTGCGGCGGTTGAAGGTCGAGGTCATTGCCGGCGGGGCCAACAACCAGCTGGCCGAGGCGCGTCACGGCGATGCCCTCGAGCAGCAGGGAATGACCTACGCCCCGGATTACGTCATCAATGGCGGCGGGGTGATCAACGTCTATGGCGAATTGCTCAACTGGGACCTCGACCGGGCCAAGCGCAAGGCGGCCCAGATCTACGATACCCTGCTGACCATCTACGAGATTGCCAGGAAGCAGGTGATTCCCAGCTACCAGGCGGCCGATCACATGGCGGAGCAGCGGATCGGGGCGGTAGCCGGGCTGCGGAAGCTGTAAATGCCTGGCACTACCGGGGATTCATCAATTTGCATATTTATTCAACCGTGAATGATGCCAATGCCTGAGCCGATCCCGATCGCCGCGGACCACGCCGGCTTTGCCCTGAAGCAGCGGCTGGTGGCGGAGCTTCGGACGCTGGGATATGAGCCCATGGATCTGGGCACCCACTCGACGGACTCGACCGATTATCCGGACTATGCCCATCCGGTGGCTGCACTGGTCGAGCACGGTGAAGCCCGGCGCGGGGTGCTGCTCTGCGGCACCGGACTCGGGATGGCCTACGCGGCCAATCGACATCACGGAGTGAGGGCGGCCGTGGCATGGTCTCCCGAGATTGCCAGGCTGGCCCGTCAGCACAACGACGCCAACGTGCTGGTGCTGCCGGCCCGGTTCGTGACCGAGCCGGAAGGGGTGGAGATCCTCCGGGCCTGGCTCGATACCCCATTTGAAGGCGGGCGCCACGCCCGCCGTATCCAGAAAATCGAGGACGACAGATGACGCTGGACCACAACGCTTCCCTGCGCCAGGCTGATCCGGTGATTGCCGGGCTGATCGACCAGGAACTGTTCCGGCAGCGGCATGGGCTCGAATTGATTGCCAGCGAGAACTTTGCCAGCCGGGCAGTCATCGACGCCATGGGCACTCCGCTGACCAACAAGTACGCCGAGGGCTATCCGGGAAAGCGCTATTACGGCGGCTGTGAGGTAGTGGACAAGGTCGAACAACTGGCCATTGACCGGGCCAAGCAGCTGTTCGGGTCGGAGCACGCCAACGTACAGCCGCATTCCGGTGCCCAGGCCAACTTCGCGGCCTTCATGGCGCTGATTCCGGTCGGCGAGAAGATCATGGGAATGTCGCTGCCGCATGGCGGCCATCTGTCCCACGGCGCCTCGGTCAACCACAGCGGGGCGGTGTGGAAGGCCACGCATTACGGGGTCAATCCGGACACCGGCCGGATCGATTACGACCAGCTGCGCGAGCAGGTCAAGACCGACCGGCCGAAGCTGCTGATCGCGGGCGGCAGCGCCTATGCGCGGATCATCGATTTCGCCGCCTTCCGCGCCATCGCCGATGAAGTTGGCGCCTTTCTGCTGGTCGATATGGCCCATTTCGCGGGGCTGGTGGCCGCAGGGCTCTACCCCTCGCCGGTACCGCATGCCCACATGGTCACCAGCACCACCCACAAGACGCTGCGCGGCCCGCGGGCCGGGATCATTTTGTGCGGCGCCGAGCATGCCAAGGCCGTGGACAAGTCGGTCTTTCCCGGTACTCAGGGCGGCCCGCTGGAACATGTCATTGCGGCCAAAGCTGTCGCCTTTGCCGAGGCACTGACTCCGGACTTCAAGCGCTACGGAAAGCAGGTCATTGCCAATGCCAGGATGCTGGCCGAGTCGCTGATCGGCTGCGGGTTCAACATTGTTTCCGGCGGTACCGATACTCACCTCATGCTGGTGGACCTCCGGCCCAAGAACCTGACCGGCAAGGTCGCCGAGGCGCTGCTGGGCAAGGCCGGGATCACGGTCAACAAGAACACGATCCCCAACGATCCGCAGTCGCCGTTTGTCACCAGCGGGATCAGGCTGGGCACGCCAGCGCTGACCACCCGGGGAATGGGAACCGGCGAGATGAAGCGGGTGGCCGAGCTGATCGACCGGGTGCTGACCAAGGGCGACGACGAGACCGCTGCCCGGGTCAAGCAGGAGGTCGAGGAACTGACCGCCCGATTCCCGCTCTATCAGGGCGCCAAAGCTTGACCGGCTGCGCGCCGGGTCCTAGCTTCGCAGGCATGTCCTCGATGCGATACCGACCCGGCGGATGAACGAACTTCATTTTTCAGATTCGGTCCTGGCCCGCCTTCGTGGCTCCGATGAGGAGTACCACGAGCGGGCCTATCTTTTCGTGCTCGCCACTATCGAGTTTCTGCAGATCCGGCTCGAGGCCCGGCGCCATGTCAGTGGCCAGGAACTGGCCTGGGCCTGTCGCGATTTTGCGCTAGAGCGGTTTGGCCGGCTGGCCAGGCCGGTGCTCGAACACTGGGGTGTGCGGCGGACCGAGGATTTCGGCCGGATCGTGTATGCACTGGTAGAGGCGGGGCTGCTGGCGGCGCTGCCGACCGACCGGGAGGAAGAGTTCTCCGGGGTGTATGATTTCGATGAAGCGTTCAGCGTTCCCTATTCGTGGGGGGGCGTTGCGAGCAGCTGAACCGGACCATGATGGGAGGAGGGGAGTATGGAAGCAAAAGACTGGCCGGCCTGTCGAAAATGCGGCCAAGGATCACTGATTCCGCTGTCTGATTACGGTCGCGAAGGCGCGCCGATCACCTACAAGGCGTGGGTCTGCAACAATCCCGAGTGCGGCTTCAATCTTCGAATCGATAACGGCGAGATCTCCATCGGCAGGACGATCGGACCGAGCTTCAAGTAAAGGCAACAGCCAGCGGGGAACCGGGAACGTTACGCGTGTCCCGTTCCCCGTTGTCCGTTGCCCATCTCCTATGCCCATTTCCGTCATTTCCCCCTCGCAGGCTTCCGACTGGGACGCCCAGGCCGGCGGGCTTGGCATCTCCCTCGAAACCCTGATGGACGCGGCCGGCCGCGCCGTGGCCGTGGTCCTGGCTGAACGCTGGCCTGATCGGGTGGGGCAGGGCGTGCTGATCGCGGCGGGGACCGGCAACAATGGCGGCGATGGCTGGGTGCTTGCCAGAGTGCTGCACCGGATCGGCGCGCCGGTCTGGGTCACCTGTCCTGCGGGCGAGCCGTCCCCACTCTGCCGGGTCATGGCAGAGCGGGCCCGGCGTGAAGGGGTACGTGAAGTGGCGCCGGACGGGCCCTGGCCCGGCGTGGCGCTCCTGGTCGATGCATTGCTCGGCACTGGCGCGCGGGGTGCGCCGCGGGCCCCGGTGCAGGCGCTGGTTGAGCGGATCGGTGAACTGGCGCTGCCGGTGCTGGCGGTGGATGGTCCAACCGGACTCGACCTGCTCAATGGGGTTTCTCACGGTCAGCCGGTGCAGGCGGAGGTCACCGTGACCTTTGGCGGCGTCCGCCGCGGTCACCTGCTGGCCCGCGACGAGGTCGGCGACATCGTCGTGGTCGATGTCGGACATCCGCCAGCGCAATCGGAATGGCCGATGCTGGTCACTGACGAATTGGCCGCCAGCAAGATCGCGAGGCTGGCCGGTTCTGCCCACAAGGGGGATCGTGGCCGGGTAGTGGTGGTCGGTGGTGATCCTGCCATGGTCGGTGCACTGCGCTTTGCCTGCCGGGCCGCCTTTGGCGCCGGCGCCGGGCTGGTTCATGCCGTGGCCCCCGAGGCCAGCATTGAAGTGCTGCGGGCCGCGGAGCCGGACGTGCAGACGCTGGGCCATTCACTTGAAGGCGAACTGTCGCCTTCGCTGGTGGAGCTACTTCAGCGCGCCGACTCAGTCGTCATCGGCCCCGGGTTGGGCCGGGCAGCCGGCCGTCGTCAGTTCGTGGCGGCGGTGCTCGCGCATGCCAAGGCTGCGGTGGTCGACGCTGATGCCCTGATGGTCAATGCCGGCGATCCCGGCCCGCTTGCCCGGGTGGCCAGCCGAATTCCGGTGGTGCTGACGCCACACGGCGGAGAGTTCCGGGCGCTGTTCCCGGCCCACGCCGGCACCCAGGAACTCGACCCCTGGTCGGCGGCCTCGGCCTCGAGCGCGGAGGTAAATGCCACGGTGCTGCTCAAGGGCGTGCCGAGTGTGGTGGGATATCGCGGTGCGGCACCGTACACCATTGCAGCGGGCAACCCGGGGCTGGCCACCGGCGGAAGCGGCGATCTGCTCAGTGGGTTCACCGGCGCCCTCCTGGCACAGGGACATGAGGCCCCGCTGGCCGCGGCGATGGCGGCGCAGGTGCTGGGGCGCGCGGCGGAGATCGGCGCCCGCCGCCAGACCGCCAGGGCGCTCCGCCCGATGGATGTCCTGGCCGCCCTGCCGGATCTCTGGAGAGCCTGGGAAGTTCGTCGCTCGACGCGGCCACTGCTCCATCCCCCGCGACTGCTCGAACTGCTCCGGCCCGCCGGCTGAGTCGATGCGCATTCGAGTCATCCTGCGGCTGACCGCACTGTTCGGACT
>JBEPVA010000047.1:0-20401 GCA_041691295.1 Gemmatimonadota bacterium
AGATGAGTATTAGAGACAGGGATGGCCCCGGCTCGAGCGATCAATGACCCATCCCGGAGGAGGCAACATGCAGTTTCGATCAGGTTCCCTGGCCGTACTTACCCTGGCCGGCGCTGTGGCCGCATCGGCCTGCAGTGACAACTCCGCGCCGGCCCCGACCCGCGGATTCCTCGACGGAACACCCGGCAATCCCGACATCGGGTTGTTCATCAACAGCACCTCCCACAGCCTCCTGCTGTTCAAGCTCGGCGCCCCCGATCAGCGCCAGGAGATTGGCTTCGGCGCCAGCAGCACCATCACTCCCGTCGCTTTTGCGGTCCGTGGCCACCTGGCGCTGGTGCCGCTCGGTGATGCCGCGAGCGTCAACCTGGTCGACCTCGAGCGCAACAGCGTGGTGCGGACCTTCACCTTCGGCGGCGGCAACGCCTCCGGTGCGGCCTGGGTCAATGACACCACGGCGATCGTGGCCAACTTCCTGGATGACTACGTCGGCCGGATTGTCATCCACCAGGCCGGTGATGCCATCACCGATACAGTCTCGGTTACGCCGGCGCCCAGCAGTGTGATTGCGCATGACGGGAGGGTGTTCGTGATCTCCAGCAATCTCGATGAGAACTACGCCGAGATCGGGGACGGAGTGCTGACCGAGGTCAACCCGGCCACCATGGCCATCGTGGACACCATCACGACCGGTGGCCGCAATGCCCAGTACGGCGCCTTTGGTCCCGACGGCAAGCTGTACGTGGTCAACACCGGCGAGTATTTCCCGGCCGACGCCCAGGGCAGCCTGGCGGTCTACGCAGCCGCGGTCGATGCGGCGCCGACGGTGGTCGATGGCTTCGGCAATGCACCGGGCCCGATCATGATCGATCCCACTGGACGAGCGGTGATCTCGAGCTTCAGCTACGGCAGTGTGGTCTATAGCACCGGCACCAACGCGTTTCTCCGTGGTCCGGACAATCCGCTGTGCGCGCCAGCCACCGCCGGATGCCGGACTGCGTCGGATGCCGCCTTTGCCAGTGACGGCCGGATCTATCAGACGTTCTACGGCTCGGCGGCCAGCAGCATCCCGGGCCAGATCTTCATCTACGACGGCACTACCTACGCGCTGACCGATAGCATTGCGATTCCAGTCGGGCCGAGTGGCTTGCAGGTGATCAACTTTCCCTGAGCTGCCGGAAATGGGGGAGTGGATAAACAACCGGCCCGGGAAATCTCCCGGGCCGGTCGTCGTTCCACCCTCAGGCATGTCACGCGACTCAGCGGGTTGGACAGCCGTGGACCTGAATCACCGCCGCGCGGCCGTCGGTGATGTACCGTTGGTCCGAGGCGTTTCGTCCCGCCGCCGGCCCACCCGGCAATGAGTCAAAGGCGACCAGGTCCGCGCAGCCGGTCGACTCGAGCTCCCGTACGATCAAATCACGCTCAAGATCGATCTGTGGGCTGATTCGGTGGGTCAGGTGCCTTGGGGCCACCTTGAGGCCGATGTCCTGGTTGGCCGCGCCGACCCAGACGGCGGTCGTACTATCGAGCAGCCAGAGCCGGGCATGATGGCGGATCCGGACAGTGGCGCTAGGGCGCTCGTAGGCCAGGTCCTGGGCCCGTCCCTGGAAATACTGGGTACTCATGGGTGCCCGGACCGACGAACGATCCAGCAGCGCCGCGGCCACCTCATTGAGGGTGTGCCCCGCGGAATGGGATTGCGGGATCAGCCATTCCGCCCGCGCAAAGGCAGTATCGAGCGCATCTGAACTGCCCAGCACGATCAGGTTGACGGGATCACCCGATCGACCGCCGCGACCCTCGGTGCGGGGTATGAAGCTGGGCAGGGTTGGCACCCTCGTCAGCGCTGAACTGGAACTGGCAGCCTGGCACTGTGGCGGACTCGGCAGCCTGAGCGGTGCCCGCAACCGCGCTGCCCCGGCCTCCCCACTCAGGATGACGGGACGCGCGCCGCGCCGGACCAGCGACCACCCGGCGAACATGGCGGCGGGGATCACCGCGAGCGGCGCGTCACCCGCGGCCGCGAGCGGGAGGAGGCCCAGTCCCCGGCGGCCAAGGGTGTGACTCTTCCCTCGTAACTCCCCTTCACTTCCGATGACCCCCGAACGGGCGAACTCCAGCGAATCCAGCACCGCGTCAACCGGGATCCAGCCGGTTCCCTTGACCCGCAACGAGTCGAAGCGGAGGGCCAAGCGCCCCCGCTGGCCAAACCACTTTCCACTCCGGGACCGGGTGACTCTTCCCGACAGCTCGGTAAAGGCCGGTGCCGCGATGCATCCATCAACGACTAATGCAGCCAGCGTCTGCACCAGGACTGGTGAGCCGACGCTGTCCCGCCCAGCCACCAGCCCGTTCAGGAATCGGATCGGTACGAGGGTACCGGCCGGGAAGACGGGAGCCGCCAACTCGGCGCCGGACGGTGCAGGGGACTGGGCCTCTGCAGAGATAGCTGCGCAGATCAGGAGGGCCGAGAGGACCAGCCGGTTCGGGTGCATCAGTGGCCAGGTACGAAAGAGATTATGATCTCCACCGAAATCAGGATGATCACGACCCACTCCAGCATTTCCATTCTCCGCCCCTCCGCCCGATCCGCCAGTTTCTGGTACAGGCTCTCGATCGTTTCCAGTTTCCGGCTGATGCTCTGGTCCCACTCGCCGAGGTGGAACCGACGGGCAGCCAAGCGGTAGATCCGGGTCGGATACTCCTCACCAAAGAATTTGAGTGCGTTGGTCACCCGCTCGAGCAGGATCGAGCTATCGAGCTGTAGTTCCGCCACCTCGGCGAGATCCCCGGCGTAGGCCGCCGGAGCCAGTGCCTTCCAGCCACCCTGGCGGGCCAGCAGCGCGTAGGAGCGTTGCAAGGCCTGGTCCAGTTCCTGGTCGAGGTATCGCATCTCGAGCAACTGCACGTTGGCCACTTCGAGGACCGCGCGCACCTCATCGGGCTCCGGATCGAACACGAAACCGGTGTCGTAATCGATGACCGACAGCTCACCGACCCCGAACGAGATCGACGCCTGCATCGCGTCCTGGATTTCGTCATCCGACAGCGTCCCCCGTTCGGCCCTGAGTATCCTGGCCAGTGTGCCCGACTCGGCCCCGACCAGATCGGCCGCAGTGCTGAACGGTTCGAGTGACTGGACCGCGAACAGGGCGTAATCCTCGAAGATCTCCGCCACCCGTGCCTTGACGATCAGGGAGCCCAGCGAGGCCACCAGTGAGGTGACCCGGGCGCGGGCGTCGGCCACCAGGTCGGGCCTTGCCCGGAGTCCGATACTCATGTCAACCAGTGAATCGAGCGGACCGGCAAAGGGAATTGCATAGCTGACCGACATGGCCCCGAACCCGTAGATCACCAGTTCAACTGTCGGCGCCACCGCGTAGCCGCCGATCTGAGTGACCCCGGCTGGCTGGGTCACCCGGAGCGGCGGGGGTCGGTACTGGAAATGGGAAAGCCGTCCTCGCTGCTTGAGCGCCAGCCGCTCGGAGGTATCCTGGATTCGTTGTTCGCAGCCGTCGAGATCAACCAGCTGGCCGATTTCGAAGACATAGAGCGGGTGACAGGTGCCGCGCGCGATTGCCGTTCCAGCCATCGTTGACTCCCGGCCGCCGTTAGAAACACCGGCCCGCGGTTATGCGGCGGCCGGTCTACTTCTGCACGATCAACGCCGCCACCATCCCGAGCATTCCCATCGGGGACTCGGCGTGCGGCTGGATATGGCAGTGGAATGCCTGCATTCCGGGAAGGTTGGCATGGTTCAATACGTCCCAGCGCTCCCCGGGCACAACAATCAAGGTATCACACTCAAATGGCGCCGCCTGCATCCAGCCGTCGTTGGCAATGGCCGTCCGGTGCATCCGGAGAGGTGAATCTGGATGGATCATCATTCCCTCATTCAGGAACCGGCTCCGGACGGTCCGGCTCGGCTTGCAGGCCAGTGGTGGCCGGACCGAACCGGATGGCCCCGGGCACTACGCCCGGGGGCCGGACCTGCGTTCGCCGTGCGGCATCTCCGGGGCGACAGCCGCCCCGGCGAGCACCGGACGCTCCTCCGTGGGCATGCCGAGATACTCCCGGGCGCGGTTGAGGGCGGCGTCGATGTTGCCGCAGACATTGGCTTCGCCCAGCTCGTCGAACAGGCCGGCGTTGGTGAGGGCGACCACCGGCTGGGAATGCACCCCTGACAGGATCAGCAGGGCTCCCTCGCTGCGGCTCCGCCGGGTCAGCTCGCGGAGCGCGTGGATCCCAGTCGAGTCGATGACCGGCACCTTGCGCATCCGGACGATCAGGACCTTGGGTCGCCGGGCCACCGAGCTCACCGCCTGCTTGAACGATTCGGCGGCGCCGAAGAAGAACGGCCCGTCGATCTCGTAGACCTCGACACCAGGGGGAACTGCGCGCGTGGCAATCGCATTGGGATCGTGGCCCTCTTCCTCGTCGGACTCGTCGGCAAATTCGCGGGTCACCTGGCTGACGTTCGTCACCTCGGACATCCGCTTCATGAACAGGAACGCGGCCAGCACCATCCCGACCTCTACCGCCACCGTGAGGTCGACCAGGACGGTGAGGCAGAAGGTGACGAGCAGCACGGCCACGTCGCTTTTGGGCGCCCGCAGTTCGCTGCGGAAGCTCCGCCATTCGCTCATGTGATAACTGACCACGACCAGGATCGCGGCCAGCACCGCCATCGGAATCAGCGCGGCCCAGCGTCCGAAGAAGAGGGTGATCAGCAACAGCGTGGTGGCGTGCACGATGCCCGCCACCGGCGTGCGGCCGCCGTGCTTCACGTTGGTGGCGGTCCGGGCGATGGCACCGGTAGCCGGAATCCCGCCGAACACCGGTGCCACGATGTTGGCCACGCCCTGCGCCACCAGCTCCATGTTGGATCGGTGGCGCGAGCCGATCATGCCGTCCGACACCACGGCCGACAACAGCGATTCGATGGCGGCCAGCAGCGCGATGGTAAAGGCGGGAGCGGCCAGGGCCGTGATCGTGTGAAACGACACGTGCGGTAGCGTGGGACTCGGCAGTCCGGCGTGGATCGGGCCGAACCGGTCACCGATGGTCTCGACACCCGGCAGGTGAAAGTACTGCACCAGCGCGGTCACCACGACCAGTGCCACAAATGGCGAGGGCACCCGCCGGCTGATTCGCGGCCACATCACCACGATCAGCAGGCTGAGGAGCGCGGTGGCAACCGTCCAGGGATTGGCGGTGCCGGCGCTCTGAGCGTAGGCCTGCCATTTGTCGATGAACGGGGCGGGGATAACCCCCATCCTCAGTCCGAGGAAATCCTTGACCTCACTGGAGAAGATGATCAGGGCAATCCCGCTGGTGAATCCGGTCACCACCGGGAACGGGATGAACTTGATCGCCGCACCCAGCTTGGCCACGCCGAGGATGATGAGGATGACACCGGCCATCATCGTGGCCACGGTCAGCCCATCAAGCCCATACTGCTGGACGATGCCGTACACGATCACGACAAAGGCGCCGGTCGGTCCTCCGATCTGTACCCGCGAACCCCCCAGGGCCGAGATCAGGAACCCGGCCACGATCGCGGTGTAGAGCCCCCGCTCGGGTGGCACCCCGCTGGCGATCGCAAAGGCGATGGCCAGCGGCAGCGCCACGATACCGACGATCACTCCCGCGCTGACGTCGGCCAGCAGCTGGGGGCGGGTGTATCCCTTGAGCGTGGTGACGAGCTTCGGAATCAGGACCACTAGTGCGCTTCGGTTTCGATCAGGCTGCCAGCCGGCCGCATGGCCAGGTCAAAGGCAAGGAACAGCGTCTTGGAAAAGGGATAGAAGAACAGCGGCGAAATGATCGCCTCGAGCGGCCCCATGATCTGCAGCCGGTCCCAGGGGGGATTGGGCCAGGTCAGCGCCACGGTAATCAGGAACACGCCGACCGACACCGCCTCGGCCAGCAGCAGGTTGAACCACATCGCGCCCAGCTGGTAGCCGGACTCGCCACGAGTAAAGTCCAGGGCACAGACCGGGCAGCGGTCGACCATGTTGATCCAGTGACGGAACAGCGGGCCGCCGCCGCAGCGCGGACAGTGGCGGCGCACCGCCCGCAGGAAGAGCACCTTCCGTGGCGGCATGGGCCAGGACTCGGGGGTCATGCGGTGGCCAGGTCCGGAAGGGAAGGGGAGTGCCGCGGCGGATTGGCGCCCGGCAGGCTGGTGCGCAGGGCATTGAGGATGACGGAGATGTCGATCAGCTCCTGGAGCAGCGCCCCCTGGATCGGAGCGATGTGACCGAAGGCCGCGAAGCCCATGGCGATCAGACTCAGACCCAGCCCCACCACAATGCTCTGGCGGGCAATCCGGATGGTTCGCTGGCTGATCCGGATGGCTTCCACGACCAGCCCCAGGTCATCGGCCAGCAGCACGACCGAGGCGGCCTCGGCGCTGATTCCACCACCGTGGGCAGCCAGCGCCATCCCGACCGTTGCTTGCATCAGGGCCGGCGCATCGTTGGTCCCGTCGCCAACCATCAGGACTCGGGCGCCCTCCCGCTGCAGCGACTGGATGACGGCCGTCTTCTCGCCTGGCATCAGGTCAGCATGGATCTCCTGGATACCCGCGGTGGCCGCAACCGCCTGGGCCGTGGCCAGCCGGTCCCCGGACAGCATGATTGAACGCGTGATGCCGAGGTTCGTGAGCGTCCGGAAGAACTCGGCAAGCCGGGGCCTGGGCTCATCCGCGAACAGGATGATTCCCGCGGCCTGACCGTCGATGACGACTGCGGCGCGGAGATCGCTGCTGTCACCGTGGGCCGCTTCCAGGATGGTTTTCGCGCCGGGATAGCGTCCGGCGATCCAGCTGTTCGACCCCACGGCGACTTCGACCCCAGCCACCCGGCCCACCACTCCCTGCCCGGGAGTATCGACCACATCGAGTGCCGGAGTGATCGGCTGGCCAGAATGCCGGGCGGCCTCCACCACGCTGCGGGCCAGCAGATGCCCCGAGCCCTGCTCGACGGCCGCGGACAGCCGCAGGATATCCGACTCGCTGAAGGGAGTTATCGCCCGGACGGCGCGGACCGCCGGACGGCCCAGCGTCAGGGTCCCGGTCTTGTCGAACACCGCCACAGTGACCTGGCCCAGTTGTTCGACCGCAGTGCCATCCCGGAAAACGATGTTGCGCCCGGCCGCGCGGCTGATCCCACCGATCACGGCTACCGGCACCGCCAGGATCAGCGGGCAGGGAGTTGCCACCACGAGCACGGCCAGCAAGCGAGTGGCATTGTGGGACAGGAGCCAGGTGGCCAGACAGAGGGCGATCGTCATTGGAGTGAACCAGGTGGCCGCCCGGTCCGCCGCGCGCTGCAGGGGCGCCTTGCTGGCCTGAGCTTCTCGCACCAGCGCCACGATCAGGGCGTACTGACTCTGGGACGCGAGCGACGTGGCCAGGAGCGTGAGGGGGCCTTCCCCGTTGATGCTGCCACTCATCAGGTGGGCGCCGGGACCAACCCTCGTTGGCAAGGGCTCGCCGGTCAGGCGGGACGCATCGACGTGCGAGTCCCCGGTCTCGACCTGACCATCACAGGGAACCAGTTCGCCAGGCAGGACCACGAGATGATCGCCAATCCGGATCGAATCCACCGGGACATCTTCCAGTGATTCCGGGGTCACCCTTCGGTGGGCCAATCGCGGGGCACCGGCTTCAAGCGCCCGGACCGCCGCCGAGGCGCGACGCTCAGCGTAGTGCTCCAGCGCCTGGCCACCAGTTTGCATCAGCACGACGATCAGTCCCGGCAGCGGTTGCCCGAGGATTGCCGCAGCCACAATGGCCAGGCTGGCCACCAGATCCGCGCTGAACTTCGCCGCCAGCGCGCCCCGGATCGTGAGGAGCACGACTGGGGTACCCACTACCAGCAGCCCGGCCATCCACACCGCGGAGCGGTGGACCCCGGGGCCAGTCGATGGTTGCAGCAACCCGCCGACGATGGCTGTCAGCGCGGCCACCGGGAGCAGGGCCGCTCGCAGGCGCGGGCTCACGTCATCCCGGTCTCGGGCGGGCCGCCCCCCACCGGCTCCTCGCGCATCGAAAAGCCCACCCCGCGGATCGTGACGATCAGGTTCTTTCCGGTGGCCTGCTGGATTTTGCGCCGCAAGTTGCCCACGTGCACATCCACCACATTGCTCTCCGGGTCGAAATGCATGTCCCATACTTTTTCGAGCAGTACGGTTCGGCGCACCACCTCTTCCGGATGCAGCAGAAAATACTCCAGCAGCTGGAATTCCTTGGGCGTGAGATCCAGCAGCGGCTCGCCGGCCCGGGCCTGGTGGTGCAGGCGGTCCAGGCTGATCGGACCGTAGCGCAGAACGTCCAGGCGCTCCGCGCCGCCACGGCGGCTCAGGGCCCGGATCCGGGCCAGCAGTTCATCGAACCGGAATGGCTTGGCGAGGTAGTCATCAGCCCCGACATCCAGCCCCCGGACCACATCTTCCACCGCGTCGCGTGAGGTCAGCATCAGGATGGGCGTGTTGCGCCCTTCCCGGCGGAGCTCGGACGCCACCTGAAAGCCGTTCTTCTTGGGCAGCACCACGTCGAGCAGGATCACGTCGTAGTCGTAGACGTGCGCCAGCATGGTGGCTTCCTCCCCATCGGGCGCGATATCCACCGTGTGGCCCTCCTCACGGAGTCCCTGTTCGATGAAGCCAGCGACCTTCCGGTCGTCCTCGACCACCAGAATCTTCATGATCGGGAAGCTAGGGGGGCGATGCTGAATTTCACCGCAACCGATCGTGAGGGAGTCTTCATGACCTGGACTCGGCCAGTGGCAGCTCGAGGATAAACTCGCCGCCGCCGCGGGCGTGTGCCACGGCGTAGAGAGTACCTCCAAGCAGCACGGCCAGCCGACGGGAGAGCGGCAGTCCCAGGCCCGCGCCATCGCGTTCGGCCGTGTCCTTGGACACGTACATGTCGAAAATCGCCTCGAGCTCCTCTGTCTTCACTCCCCGTCCCTGATCCCGGATCGAGAATTTCAGCCGGTTGCCTTCGGCATTGACCGCCAGCGTCACTCGCCCGCCCGGTGGCGAATGGCGGATGGCATTGCCCAGCAGGTTGAGCAGGATCTGTTCGACCCGCCGGACGTCGCTGCGGCAGGTGGACAGGCTGGCGCCTTCCTCAAGCTCGAGTGACACCGTTCTGGCAATGGCCTCGGGCGTCACCCGGGCCATGGCGTTGCGGGCGGCCACCGGGCCACTGAACTCGAGCAGGACGGGGCGCAGACGGTCTTCGTCCAGGCGGCTCAGGTCCAGAAGATCGCTGACCAGCCGGATCGCGCCCTGGGCCGACTCGAGGACCTCGAACGCGGCCCGGGGCACGGTGGCGGGATCCTTTTTCCGCACCAGCATTTCGGCCCAGCCGAAGGTGGCCGCGAGCGCGTTGCGAAGTTCGTGATTGACCATCGCAAAGAAACGCTCCCGGGTCCGCTGCAGCTGCTGGACCTCCTCCAGCAGCCGGGCACTCTCCTCGTGCAGCCTCGCGTTCTCGACCGCGGCGGCCGTGCGCTGGGCCAGCAGGATGGCGAGGTGCTCGTCTTCCTCGGTGAACGGTCCGCCTCCCTGCTTCTCGGTCACGTACAGGTTTCCAAGCACGCCGCGCCGGCCCACCACAGGAACCCCGAGAAATGAATGCATCGGGGGATGGTGGTCCGGAAAGCCGTACGAGTCGGGATGCCGGGTGAGATCATCCAGTCGGATGACCTGGCCATCGCGGATGACCACTCCGAGTACCCCGAGTCCCCGGGGCAGGTGCCCCATCATCCGGCGCTTGTCTTCAGGGATCCCCTCAGTGACAAAGACCTCCAGTGTCTTCCCGTCAGGTCCGAGCAGCCCGATCGCCGCGTAGCTCGCGCCGGTCAGTTCGGCGGCGAGATTGGCGACCCGCTGCAGCACGCCGCTGAGCGATAACTCGAACGCCAGTTCGGTACTGGCGGCAACCAGGCGCTCCAATCGGGCCAGGATCGTGGGCGGGGGCGAATTTGGCATGGCAGGATGGTACTCCGGCCCGCCCCCGCTCGGGAGACCGGGAAGTTGTTCGGACGGGATTCATGCTGTCTTCATGGTGAGAGGGCCATCCTTGCGTGCAAAGGAGTGCCTCCGGAATGCAGCTACACCGCATCGTGGCCGCGACAGGTGATTCGACCACCGGCCGACGGGCCGTGGCGGTGGCAGCGCAGTTGGCTGAGGTCGCCGGCGCCCGGCTTCGGCTGATCACGGTCGTTCCCGATTCCGGGGCAGGCCGGGTGCCGAGTCGTGGACAGCTGGCGGCAATGCCGGCACCGCGAGCGGCGACCAACGACACAATGGTGGCGGTCGGTCTGCCCGGAGTCGAGATCGTGCGCTACGCCGAGGCGGAATCCGCTGACCTGATCGTGCTGGGCCGGTCGAATCGCCCGTTGGCAAGTCGTCGCCTGATCGGGGACATCGGAGATGCGGTGGCCAGACGCAGCTCGATCCCGTGCCTGTTCGTGCCGCAGAGCCTTGGCACGCTTGGCCGGGTGCTCGCGGCACTGGATGGTACCGAGCGGGGCTCCCGGGTGCTGCGAGTGGCGGCCGATTTCACCCGGGCCATCGGCGGCCGATTTCGGGCCGTCATCGTCGAGCGTCCGGACCCGGACTGCGGCGATGCATCAACGGTTCCCATTTGGGGCGCCCGGACGATACGCCTTGCCGGATTGCTCGAGCAGGCCGGCCTCGAGGAGCCGGAACTGTTCGGACGCTGGGATGGCGGCAGTCGGTCCGGCCCGGCGGCCCTCGCGGTTCGGACCGGCGAAACCGTCGAGGAAGTTCTGGCTGAACTGGATCGATGCGGCGCAGGTCTGTTGGCGGTCGGCCATCACCGTGGCGGACCGACAAGGCTGCTGGAAGGCCGGAGTGTGGGGCGCCGCCTGGTGCACCAGGCCCCCACCGCAATTCTTACGGTGCCGCTCTGAGCGGCGCTCAATCGGAGAATCTGACATTGACCCCGAACCTCGGCACCATCGACCGCGTAATTCGCCTCATCCTCGGCATCATGCTGCTCGGGCTCTACGGCGCGCTAGCCGCGCCATGGCGGTACTTGAGCCTGCTCGGCATCCTCCTGATTGCCACTGCGATCATGTCGACCTGCCCGCTGTACCGGATGCTTGGCATCAACTCTCGTCCTTCGGATCTGTGAGACCTCCATGCTGACGACTGACCTGGATCCATGGGCCGACGCCCTTGACGCCTTTCCGCTCACCGGTGACATCCCCAGCCGATTCCGCGCGGTGGTCCGCTACGCCGTCCTGGCTCCCTCCAGCCACAACAGCCAGCCATGGCTCTTTCGCATGGATGGTGATGTGCTCGAGGTTCGGGCCGACCGGTCCCGGGCGCTGGCCGTCTCCGATCCCGACGATCGCGAACTGATCATCTCCTGCGGAGCGGCGCTGTTCAATCTTCGGGTGGCGCTGGGCTTCTTCCGGCAGCTGGCGACCTTCAGCCTGCTGCCGAACCCAGCCGATCCCGACCTGCTCGCGCGGATCTGCCTGACCGGAGAAACCACCGAACCCTCGGAGCTGGCCGGCTTGTTCCGGTCGATCGTGCACCGGCGCACCAATCGCCAGCCGTTCGACGATCGACCCGTACCGGAGGACATCCAGGCGCGCGCCCGCGCGGCGGCGGACGCCGAGGGAGCCTGGCTGCAGACCCTGACCGGCCTCGACGATCGCATCGCCCTGGCGGATCTCATTGCCGAGGCCGACCGGCAGCAGATGGCCGACCGGCACTTCCGCCGGGAACTGGCGGCGTGGGTCCACGCCAACCGGAGTGCCAGCAATGACGGCATGCCGGGGTACGCCCACGGGATGGGAGACCTGGCCTCGAGTCTGGCGCCGGTGGTCATCCGGACATTCGATCTCGGTCGGGGCGCTGCCGCCCGTGATCGGCAGCTGGCGCTCGGCTCACCGGTGCTGGCGGTGCTCTGGACCGACTCCGAAGTGCCCCGCTCGCTGATCGCGGCGGGCCAGGCGCTCGAGCGCGCGCTGCTCCAATTGACGGTGGACGGTATCTCCGCCTCCTACCTCAATCAGGTTATCGAGGTGCCTGAGTTGCGCAATGGGGTTTCGCGGCTGCTGGGCCGCGAAGGCTATCCCCAGATCATCCTGCGACTCGGGTTCGGTGCCACCCTCCGGCCGACTCCCCGGCGCGGTGCAGATCAAGTCTGGGCCGAATGAAGCCGCGGTCGATGCCCAGAGCTGTATCGTGATCGGCCAGGACCAACTGATGAAAACACCTGGTGTCGTCATGGTGCCCTGCGAGGGATCCACGTCGGCCGAACAGGCCGTCGCGCTCGGCGGCGAAATCGCCCGGCGGGCGGGTGCTGTCCTGCGGCTGGTCCAGGTGCACCTCCCCAGCCTGCTGGGGGCGATGGCCATCGAGGCAATCGTCTTTGACCCGTTGCTCGATACGCGGATGCGGGAAGCGGAGCGGGCGTACCTGCAGTCGCTGCCAGCCAAACTTGGCCTGCCGCCGTCCCTCCCCGTCGTGAGCGAACTGGTGGATGGCGAAGTCAGTTCGGCATTGATCGACCATATCCGCGAGACCTCGGCCGATCTCGTGGTCATGAGCACCCATGCCAGGGAGCCGGTCTCGCGATTCTGGCTCGGGAGTGTGGCGGATCGCTTGAGTCGCACGATTCCGGTTCCTCTCCTCCTGCTGCCGCAGGGCGCCGGCCACTGGGGGCAGGGATTTCGGCGGATCCTGGTGACACTCGATGGTTCACCCCTCGCCGAGTCCGCGCTCGAGCCCGCCTGCATGATCGGCCGGCTGTTCGGGGCCAGCCTCCGTCTAGTGCATGTGGTAGAGCCTGCCGTCTCTCAAGTCGATCTCGCTGGCGTACTCGGTGCGGAGTCGGTGGTGGAGATGGAGCGGCAGGGACGGGAATGGGGCCTCACCTATCTCTCTCGAGTGGCCGGGCGGTTGCAGGCGGCACAGACTGAGGTCACGACCAGGGTCATCAGTGCGCCGACGGTGGCCACCGGCGTTCTGTCCGAGGCCGCGGATGGTATCGACCTGATCGCTATTGCCAGCCACGGGAGGGGAGGGTTCCGGCGGTTGATCCTGGGTAGCGTGGCCGACAAGATCATCCGGGGCAGCCCGGTGCCGGTGCTGCTCTGTCACACCGCGGGAAAGGACTGACGGAGCGCTGCGCCCGCGAGCTGGCTCCTGTTCCCGGTTCGCTGTTCGCTTTAGCTTGAAGTCCAATGCCACCACAACTCGATCGCGATCTCGACCGCTGGCTGGCGGCGGGGCTCCTCACGCCCGAGGCCGCCGAGCGGATTCGGCAATTCGAGACCCGCGCCGCGACCGATGGTGGCACTCGTCTCCGCTGGCCGGTGCTGGTGGCCCTTGGGGCTGGCGCCCTGATGCTCGGCGCCGGGATCACCCTCCTGGTGGCCGCCCATTGGGACGGGCTGTCTCCCGGCGCGCAGTTCGGGCTGGTCCTGCTCCTCGTCGCCCTGTTCCACGTCGCGGGCGCTGCGGTGGTCGACCGTTTCGCAGCCCTGGCCACCACCTTCCATGCCCTCGGCACCGCGGCGCTCGGCGCGGGAATTTTTCTCGCTGCCCGGATCTTCAACCTTCAATCCGACTGGCCCAACGGCATCCTGCTGTGGGCGGCGGGTGCAGCGGTTGCCTGGTACCTCCGCCGCGAATGGACCCAGGCCGCCTTTCTGGCACTGCTCGCACCGATCTGGCTGGTCGGCCAGTGGCTGTCCACCACGGAGCGCTACAGCTTCGAACAGGCCGCCGCACCGCTGGCCGGCATGCTCCTGCTCTCAATGGCTTATCTCTGGGCGGAATCACCGGCGGCGCGGACCACTACCCGCCGCCTGCTGACCGCCATTGGCGCCGCTGCATTCCTGCCACTCGGCGTCGCGATGGGTCTGTTCGGTTCTGAACGCAGCTCGGTGCCGGAAGATGAGGTCGCCAGGTGGGTTGATGTCGGGGGCTGGCTCCTCTTCCTCGTTATTCCGCTGGCACTGGGCTGGATCCTCAGGCGCCGCGAGACGTGGCCGCTGGTGATTGCCGCACTCTGGGTGAGGTTCGGCACCATGATTCCCCGTCACTCCGAACTGCTGCCGATGATCTGGGGTGGGGTCGGCTCGCTCGGGATCACCGCGGCCGGCGTCATGGACCGGAGCCGGATCCGGGTCAACCTCGGCGTCATCGGGTTCGCACTCACGGTCGTGATCTTCTATTTCTCCAGCGTGATGGACAAACTGGGCCGCTCCGCCAGCCTGATGGGGTTCGGTGTCCTGTTCCTGGCCGGGGGCTGGTTGGTCGAGCGGGTGCGCCGCCGGCTGGTCACGTCCGTCACCTTGGAGGCAGGCCCCTCGTGACCCATCGTCAGCGTTCACTTCTGATCGCTGCGGTGCAGGTTGCCCTGGTAGCCATGCTGGGCGCCAGGCTGCTGCTCGATCGAGCCCGGTTACCTCACGGCTGGGCCAGGGTCATGGCCTACGACCCTGAATTACCCATTCGAGGCAGATACATCCGACTGACCCTCGTGGTACCGCCGGTCGATTCCGCCGCATCCCAGCTGCTCAAGACCACTGGATGGCCGCAACTCCAGATCGTCGTGGATCGGGTGATGACCGGGGTCGGAACCGGTGATGCCGATCAGGCAGTCTACACCACGGCCCTTCGGGGCGACTCGATCGTGGTGCTGCGCGATCCTGTGGCGTACTTCATTCCAGACAAGATTGCCGATCCCAGTATTCGCCCTGCCGGTGAGCATCTCTGGGCTGAAGTCACGGTGCCGCGGCGCGGGCCGCCCCGGCCCATCCGGCTCGGAGTATCAAAGGGCGATGGTCCGATTGTCCCGTTGGTGATCTCAGCTGAATGATTCCGGGAGCCCAGATGCTGCGTCACATGGCAATTTTCGTTGCCTTGGCCATTCCGCTGGCCCGTGCTTCGGCCCAGATGGTTCCGCCGCCTTCGCCGAGTGCGGAGGATCTCGCGGCCGGTCACAATCTGTTTTTCACGCAATGCGCCCGTTGTCATGGAGTCGGTGGCACTGGCGGCATAGGCCCTTCGCTGACCCATCCTAAGCTCCGTCACGCCCCGACCGATGATGATCTCGTCGGCGTGATTCTTGGCGGCATTCCGGGCACAGCCATGGTCGGGTTCTGGAACTTCACGGCGGACGAGGCCCGCCAGGTGGCCGCCTACGTGCGCACCCTCGGCAAGCTGCCGCCTGAAGTGCTTCCCGGTGATTCGGCCCGGGGTCACGCGCTCTACGATGGCCGTGGTCAGTGCGCCCACTGCCACATCACCAATGGGCTGGGCGCCGGCTGGGCGCCGGACCTGTCTGATGTCGGCCGGCGGCTGAGCGGAGCGTTGTTGCATCAATCGCTGGTCGATCCGGGCGCGCTGCAGCCTCCGTCGCCGCTGCCGGCGACTCACGGTCCGTTTCCCGGTTTCCTGATGGTTCGGGCCGTCACTCGGTCTGGTCGCGCCATACGGGGCACCCGGGTCAACGAGGACGATTTCACCATCCAGCTGCGCGACGAGTCGGGCCGAATGGTCTCGCTGGATAAGGGGTCACTCCGCACCCTGGATAAACTGCCGGGACAGAGTCCGATGCCGAGTTTCAAGGCAATGTTCACCGCTTCGGAACTGGATGATGTAGTAGCCTACCTCGCCAGTCTCAAGGGGGATTCATGAGGTGGTCGCTACTGGCCAGCGCGCTCGTCCTGGCGCGGGTCCCGACGCTGAATGGACAAGTGTCCGCCGCCCGGCTGAGCGCGGCGCGGAGTGAACCGGCCAACTGGATGACGTATTCGGGTGATCTCGGCGGCCAGCGCTACTCACCGCTGAGCGCGATTACGGCAGGCAACGTCGCCGGGCTGCGCCCGGCCTGGATCTATCAGGGTGCCGACGGCGGCGGGATGCAGACCAGCCCCGTCGTGGTGGACGGCGTCATGTACCTGACTGAGTTTCACGGCCACGTCGTGGCGCTCGATGCCCGGACCGGTCGGGTGCTCTGGCGATATCAGCAGCAGCTCCCGTCCAAACTGCTGACCCTCGGCTTTGGTCCCACCAATCGCGGTGTGGCGGTCCTGGATTCGACGGTGTATGTCGGTTCGCCCGACGCGAGGCTGATTGCCCTCGATGCGCGGTCTGGGGCACTCCGATGGCAAGTCCCGGTCGCGGACAACGCGGCCGGCTACGCCATCACTGCCGCACCACTCGCCGTCAAGGACCTGATCATTGTCGGGATCAGTGGCGCCGAGGCGGGGATTCGAGGTTTTCTCGATGCGTATGATGCCCGCACCGGCCAGCGCCGGTGGCGGATCTACACGGTTCCGGCAGCCGGCGAACCTGGCTCTGACAGCTGGGGCGGGGAATCATGGAAGACCGGCGGAGGCTCGACCTGGGTTACCGGTTCCTTCGATCCGGCCCTGGGCCTGATCTACTGGGGCGTCGGCAATCCCGGTCCCGACTGGAACGGGGATTCGCGTCCTGGAGACAACCTCTACACCTGCTCCCTGCTTGCCATCGACGCCGCCTCCGGCACGCTGCGCTGGCATTTTCAGTTCACTCCGCATGACACCCACGACTGGGATGCCACCGAGATCCCGGTCCTGTTCGATGGCATGCTGAAGGGCCGGGAGCGGAAGTTCGTGGCTATGGCCAATCGCAATGGCTTCTACTATCTGCTGGACCGCACCACCGGCGAATTCCTGGCCGGCGAGCCGTTCATTCGCCAGGAGTGGGCCGACGGCCTCGATTCGGCAGGCCGGCCCCGCCAGCGGCCCAACATCGAGCCCACCGATTCCGGCACGGCACTGACACCCAATCTCCATGGCGGCACCAACTGGTACAGCCCGAGCTACAGCCCCAGCGCCGGACTGTTCTACGTCGCCGCTCGGCAGATGGGCTCGCACTACTACAAGTATCCCGCGACCTATACTCCGGGCCGCTATTTCATGGGTGGCGGAGAGGCCGAGGTCGGCGGTGACTCCGCCCGCGGATCGGTAAAGGCACTGGACCCCAAGACCGGAAAGACCCGATGGAGTTTCCCGCTGCACTCGCCACCGTGGGCCGGCCTGCTTTCAACCGGCGGTGGCCTGGTATTCGGTGGCACCAATGAGGGTCAGTTCTTCGCGCTCGACGCCCACACCGGTTTGCCGCTCTGGAACTTCATGACCGGCGGCTGGATCAACGCCAATCCGATCTCGTATGCGGTCGACGGACGGCAATACGTCGCGATGGCCTCCGGGCCGAACCTGATGGTTTTTGCGTTGCCCGGTCCACCGCGGTAAGCCGGGTCATGACGGGGCAGGTCTTTGACCTGCCCAGTAACTCGCTCCTACCGTGGCGGCACTCCGGACGGGCGGGACGGTGATCCGACCCATGCTCGCATAATCCAGGACCCGGCCGCGCAATTCCGCCTCCCACCCTCGTTGCTCGTCTCCATATATATGCCGGTATGTCATCCGGCCCCCGCTACCTCCATCTCGAACTTCGTCCCTCAGCCGCGCGGGTGCTCGAGCGGGTGGCTCGCCTGCATCCCGGTGTCCGGGTCACTGGTCACCGACTGGTCGTGCCGCTGGCCGAGTACCGCGCCGAGGAGGTGATGGCGGAATGCCGCCGACTGGGGCTCCAGATCATGGCGAGCGCGGTGAAACGTGATCGGACGGCGGGTTGACGGCACAACGCGGGAACCTCTAGCTTTGGCCTCCCGATTCCCGCCTGCCGGTGGTGGAGGTTCTTCCCGTGTTACAGTCTTCAATTCTGGACCCCTTCGAGCGCTTCGCCCACGTCTTCAAGATCGACGGCGGGGAGCTGATCCGCCGGCTCCTCGAAGTGGTCGTGATCCTGTTCCTGGCCTGGGGCGCGCTGCAGGTCATCAAGGCGATCGCGCGCCGGATCATCAAGTCCGTCGATGACGGCGACGACAGCTCGATGTCCGAAGCTGAGCAGCGAGGCGGCACGATCGCCCAGCTGGTCCGCGGAGTGGGCCGGGTGGTGGTGGGTATCGTCGCCGCGATGTCGATCCTCAACGTCTTCGTCAACATTGCCCCGCTGCTTGCCGGCGCGGGCATTCTGGGCCTGGCCTTCTCGTTCGGCGCCCAGAGCCTGGTCAAGGACGTGATCTCCGGATTCTTCATCCTGGTCGAGAACCAGTTCGGGGTTGGAGACGTCATCGAGATCGCCGGCAAGTCCGGCACCGTGGAGCGGATGACGCTTCGGGTCACAGTGCTCCGGGACGGCGAGGGAACGATGCACGTCATCCCGAACAGCACGATCACCACGGTCAGCAACCGGACCCGGAGCTGGTCCCGGGCGGTCGTTGATATCGGAGTGTCCTATGACGATGACGTCGACAAGGTCATCGAGGTATTGCGCTCCGAGATCAAGAATTTTGCCGCCGATCCGGTCTGGAGCGGCAGGCTCGACGGCGATCCCCAGGTGCTCGGCGTCGAGTCGCTGGGCGAAAGGGCCGTCATCATCCGGAGCCAGGTGAAGACCAACCCCGGGGCCCAGTGGGATGTGGCGCGCGAACTCCGGCGCCGGTTCAAGCGGCGGCTGGTGGCCGAAGGGCTGGAAAATCCGGTGCTGCAGCGCATCGTCGAGATGCGGAGCCGCCAGCAGGCCGCGGCCGGCGCAATGCCTGATGGCGCGGCGACCGCCGAAGCGTCGCCGGCCGTCACTGAGACCGTGATTCCAGGCATGGACCCGAAATGACGCTGCAGCTGTTCAACACCATGACCCGGCGGATCGAGCCATTCGCACCGATCCACCCCGGCAAGGTCTCGCTGTATACCTGCGGACCCACGGTCTGGAACTACGCCCACATCGGAAATTTCCGGACCTTCCTGTTCGAGGACCTGCTGCGCCGCTGGCTCAAGGCCAGCGGCTACCAGGTCTACCACATCATGAATCTCACTGACGTGGACGACCGGATCATCAGCGAAGCGGGGAAGGCCGGAAAGACGATTCGGGAATTTGTGGCGCCGTACGTGGCCGCCTTCTTTGAGGACCGGGACTGGCTGGGGATCGAGCCGGCCGAGGCATACCCGAGGGCCACTGATTTCGTCACCCCGATGATCGAGCTGGTCGAGCGGCTGCTGTCTACCGGCGCCGCGTATAAAGGAGAGGACGGCTCGGTCTACTTCTCGATTGCCCGGTTCCCGGCCTATGGCAGGCTGTCCCAGCTGGACAAGCGGGAGCTCAAGACCGGGGCCAGCGATCGGGTCAGCGCCGACGACTATAGTAAGGAAGACGCCCGCGACTGGGTGCTGTGGAAAGCGGCCAAGCCGGAGGACGAGAAGGTCGGCGCGGCCTGGGATGCGCCCTTCGGCCGAGGCCGGCCTGGCTGGCACCTGGAGTGCTCCGCCATGGCGCTCGACCTGATCGGGAAAGCTGGGTATGGCAACGTGCTCGACATCCACGCCGGCGGGGTCGACCTGATCTTCCCCCACCATGAGGATGAAATCGCCCAGAGCTGCGCCTTTACCAGTCAGCCCGATTTTGCCCGGGTCTGGATGCACAGCGAATTTCTCAATGTCCGCGGCACCAAGATGTCCAAGCGGTTCGGCAACATCACCACCCCGCGTGATCTCCGGCAGGACGGCGTCGATCCCGCGGCCATTCGATATCTGCTCTATCAGAGCAATTACGGACAGAAGTTCGACCTGACCGACGATTCACTGGCTGCCGCGTCGAACGGGATCCGCCGCTTAGGAGAATTTGTTGAGCGGTTGAGCGCCCACGCCAGGGAATATCCGGCGCGGGAAGGCGCCATCGCGGACGCGGCGCTGGAGTTCAAGCGCAGCTTTGCGGTAGAGATGGACAACAATCTCAATTCCGCCGGGGCAATCGCCGGGCTGTTCGATCTGGTCAAGATCGGCAATCGGGAAATGGACCAGGGTGGCGGCGGCGCGGCTGTGGCGCTTGAGGCGCTCCAGTGGGCCGACACCGTGCTCGGCATCCTGCCAACCGAAGGGCAGGGTCGGATGGTTGTCCCGGCTGTGGTGCGTGAGGGTACCGGAACGGTGGCCGCACCGCTCGAGAATCCTCCGTCGGAAAAGGAGGCGCTTGGCCAGTGGGCTCTTTCCTGGGCCACAGCGCGCAAGGAGGCCAAGCGATCGAAGGACTTCAAGGAGGCGGACAGGATTCGGGATGGCCTCAAGGCCGCGGGCTGGGCAGTACGAGACAAGCCCGATGGGACAATCGAGGTAATCCCGGTCAAGGCGTGAGTTCAGAAGGCATTTAATGGCAACAAGTTGTGGCGTTGGCTGACGCGCCGTTCGGGTGAAGTGGGGCGATCGGACCGATCGCTCTTGGCTGCCAGGAAGCTTGGATCTGCTCACCTATCCCGCCTTGCCCGCCTTGCCCGCCACCTCAATGC
>JBEPVA010000048.1:0-20337 GCA_041691295.1 Gemmatimonadota bacterium
TGGGGGGGGTGTTGTTTGTTTTGTGGGGTGGGCTTTTAAGTGGCCGGTGCCGAAAGCTTGGGGGGCGGGGCCTTGTATTTCTTGGCGGGTGTCGCGGGGGCCGCCCCGCATTCCTGACTCAGTACTTGCGAAGCACGCCCACCACAACGCCCTGGATGGTGACATCGCGCTCCTGGAACCGGAGCGGCTGATGAGCCGGGTTGGCCGGCTGCAACCGGATCCAGCCGCCCGCCTCCCGATAGAACCGCTTCACAGTGGCCTCATTGCCGTTGACCAGGGCAATGACCATTTCACCGTTGTCGGCGGAATTGCGGCCGGACACGACCACGAAATCGCCGTCGGTGATATGCTCCTCGATCATCGAATCGCCCTTGACCTTGAGGGCAAAGTTGCGGCCGCCGCGGGGAAGGATGGCGTCAGGTACCGCCAGCGTTTCCTGGTGCATTAGCGATTCGATCGGGGTGCCGGCCGCGACCTGACCCAGCAGCGGAATCTCGGTGGCAACGGCATGACCCCGCGGCGGCATCACTTCAATCGCGCGGCTCTCGTTGTGCGCGCGGCTGATGTATCCCTTCCGCTGCAGATTGGTCAGATGCTCGTGCACCGTGGCCAGCGACTGAAAGCCGAAGTGCTTGGCGATTTCCTCGAAACTCGGCGCGTAGCCGCGGTCCCTGATGTGGGACTGAAGGAAATTGAGAATTTCGCTCTGACGTTTCGTGAGTGACATGGTGCTGCCTCCACGCATGTAGCCGAAGATATGCCGAATGCTGGTATGCTACCCGAATACCAACCGAAAGGCAAGATGCGCGCCAGTCTCGCTCAGATTGTAGCCGACACCAGGCTCACCCTGCCGGGGCTGATGTCCCGGCGCGGAGAAATCGAGCGAGCTGCCGCGGAAGCCCTTGACCCGGTGTCATTTAAAGCTGCCTTGCGGAGAGAGCAGGTGAGCCTCATCGCAGAGGTCAAGAGGCGGTCCCCGTCCATGGGAGAAATCTGCTCTGACCTCGATCCGGCTGGGCAGGCCTTGCAGTATGCGCGGGGTGGGGCCAGAGCCATCTCCGTTCTGACCGACGGACCCCATTTCGGCGGATCCTCGGAGGATCTTCGGGTGGTATCGAGCACGGTGATGCTGCCGATTCTGAGGAAGGATTTCATCGTCGAGGAGCTCCAGATTATTGAGGCCCGCGCCCTGGGGGCGTCCGCCATTCTACTGATCGTCCGGATCCTTCCGCCGGCTCGATTGAAGGCGCTGCTGGCCTTTGCGGGGAACAACGGAATGGGGGCGCTGGTTGAGACCCACACCGCCGCAGAGATTGCCGTGGCACTCGACGTCGGCGCCGAGGTCATTGGCATCAACAGCCGGGATCTCGACAACTTCACGATTGACGTGCCCGCCGCATGGGCGCTGGTGGCCCGAATTCCTCCCGATGTGGTAGCGGTGGCCGAGAGTGGCATGTCGGTCACGGCGGACGTCGAGCGAGCCGCTGCCGCCGGGGCCGACGCGGTGCTGATCGGTGGCGCCTTGTCTGCCGCGGCCGATCCAGAGCACCTTGCCGCGACGCTTTCCGGGGTTCGGCGAGTTGGCCGTTGAAATGGAGATCTGCGGCCTGACCGGTTCCGAGGACGCCGCCGTGGCTGTGACCGCGGGAGCCTCTTACCTTGGAGTGGTGTTGGCTGGCGGGCCACGAGTGGTCGATCGGGCGGGGGTCAGGCCAAGCGTGGCGGCGGCCGCTGAGCGCCCGGTTCTCGCCGCGGAAGAGCGCCGCTACTGGCCGAAGGGTCGAGTCCGGACGGTGTAGCCGTGGCCCTCGCAACGGTACGGGCCGAGGGCGTCGATGTAAGTTCCGGAGTGGAATTCTCCCCGGGACACAAGGATCCGCAGCGCATATTCCGTTTCGTGGAGGCGGTCGTTGGGCATCACACTCCCTCGTGAGCGCGCCACAGCAGGGCGGTTCGGCCCGTACGGTGGACGGTACGTGCCGGAAACGCTCATGGCCGCACTCACGGAGCTGGCCGAGCTGTATGACACGGCCCGCTCCGATGATTGCTTCTGGGCCGAGTTTGACCGGCTGCTGAAGGACTTCGTGGGACGGCCCACACCCGTCTCCGAAGCCCCTCGGCTGAGCGTCATGGCCGGCTGCCGAATTCTGCTCAAGCGGGAAGACCTCAATCATACCGGCGCCCACAAGATCAACAACACCATCGGACAGGCGCTCCTGGCACAGCGAATGGGCAAGCGGCGGATCATCGCCGAAACCGGGGCGGGCCAGCACGGCGTGGCCACCGCGACGGTGTGCGCCCGGTTCGGCCTGGAGTGCGTGGTCTACATGGGCGCGGAGGACGTCAAGCGGCAGGCCCTCAACGTCTACCGGATGCAGTTGCTTGGCGCCACCGTGATACCGGTCGAATCAGGTACCCGGACGCTCAAGGACGCCACCAACGAAGCACTGCGCGACTGGGTCACCAACGTTCCGACCACGCACTACATCATCGGATCGGTCGTCGGCCCCGATCCCTATCCCCGGATGGTCCGGGACTTCCAGTCGGTGATCGGGAAGGAAGCACGAGCCCAGGTTCTGGCCCGCGAGCAGCGGCTTCCGTCGACGGTGGTGGCCTGTGTCGGCGGTGGATCCAACGCCATGGGAATCTTTGCCGGATTCCTCGACGACGAGTCGGTGGCCCTGGTCGGCGTCGAAGCCGCGGGTGAAGGGATCAGCTCCGGGCATCACAGCGCGACGCTCAGCGCCGGCCGGCCCGGCGTCCTGCATGGCAGCCTCAGCTACTTGCTGCAGGATGGCGATGGTCAGGTATTGCCGGCCCATAGCATCTCTGCCGGGCTCGACTACCCTGGGGTTGGACCTGAGCACAGCTTCCTGCGGGATAGCGGGCAGGTCCGGTACGACTCCGTCACCGATGCCCAGGCGCTGGCGGCTTTTCAGCTGCTGTGTCGGATCGAGGGAATCATTCCGGCGCTGGAAACCGCGCACGCGCTGGCCTGGATCATCGATCCGGCCCGGCAGTGGAGCGCCAGCGACCTCGTTCTGCTGTGTCTGAGTGGCCGGGGCGACAAGGATGTGGCGCACGTGGCGGCGCTGCTGGGGAATCGCTGATGACCACCCCCGATGCCGAACTGCTGCCCACGGCGCCGGTCGAGGAGCTCCTCAAGGCGATGGTGAAGGGGCTCCGCACCTTTCAGATGTATCTCCCCAACAATCCGATGTATCAGCGCGGCGAAACCGCCGTGAAGTCTTCGTTCGTTCCGGTCTGGGAGCTCACCGAGGAGCTGGTGCTGGTCATCCGGGAAACTGATTTCGTGTGGGAAGATCAGGTGGTCTACCACCAGCCCAACAAGGCCGAGAGTCTGGCCTGGAGCCTGTTCAAGGACGGGATGCGGGTGTTGACCCTCAAGCGTGGGGTCGAGGACGGCGAGATGATCCGCTTCCTCGAGAAGGTCCAGGGGGCCCGGACCCTGGCCACCGACGCCGGGGACGACCTGTACACCCTGCTCTGGGCCGAGAGCTTCGAACATATCAGCTATCACTTCGCCGAGATGTCGACCGAACAGCCGCTGCCGGGTGCGCCGATCGGCCGCGAGATGTCGGGTGGCCCCGCCGGCGGGTCGGAGGAGGATGTAGGCCAGCGTCGCGAAACGGTGCGGGCCGATGCGGCGGAAGAGGAGGAGACGCCTCGCCGGGCCGGCGTCCTCGACATGGACGATTTCGACTCGACCCTGTACTGGCTCGAGGAGCGTGAGGTCCGCTACATCACCGACGCGGTGGAGCAGGAATACAAGCAGGACCTGCGGCTCAACACCCTCTCGATCCTGCTGGACATGCTGGAACTCGAGCTGGGGTCTGGTGTGCGCCTCGAGGTGCTCGGGATCCTCGAGTCGCTGATCGTGCACCTGCTCAACACCAGCGAGTTCCGCCCTGCCGCGCTGATCCTCCGGGAATTGCGCGCGGTGCTGTCTCGCACCCGCGACCTTGATACCGACGAAAAGGCCCGGTTCGAAGGACTGACCGGCCGGCTGAGCGAACCGGCGGTGCTCAATCAGTTACTGCAGGCGCTGGACGAATCGTCCACCCCGCCGCCGGACACCGACGTGGCCGAGCTGTTCCGCGAATTGCGCCCGGCGGCCCTGTCGATGCTGCTGACCTGGTTGCCGCGGTTGTCCAACCAGCGGCTCAAGACCCTGATGGAGCAGTCCGCCGACCAGCTGGCCAGCCAGAATGCGCGCGAGATGCTCGCCCTGCTGCGGGAGGCGGCCCCCGAATCCCTGATCAGCGCGATCGAACTGTGCCGGCGGATCAAGCTCCAGCCGGCGGTTCCGGGGCTTTCCGAGGCGCTGACCAACGCCGATCCGGCGGTGCGGCTGGCCGCGGTCCATGCCCTGTGCACCATCGCGACGCCCGGCGCGCTCCAGCACGTTGAAAAGGCGGTGGAGGACACCGACCGGGAGGTCCGGCTCTCCGCCGTGCGCGAGCTCGGCAGCCGCGGCTACAAGGGGCTATTGCGGCGGATCGAGCCGCTGCTCACCAGCAAGTCTTCCCGTGAGATGGACCTGACCGAGCGGGTGGCGGTGTTCGAGGCCTATGCCGTGGTGGCCGGCGAAAGCGGCCTGCCGACGTTGCAGGGCCTGCTGAGCGCCGGCGGACTATTCAAGTCCAAGGCGCCACCGGAGACCCGGGCCGCCGCGGCCAGGGCCATCGGCAAGATTAAATCGGCTGCCGCCCGGGAGCTGCTCGAAAGCTTCCAGAACGACAAGGACCTCCAGGTCCGGACGTCGGTCAGCCGCTCACTGCGTGAGGGCGCATGATCGACCAAGCCGCCCCTCCGGGAACCGACGACGGCTTCTTCCGGCAGTCCGGACGGAGCCTCCTGCTGGCCATGTACGCCGCGCTCCGCAGTCTCAAGCTCTATCCGGTCGAGAATACCACCGCCCAGAAATCGCTGGACGAACTCCATGCCGCGGCACTGACCCTGCTGGGCCGCGCCAGTGAGGTCGAAGTCCGGCTGTCCGGCGAATTCATCTTCATCAACGGCACCCGGCTCCGGCTGGAGCTCGACAACTTCGCCTCGTTCAGTCATCTGCACACCGTGCTCAAGGCCTGCGAGATCGGGGTGCTCCTGCTTAAGCAGGGGGTCGAGCGCAAGGACTGGCAGATCTTCCTCGGGGTGTTGCTCGCGGTGTCGGGACGCACCGATGCGCCGGATCGGTACGCCGAAGTCCGGGACCGGCTCGACCGCGGCGGCGTGACCCGGATCCTGGTCGAACCGCCGCTCGAGACCGAGGAGCTCAGGGCCGAGGCGGAGCATGCCAAGGAAGTGGCCAAGCGGACCTACTCGCACGGCGTGGCCGTCACCAAGGAAGTGATCAACAGCGTGCGGCTGGGGCGGACCACCAGTGTGGCCCGGGTCAAGCGCGCGGTACAGGCCATCGTCGATCAGGTCCTGAATAACGAGACCTCATTGATCGGCCTCACCGCCATCCGCGACTACGATGAATACACCTTCACCCATTCGGTGAACGTCTGCATCCTGTCGGTGGCGCTGGGCAAGAAGCTCGGCCTGACCCGCCTGCAGCTCTATGATCTTGGCCTGGCCGGGCTGATGCATGATGTCGGCAAGGCGCGGATTCCGATCGACGTGCTCAACAAGAGCGGTGGGCTGGACGAAAGCGAGTGGCGCCTGATGCAGACCCACCCGTGGTGTGGTGTGCTTACGCTCTTCGCCATGCGAGGCCACAGCGATGTGCCATATCGCGCAGTGATCGTGGCCCACGAGCACCACATGAAGACCGATCTGACCGGCTATCCGAAGGCTATCCGCCCCCGGTCCCTGGGGATCTATTCCCGGATCTGTGCGGTGGCCGACGGCTACGATGCGGCCACCTCGCGGCGGACCTACCAGACGGTCCCGATCCAGCCTGATGCCGTCCTCCGTGAGATGTGGGAGAATCCTCGACGCGGATACGATCTGGTACTGGTCAAGGCGCTCATCAACCTGATCGGGATCTATCCGGTCGGCACCTGTGTCATTCTCGATACCTTCGAGGTCGCCATCGTCTCGGCCGCCAGCCAGGATCAGAACCAGCTGAACCGGCCCAGGGTCCGAATCTGCATCGACGTCAACGGCGGCATGCTGCCCTCGCCGGGGCAGGAGGAAGACCTGACCGAGGCCAGGGCTGACGGACAGTTTCTCCGTTCGATCGTCAAGGTCACCAACGCTGATCGCTATGGACTCACGGCCGGCCACTACCTTGTCTGAATCCAGGCTCGACCAGACCTGGGCTGCGCTCCGCCACGAGGGACGCGCCGCGCTGATTCCCTACCTGACCGCGGGGCATCCTGATCTTGCCGCCAGCGAAGTCATCCTGCGCTCGGCCGACGATATTGCCGACATTCTGGAAGTCGGCGTCCCCTTTTCCGACCCGCTCGCCGACGGCCCGGTCATTCAGCGCAGCACCTTCCGGGCCCTGGAACAGGGGATGACGCTCGCCCGCACCCTTGATCTGGTCGACCGAGTCTCCCCCAGGCGGGCGGTGGTGATTTTCAGCTACCTCAATCCGATCCTGCAGTATGGAATCGACCGCTTCCTGGCCGATGCCTCGGAGCTCGGGATCGCGGGATTGCTGCTGACGGATCTTCCCGCCGGCGGTGATGTGGCCGTGGAGCAGGCGGTGCACGACAGCCCGCTCGACCTGATCCGATTGCTGGCTCCGACCACGACCGATGCGCGGCTGGTTGACGCGGTCGAGGGGGCCGAGGGCTTTCTCTATCTCGTGGCACGGCTCGGTGTCACCGGCGCCAGCCGGGACCTCTCGACCGATCTGGCTCAGCAGGTCAACCGGGTTCGCGCCGCCTCCAGGCTGCCGGTGGCGGTCGGATTCGGGATTTCGACGCCGGAACAGGCCCGGGTCGTGGCTGGGATGGCGGATGGCGTCGTGGTCGGCAGTGCGCTGGTCGACACCCTCGATCGGGAAGGTCCGCTGGCCGCAGCCGCGCTGCTGACTCGGCTCCGGCAGGCGCTGGCCCCCAGCATGGTGTCGCGATGATCGAAGTCCGCACCCTGCTCGACCGCTATACCCGGATTCTGTCGATTGGCGGCGGTCTGCTGTGGGTGGCGGTCCTGGCCCTCGATCAGGATTGGCTGCTGCAGCCGTTGCCGGTGATCGCGCTGACGATTGCGGTGGTGGCACTCCGTGCCGGGCAGATTCCGCTCTCGAAATATTCCTACCTGACCCAGATCGGGGTGGCGGTCCTCGCCGGAGCCGTGACCCTCGGGGCCAGCCCGGTGGTCTTCGCACTCGGCATCGGTGTGGTGGCCGCCGACGTTGTGCTGCTGCGCAAGCCGGTCGCGGTCGGGCTGATCAACGCCGGCCGGGAAGTCATCGCCTTTGTGGCCGCCTTTGGCGTCTACGCGGTCATGCGCTGGAAGACCGCGCCCAGCGGCTTCGGGGTGGAATTCCTCCCGTCGGCCATGGCACTGGCGGGGATGTACTTCTTCACCGCACGGGCGCTGTTCTACTTCACCCTGCTGGTACGGGACAAGCTCGAGCACGACGAGCGGCATATGCTGCTCCGGTACGAGATCCTGGCCTACCTGCTGACGTTGATCGCGGTGGTCATTCTGGTCGCGGCGGTCACTACCCTGGCGCCCGCCGGGGTGCTGACGGTCCTCGTGGTGCTGGCGGTCCTCGGACTGCTCACCAAGCGGATCCTCGAGGAAGCCATTTCCGCGGAGGAGCTCAACAAGATCCACCTCCGGGAACGGACCATCACCAGCAATGTCACGCTGGGTGACACCTTCCATCAGCTCGAGGAACTGGCTCACCGGGTCCTCGACTGGACCGACTTCCGGATCTGCCGGCTGCATCCCGATGGCACGATCCAGATGGTGTACCGTGGCCACATCGGACGGGCCGGCCGCGGCGAGCCACCGGTGGACAGTGCCATGCTCAGGGCTGAGGCCATCCGCTCTGGGCACGCCATCTCAATCCAGGATACCCGGAGCGACAAGCGGATCGTGAGTCCCGACCCCAATGCGGTAAGCATGCTGGTGGTGCCGCTCCGGTTCGGGGAGGAGATGATCGGGGTGCTGGAGCTCGATCATCACAAGAACCGCGAATACGGCAACAAGGAAGTGGCCGCGGCCCAGACCTTCGCCGGTCAGCTGGCCACCGCCATGCACATCGCCGACCTGCGGGCCCCTCTGGTCGACACCGTTGCCCGCATCGGTGCCCAGATCCGGGCGTTGGCCGCCACGACGGAGCAGCTGCGGGCCGGCGCCAGCTCGGCCGCTTCGACATCCCAATCGATCAAGAGCGGCGCGGCGGAGCAGGAGCGGTTCGTGGCCGGGGGCCAGGAGGCCACGCTGTCACTGGCCAAGGCCGCCGCCGGAGTGGCGGTGGATGGCAAAGCGGTCGCCAGGGCGGCGCAGTCGGCGGCGGAAGTGGCCGGCAACAACCGTGACCTGATTCGGGACGCCATAGGCCGGCTGGTGCAGCTCAAGCAGTTCGTGTCGGAGCGGACCGCGGAGGTCCAGGAACTCGACCGGATCTCCGGCCGGCTGGTCGGATTTATCGGCACCATCCGGGAAATCGCCGACCTCACCAACCTGATCTCGCTCAACGCGGCCATCGAAGCCGCCCGGGCCGGACAGCAGGGCAAGGGATTCGGGGTGGTTGCCGCTGAGGTCAGGCAGCTGGCCAGCCAGAGCGCACTGGCCTCGAGGGAGGCATCCGGGCTGGTATCCACCATTCAGGACCAGATCGGCGTCATCGCGGCCCAGATGACGCGAGGGGAAGCGGCCGTCGGCGGGGTGGAATCGCTCAGCGACGCCGCGGCCCGGGCGCTGGATGACATTGTCCACTCCTCGCATGGCGTGATGGAAAATGCCGGCCGCATCGCGGCGGCGGCCACGGTGCAGGAACTCGCCGTCGGCCGGCTGACGGGCCAGATGGCCAGCATCGCCGAGGTGTCGGCCAGGGCGCTGGTGCAATCGGGCGGGATGGCCGAACGCGCGGTAGAGGCGGCCCGCGGCCACGCCGATCTCGAGCGGGCGATCTACGAGTTGCAGGATGTAGCCGACCGGCTGCAGAACCTTGCCCGCCACTTTGCGACGGAACTATGAGCGCTGATCTGCATGAACGGGTATTCATTGCCCTCGGCAGCAACCTGGGTGATCGCAAGCGGCATCTCGAGACCGCGATCGAAGCCATCGGCAAGATTCCGCTCACCAAGCTCGTGGCCACCTCGACCATCGAGGAAACGGCACCGCTCGGCGGCATGGACCAGCCCAAGTATCTCAACCAGATGATCGTGGCCTCGACCGGACTCGATCCGTCCCGGTTTCTCAAGGCGCTCCAGAAAATCGAGGAGGCCGCTGGCCGGGTCCGCACCGAACGCTGGGCGCCGAGGACCCTCGACCTCGATATCGTGCGGTTCGGAACCCGTCGTCTCAATGACGCCGACCTGATCCTGCCGCATCCGGAGCTGCCCTATCGTGACTTCTGGCTGCGGGAGCTCGAAGAATTGAACGCCACCCTGGTCAGGAAACCGGAGCCCGCCTGATGAGCCAGCCGCCGCTGACCGACGGCCGTGCCGTAACCTTTCTCGACCTGGCCGCCCGCAAGCGCGCGAGCCAGAAGATCGTGGTGCTGACCTGCTACGACGCGCTGTTTGCCCGGCTGCTCGACGACCTGGCCGATGTGCTGCTGGTCGGCGATTCGGTCAACCAGGTGCTGGCTGGACACGAGACCACCCTGAGCGCCACGCTCGACCAGATGATCTACCACGCCGCGTCGGTCCGCCGCGGCAGCCGCCGGGCGCTGGTGGTGGTCGATATGCCGTTTCTCACCTACCAGATTTCGGCCGCGGAAGCCGTACGCAACGCCGGGCGGATCCTGCAGGAATCCAGCGCCCACGGCGTGAAAGTCGAGGGCGGCCGCTACCTGGCGCCGACCATCGAAGCCATGGTGAAGGCCGGGATCCCGGTCATGGGACACCTGGGCCTGACCCCTCAGTCGGTCAACACCCTTGGCGGCTACCGGGTGCAGGGCAGGGAAGAAGCGGTGGCCAGGGGGATGATCGAGGATGCCCGCGCGGTCGAGGCCGCCGGCGCCCAGGCCATCGTGCTTGAGCTGGTGCCGACGGCGCTCGCCCAGCGGATCACGGCCGCGCTGACCATCCCCACGATCGGCATCGGTGCGGGGCCCGGGTGCGATGGTCAGGTGCTGGTGCTGCACGATATGCTGGGACTGAACGAGGGGTTCGCACCCAGGTTCCTGAAGCACTATGCCAGCCTGGCCGACACGGTCCGTGATGCCGCCCGCCAGTTCGGCGCCGAAGTGCGGGACGGCAGCTACCCCGGCAAGGATCACAGCTTCGAATGATCCGGCTGTCCACCATCGCGGAGCTGCGGAGCTGGACGGCCGCCGCCCGCCGTGCCGAGCAACGGATTGCACTGGTGCCGACGATGGGTGCATTGCACGCCGGCCATCTGGCGCTGGTGGCCGAGGCCCGGCGCCGGGCTCCGAGGGTGGTGATGAGCCTGTTCATCAATCCGCTGCAGTTCGGACCGACCGAGGATTACGCACGCTACCCCAGGGCCCTCGAGCGCGACGCCCGCCTGGCCAGCGAGAGCGGGGTCGACGCGCTGTACACGCCGACGGTTGACATGATGTATCCGCCGGGCTCCGAGACCCGGGTTGTTCCGGGCCATTCGGCTGAGCGCTGGGAAGGTGAAATCAGGCCGGGTCATTTCACCGGCGTCCTGACTGTAGTCGCCAAGTTCTTCAATCAGGTGCAGCCTGACGTTGCCATTTTCGGCCAGAAGGACGTCCAGCAGCTGACCCTGATCCGGCGGATGGTGGCCGATCTGGACTGGCCGATCGACATCGTGATGGTACCGACGGTGCGCGAATCCGACGGTCTGGCGTTGAGCAGCCGCAACGCTTATCTGGATTCCGGGCCCCGGGGTCGCGCCACCGCCATCAGCCGTGCGCTGTTCACGGCCTCCAAGGCCTGGGGCAGGGGAGAACAGAACCCGGAACGGCTCCGTCAACTGGTGCTGGACGGCCTGAGCGCCACTGAGGGGCTGGAAATCCAGTACCTCGCCATTGTCGACCCGGAAACGTTGCAACCGGTTGAAATCGCCAGAGTTGGCACGATCATCGCTCTTGCGGTCCGGTCAGGAACAACCCGGTTACTTGATAATGTTATTCTGGGGTCGACTTCGGAGTGAACATCATATCTATCCACTGCCCGGTGCGCTCATGACGGCACCTCGTCCTCCTCGGCATTCGGCGCCAGGGTTGCGGCCCACGCTGCCGGCCTGGGCCATCGTGAGTGACGAGCGGCTCAAGCACATCGAGCGAGTGGCCGCCCTGGTTGCCCGATGGGCCGAGGAAATGGGGGTCCCGGACTCCGAGCGCAATCGCTGGCTCAGGGCCGTCTGGCTGCATGACGCGGTCCGGGATGCCTCCGAGGATGACTTGAAACGCTGGGCGCCATCGGCGGTCGGTCCACTGGTATTGCGACATGGTGCGGCCAGCGCGGCGCTGGCGAAGACCAGTGGCGAAGGCGATCGCGGGGTCCTCGACGCCGTCCGCTATCACAGCGTCGGGCTGGCCGAGTGGGACATGGTCGGCCGGGTGCTGTACTGCGCCGACTTTCTGGAGCCGGGTCGCATTCATGATCGCGAGGTCCGGGCAGAACTGGCCGATCGCTTCTCGCGTGATTCGAGCGGAGTGCTCCGCGAGGTGGCCAAGGCCCGCATGGCTCGGCTGGTCCAGTCCGGTTTTCCAATCCCCGAGCCTACCATCCGCTTTTGGAACAGCCTGTTTACCCGCCCCGCCACCGAATCGGTCTGACCGCAATCGGTCGGACGCTTTCCTCTCTATTGCTGGTGCTGGCCTGCCGGTCTCCGGACCGCGGGCCGGCGCATGCCTATCCGGTTCCTTCCGCCGAAGACCGGATCACTGTCGAAGTGCTGAATGGCGCCGGAACTCCGGGATTGGCCCGACTCGGTGCCCGGGTCCTGCGGCAGAACGGTTTCGACGTCGTCCTGTTTGGCAACGGAGATACCGCAGGCGGGGCGGTCACCCGGGTCATCGCCCGCCGGCCCGATGCCCGGAGTGCTGCCGACCGGGCCCGTTCGGCACTGGGAGTCGGCACGGTGGCGCTGACGCTCGACACCCTGCGGCGAGTGGACGTCACAGTGATCCTGGGGCGGGATTTTCACCCGGCGTTGCCGCTGCATCCGTAGGCGGTCGAGGGACGAGAGACGGGAGGCGGGGCAAGAGGCTCGAGGGACAAGAAGTGTGTTGGAGGCCGTGCTCCTCGCCAGCCAACGAAATCGGTCATAAATTCTCTCGTCGTTCCGTCGTTCCGTCGTTCCGTCGTTCCGTCGTTCCGTCGTTCCGTCGTTCCAACAGCCAACAACCCGACCCGCCCGAGCGCCACATGCCGAAAAAAGATCCCCGCATCGACGCCTACATCGCCAGGTCAGCCCCATTCGCCCAGCCGATCCTCCGCCATCTTCGAGCGCTGGTACACCAAGCCTGTCCCGACGTCGAAGAAACCGTGAAGTGGAGCATGCCCTCCTTCACTTATCATGGGATTCTGTGCGGGATGGCGGCGTTCAAGGAGCACGCGACCTTCGGTTTCTGGAAAGGAAAATTGATTCTCGATGCCAAAGGCCGGAACGCCGAGGCGATGGGGCAGTTCGGACGACTGAAGGCGGTTTCGGATCTGCCGTCTGATACCGTGCTCAAGGGGTATATCAAACAGGCCGTGACACTCAATGAGGTTGGCACCAAGGTGGCCAAGCCGAAAGGCGCACCCAAACCGCCGCCCAGCACCCCCGCAGACCTGGCCGCAGCGCTCAAACGCCACCCAAAGGCCGCGGCGGTGTTCAAGACATTCAGCCCGAGTGCGCGGCGCGAGTACGTGGATTGGCTTGAGGAGGCCAAGACCGCCACGACCCGCGAACGGCGCCTGACCACAACCATCGACTGGGTTTCAGCTGGAAAGCAGCGCAACTGGAAGTACCAGAACTGCTGAGCAGCCGAGCGCTACCGCTTGAGACCGATCACGATGTCCATGACGTTGGTACCGGTAAACCGGGCCGGAATCAATGCTGCGGCGCGCTCGAGGGCGGCAAAGCTGTTGTGACCGGCCAGGTCGGCAGCCGGGTCACGGCCGCCAGCCACGACGGCGGGCCAGGTCCCCTCATCGACAATGGCACCGGCCGCATCGGTGGGTCCATCTCGGCCATCAGTGCCCGCCGACATCAGCGAAATCCCGATTCCGCCCCGTCCGGCCAGCACCTCGGCTGCCGCCAGCGCCAGCTCCTGATTCCGACCGCCGACCCCCGCTGAGGCACCCAGGGTGACGGTGGTTTCGCCGCCCCATATAAGGCAAAATGTATCTTTATGCATCCCCCCCCTTTGCGGGGAGGACCCTTCGGCGTAGGTTAAAAGCAGTTCGGCCAAACGTCGGCCCGTGGGTGCGGCCTCACCAGACAAGCCGGTTTCAAGGATCCGGGGGCTGAGCCCAAGCTGAATGGCGCGCTCGGAGGCGGCCTTGAGCGCCAGCCCGTTGCTGACCACGATCTGTACCTCGAGATTCGTGAACGCAGGGTCGCCCGGTTTGGGAGTTTCCGGTGCGCGGCCTCCGAGTACAGCCTCCAGGGCATCCCGTACCGATGCGGGGATCAGGTCCCAGAGGTTCGCGCCAGCCAGGGCGCGGCGCACGTCACTAGCATTCGACTTATCCGGAACGCAGGGGCCCGAACCGATGGCCGCCAGGTCGTCACCGATGACGTCGGAGATTGTGAAATTTTTCACACGTGCGGGCCTGAGGGCCGACGCCAAACGGCCGGCGCCCCAGCGGGAAAATCGTTTGCGGATCTGGTTCATCGCGGCGATATCGAGCCCCGAGCCCAGTAGCTGATCGTAAAGGCGAACCAGGTCGTCGGCCGGGATTCCATCGATGGGCGCGGCGATCAGACTGGTGGTGCCACCTGACAGCAGAACCCAGACTTCGTCCTCGGCGGTGACGCTGCGGGCGAGGTCAGCGACGGCCTCCGCGGCGGCAAGCGAACCGGCGCCGGGATGGGGATGATCCCCGGCCACCGAGGTGAGCGAAGGGTGCGGGGAACGATCGGCAACCACGCTGACGATCAAGCCTCCCGCTGGCGCCAGGTCCCAGCTCTGCAGGCGCCGCACCGCCTCGGCGGCCATCGGACTGGCGGCCTTACCGAGTGCCAGCAGGAAGACTCGACGGGTGGACTCTGGTCGATGGGCAGCAAGGGCGCGTCCCAGCGCCGGGCCCGGTGCGGCCGCGGCCACGGCGGCAGCATACAGCTCTTCCAGCAGCGTCCGCCGCGAGGCGGCCGTTGGGGATTGTGCCACGAGACGCCCGCTCCAGAGGTGAGTGCGGTCGGTAAGATGGCCGTCCACCATGATTCGCGCGAGAGCCCGGAGCTTTCGCACCCATTACTCCAGCGCAAAGGACTCATCGCATGCCCGGCCGCAACCACCTCTTCGTGCCCGGACCGACCAACATTCCCGACCGGATCCTGCGGGCGATGCACGTTCCCTCGGAGGATCACCGGTCGTCGAAGTTTCCCGAGCTGCCACTGCAGATCTTCCGGGATCTCAAGAAGATCTTCCGGACCGAGAGCGGCCAGCCATTCGTCTTTCCCGCCACCGGCACCGGCGGCTGGGAAGCGGCACTGGCCAATACCTGCTCGCCAGGCGACAAGCTGCTGGCTTGCCGGTTCGGGCAGTTCAGCCTGCTCTGGATCGACCTGGCCGAGCGGATCGGGCTCGATGTCGAGGTCATCGACGTCGAGTGGGGCGAAGGGGCGCCCACGGACAAGATCCAGGCCCGGCTGGCCGCGGACACCGGTCACACGATCAAGGGCGTGATGATCGTGCACAACGAAACCGCCACTGGTGTCACCAGCGACATCGGTGCGGTCCGCAGGGCAATGAACGGGGCCAAGCACCCCGCGCTGCTGTATGTCGACAGCGTCAGCGGCTTGGGCAGCATCGATTTCCGGTTTGACGAGTGGGGCGTGGACCTGGCCGTCACGGGCTCGCAGAAGGGACTGCAGCTGCCGGCCGGACTCGGCATCGTCTGCGCCAGCCCCAAGGCGCTGGCCCGTCGCGAAACGGCCAAGTGTCCCCGGGTTTTCTTCGATTTCGGTGACATGATCAAGGCCAATGGTACCGGCTACTTCCCCTACACGCCTTCGATCCCGATGTTATACGGTCTGCGCGAATCACTGGCCATTCTGCTGGAAGAGGGTCTCGAAAACGTCTATGCCCGGCACCATCGGCTGGCTGAAGGCACTCGTCGTGCGGTCAAGGCATGGGGCCTCGAGCTGTGTGCCCGCGAGCCCAAGTGGTATTCCGATACCGTGAGTGCCATCATGGTTCCGGCCGGGTTCAATGGCGCTGACGTGATCGATGTGGCCTACCGGCGGTACAACCTTGCCCTCGGCGCTGGACTCAACAAGATGGCCGGCAAGCTGTTCCGCATCGGGCACATGGGAGATCTGAACGACCTCATGTTGGTGAGTGGCCTTGCCGGCGCCGAGATGGCCATGCGTGATGTGGGAATTCCGATCGTGCCCGGCAGCGGCGTCGCGGCTGCGACCGAGTACTGGCGCACCAGCGCCGCGGCAATTCCCGGGCGGCCGGTGGTCGCCCTTCCCGATGCCCCCGCCAAGGCGCCCGAAGGCCGAGCCACCGCCGCTGCCGCTCGATGAGTCACGCCCGCTTCGAACCGGCACGGGGTCGCCTGCAGCGCAGCGAGCTGGCGGTGCCCGGCACCAATCCGGGAATGTTTGCCAAGGCGCTGGAGGGCCCGGCTGACTACGTCTTTCTCGATCTCGAAGACGCGGTGGCGCCGGCCGACAAGGAACAGGCCCGACTCAACGTCATCAAGGGGCTGCTCGAACACGATTGGCAGGCCCGGGGCAAGACGATCTGCGTCCGGGTCAACGGTATCGATACCCACTACTTCTATCGCGACATGGTTGATGTCATCGAGCAGGCCGGTCACCGGCTCGATGTGGTCTTGGTGCCGAAGGTCGGCACGCCGTCCGATGTCTATCTGACGGACGCGTTGCTGACCCAGATCGAAGCCGCCAAAGGGATCACCAATCGGATCGGGATCGATGTCCTGATCGAGACCGCCCTCGGGATGGCCAATGTGGAAACCATTGCCCAGTCCAGCCGCCGCCTGGAGGCCATGCACTTCGGCGTGGCCGACTACGCCGCCAGTCTCCGGGCCCGGACGGTCAATATCGGGGGGCTCAATCCGGACTACCCCGGCGACCAGTGGCACGCCGGGCTGTGTCGGATGATCGTGGCCTGCCGAGCCTACGGCCTGCGGCCGATCGATGGACCGTTTGGGGATTTCAAGGATCCGGATGGATACAGGGCGGCCGCCCGGCGCGGGGCCGCTCTCGGTATTGAAGGGAAGTGGGCCATCCATCCAACCCAGATCGATCTGGCCAACGAGGTGTTCACTCCGCCACCGGCTGAGGTGGACAAGGCCCGGCGGATCCTGATCGCGCTGGAAGCAGCGGCCAAGGCCGGCAAGGGCGCCGCCCAGCTCGATGGCCGGATGATCGACGCCGCCTCGGCGAGGATGGCGGAAAACGTGGTGAATATGGCGCGGGTGATTGCGGAGAAGTCGCGAGTCTAGAGTCGAGAGTCAGAGTCCTTTCCGTGCTGACTCTCGACTCTGGACGCTCGGCCGTCTCGAAGCCCAAAGGAGTGTCGTACCGTGGACATCCACGAATACCAGGCCAAGGAAATGCTCAGCGGGTTCGGTGTCGCGGTACCCCGCGGCGGGGTGGCGTACAGCCCCGAGCAGGCGGTCTACCGGGCGGCCGAGATCGGCGGCAGCAAGTGGGCGGTCAAGGCGCAGATTCACTCCGGCGCCCGCGGCAAGGCGGGCGGGATCAAGATCTGCGGTTCCGAGGATGAAGTCCGCAACGCCGCCAAGGAACTGCTGGGCAAGCGGCTGGTGACGCACCAGACCGGCCCGGAGGGCCGGGTGGTTCATCGCCTCTATATCGAAGGCGCTGTCCAGATTGAACGTGAGCTGTATCTCGGCTTCGTGCTGGACCGGAAGAGCCAACGGATCATGGTGGTGGCGGCCCGTGAGGGCGGGATGGAAATCGAGGAAATTGCCCGCGAAAAGCCCCAGAGCATTCTGCGCGAGGTGATCGAGCCGGCGGTCGGGATGCAGGCGTTCCAGGCCCGCGAGCTGGCGTTCGGCCTGGGGCTGACCGCCAAGCAGATCAGTGGTGCGGTCTCCACCATGCTGGGGGCCTATCGCGCCTTTCGCGACCTCGATGCCACCATGGTCGAGATTAACCCGCTGGTGCTGACGGGAGACGGACGGGTCCTGGCACTCGACGCCAAGATGACCTTTGACGACAACGCGATGTTTCGCCGGCCCAATGTGGCCGAGCTGCGCGATTACGCTGAAGAGGACCCCCGGGAGGCCCAGGCCGCCGAGCATGGGCTCAACTACGTCGCGCTGGACGGCCAGATCGGCTGCATCATCAACGGCGCCGGTCTGGCGATGGCCACGATGGACATGATCAAGCATGCCGGCGGCGAGCCGGCCAATTTCCTGGATGTCGGCGGCGGGGCCTCGCCGGAGCGGGTCGCGGCGGCCTTCCGGCTGGTGCTCAGCGACAAGAATGTCGGCGCCATCCTGGTCAACATTTTTGCCGGGATCAACCGCTGCGACTGGGTGGCCACCGGCGTCGTGCAGGCGGTCAAGGAAGTCGGGCTCAAGGTGCCCCTGGTGGTGCGGCTGGCCGGCACCAACGAGGCCGAGGGCCGGAAGATCATCACCGACAGCGGGCTGCCGATCATCGGCGCCGATTCGCTGGCGGAAGCGGCGGACAAGGTGGTGGCGGCGTACAAGGGCGCGAAAAACTGAGGGACGAATCCCGAGGAACATCATGAGCGTGCTGATCGACGAAACGACCAAGGTCATCGTCCAGGGCTTCACCGGCGATAAGGCGACCTTTCACGCCAGGGAGATGATCGCCTACGGCACCCGGGTGGTCGGCGGCGTCACGCCGGGCAAAGGCGGCACTCGGCATCTTGACCTGCCGGTGTTCAACACCGTGAAGGAAGCGGTGCGGGACACCGGAGCCGAGGCCAGCATCGTCTTTGTCCCGGCGCCATTCTGTGCCGATGCCATCATGGAGGCGGCCGATGCCGGGCTCCGACTGGTCTGCTGCATCACGGACGGGATGCCGGCCCAGGACATGATGATGGTAAAGCGCTACCTGCTCCGGTACCCGAAGGACAAGCGGACCACGCTGGTGGGCCCCAACTGCGCCGGGATCATCAGCGCCGGCAAGGCCATGCTGGGGATCATGCCCGGGCACATCTACTCCAGGGGCACCGTCGGGGTCGTCACCCGGTCGGGGACGCTGGGCTACGAAGCCGCCGCCCAGATGAATGCGCTCGGCATCGGTCAGACTACCAGCGTCGGTATCGGCGGAGATCCGGTGAACGGCTGTTCCTTCATGGACACGCTGGCACTGTTCGAGGCCGATCCGGAAACCGAAGCGGTGATGATGATCGGGGAAATCGGCGGTCCCCAGGAAGCCGAGGCCGCGATGTTCGTCAAGGAAAACATGAAGAAGCCGGTGGTCGGCTATGTCGCTGGACTGACGGCGCCCAAAGGCCGCCGGATGGGGCATGCCGGCGCCATCATCTCCGCCTTTGGCGACAGTGCGGCCGAGAAGGCCGAGATCATGCGCTCCGCCGGCCTGACGGTGGCGGTGAGTCCGGCCGAGCTGGGCAAGGCCATCGCCCAGGCGCTGGCAACCAGTTCCAAACGGGTCATGGTGGCCCAGTGAGCAGTCGCCCCCGGATCGTCGTCACCCGCACGCTGCCGGCCGCAGTCGAGGCCGAGCTGCGGAAGGATTTCGACGCCGTCCTGAATGTCGATGACCAGCCGTTCGATGCCGATGGACTGAAGGCGGCGCTGCAGGGCGCCGATGGCCTGCTGCCCACCGTGACCGACAAGCTCACGGCCGAGGTATTGGGTGTGGCCGGGCGCAAGGCGCGGATCGTGGCCAATTTTGGCGTGGGCTTCAATCACATCGACACCGCTGCGGCCAAGGCGGCCGGCCTCACGGTCAGTAACACTCCTGATGTTCTGACCGATGACACCGCGGACATCGCGATGACGCTGCTGCTGATGGTGGCGCGCCGGGCAGGGGAGGGGGAGCGCTACGTTCGGAGTGGACAGTGGACCGGCTGGCGGCCGACCCAGATGCTGGGCACCAAGGTCAGTGGCAAGACCCTGGGGCTGATCGGCATGGGGCGCATTGCCAGGGCGGTAGCCCGGCGGGCCCACCATGGTTTCGGGATGAACGTGATCTTCCAGGATCCCTATCCTCCCAAGCCCGACGAGGCCGCCGCGCTTGGCGCGGAGGGAAGGGACACGATCGACCAAGTGCTGGCCGAGGCCGATTTCGTCTCGCTGCACTGTCCCGCCACGTCCGAGACCCGGCATCTCATGAATGCCGCCCGCCTGGGCCGGATGCGGCGTGGCGCCTTCCTGATCAATACCGCCCGCGGGGATGTGGTTGATGAAGCGGCGCTGGTTGCCGCGCTGCAGGCCGGCACAATTGCGGGGGCCGGCCTCGACGTATTCGAGAAGGAGCCGGCGGTCACGCCGGCGCTGCTCACAATGGACAACGTTGTACTGTTTCCCCACCTCGGCAGTGCCACGACCGATACCCGGATCGCGATGGGGATGCGGGCGCTCGAAAACCTGCGACTGTTCTTTGCCGGGAAGCCGGTGCGTGACCGGGTCGTGTGACGCCGGACGCCCAGCATCCCTTCGCCGCGGAGCAGCTTCCCGCCTCGACCGACCCCCTGGCCGCGAGCGCGGCGGCCTACGCCTCGGAAGTCGCTGAGCTGCTGTTCAATATCCTGCTCGATGTGGTGCGGGCCAGCGAGCCTGCCATTGTCCCGATCCTGGCCGGCCAGCCACTCCCTCCGAACACCCCCACTGGCACCCTTGAAGCACTGCTGAGGGCCCAGGGCATCTGGTTCCAACTGCTCTCGATTGCCGAGCAGAATGCGGCAATGCGCCGGCGCCGCCAGGTTGAGAGTGTCCGCGGTCTGGAAACGGTTCGCGGCACCTTTGGCCAGGTGTTTCATGATGCGGCCCGGGACGGGATTCCTCTTAGTGAAGTGCGGGGGCTGCTGAGCCGCCTGCAGGTCAGGCCCACGCTCACCGCCCATCCAACCGAAGCCAAGCGGGTCACGGT
>JBEPVA010000049.1:0-20320 GCA_041691295.1 Gemmatimonadota bacterium
GTCCCTGGCGGGGGGGGGGGGGGGGGGGGCGTGGGGGGTGGGGCGCCGCCTATGCACCAACCTGCGGGGGGGGGGGCGGCCCGCGCCCCCCCCACCGGATGTTGGGAGCTAAAGCGAGACGGACTCATCGATTAGGAGCCCCGTCCTTCGGTTCAACTGGTAAGTCCGGATTGGCTGAGGACTCGCCGGCGGGTGGGCGAGAGGGCGGGCGGACGCGCCATGCGCCGTAGGGCGGTGTTGAATCAAGGCTCTACGGCGCGATCCTCGATACCGGTGGAGCAGGTTCCTCGTTCCCCCTGGCTGCGCGACGGGCGGCGGCTCGGGGATGCGGCTTCGCGAGGCGTGCACACCCCATCGCCGATGCGACCCCTCGCTGCGCTCGGGATCAGGTACCCATGCGGCACTCGTCTGCCCCTCTGCCCCCCCTGCCCCGCCTCAGTCCGCTCTCAGCGCCACCAGCGGATCCACTCGGCTGGCTCGCCAGGCGGGAATGGCACTGGCCAGCAGCGCCACGACGAACAGGGTGATCAGCACCAGGCCGAAGACCAGGGGATCGCGCGGCGTGACTCCGAACAGGAACGGTTCGACCGCTGGCGCACTGAGCAGCGCCACGACGGCACCGAGCCCCATTCCCGACAGGATCAGGATCACACCGTCCCGCACAACAAGTCGCACGATATCCCGCATCGAGGCGCCGAGGGCGGTCCGGACCCCGATTTCCTGGGTGCGCTCGGCCACGTGACACGCCATCAGGCTGTACAGTCCCACCGCGGCGACCAGCAGCGCCAGCCCGCCGAACAACGCGAACATCACGGCCCCGAGCCGCCACGAGGCGAGTTGGGGATCGACCAGTTCCTGCAACGACTGGATGTGGACATAGCGGAGCTCCGGTGCCACTTCCGTCATGACCCGCCGAATTTCTGGCGTCAGCGCCTCGAGCGACCCTCGGGGCCGGACCAGGATTGCGGCCGGAGCGGTTCGATCGACCGCCTGTGCGATCGGTGTGTAGTACTGCAGCGTTTCCTCACCCAGCAGGTCCTGCCGGCGGGCATCTTCCACCACCCCGACGACCTCACTGCAGGGCATGGTGTCGCCACCGATCTTCATGCACTTGCCGATAGCAGGCTGGCCGGGCCAGAATTTCTTCGCCATCACGGCGCCGACGATGGTGACCGGCGCCGATCCCTTCCGGTCCTCCTGGGTGAACACCCTGCCGCTGATCAGGCGGGTGCCCAACGCGGCGAAGTAGCTGGCATCGACGGCGTTGATGTACGGTCCGCCCGAGCTTACCCGCGGCAGGCTGTCGAGGCCCGGCACACTGAGACGGGTGGCCCAGCTCCAGAGGAATGGCACCGTGGTCGAGATTGACGCCTGCTCGACTCCCGGCATGGCGGCCAGTCGCTGGCGGGCTCGTTCGAAGACGGCCATCGCATTCGCGTCGCTCAAATCGGAGGAGAATTCCGGCTGGAGCAGAAGCACGCGATCCGGCTGCATGCCGAGGTCGAGGGACCTGACCTGGTTGAGACTGCGGACGAACAGACCGGCGCCGACGAGAAGCACAACGGAAAGCGTCGCCTGGAAAATCATGAGACCAACCTGGAGGCGGCTGCGCCGCCCCGCTCCACCGCCGGCCGCGCGGAGCGATCGGATCAGATCGGGACGGCTCTCCAGCAGTGCGGGAACCAGCCCGGCGACCAGCCCCGCCGCGAGGGCCGCCGCCATGGTGAACAGCGCGATGCGCCCCGACAGCGCGGAACTCTGCCACGCCACCTGGGGCAGCAGGAACTTGCGGATGACCTGGCCGCCCCACGCCGCCAGCACTAACGCGCCCGCTCCGCCGATGAGTGACAGCAGCAGGCTTTCGGTCAGCAGGTGGCCGATCAGTCGGCCGCGACTCACACCGAGCGCGAGTCGCACGGCGATTTCACGGCGCCGGCGGATGGCCCGGACCAGCAGCAGGTTGGCCACATTGGCGCAGGCGATCAGGAGGACAACGACCGCGACACCGGCGAGCCAGAGTGATATCTTCCCCTCGGAGGAGGCATTCGGCCCCCGGGCCGCGATCAGCGAGCCAAGCACGATGGTGGCCTTGGGATCGTAGTGCCGATCATTGATCCGCCCCTGCCGGTGCAGCGCGGTCGCCTCGGCGCTGGCCGCGGCATCGGTGACCCCGAACTTGAGTCGCGCAATGGCCGAGAGCCAGTAGAAGCCCCGACTGGTCTGCCACGAGCCGGAGATGACTTCGCCAGAAGCGGGGTGTAGCGGCAGCCAGAGATCCACCGCCTCCAGATCGACCCCGGTGAACCCGTCAGGCGCCACGCCCACGACTGCGTACTGCCCCTTCCCAATCGCCAGCTTCCGGCCGATGACCGCGCGATCGCCGGCGAACTCGCGCTGCCAGAACCGATAGCCCAGCACCACGACACTGCTGCCCAGCGCCATCGAATCCTCCGCCGGAGTGAACCAGCGACCGAGGGCCGGCGCGGTGCCGAGCAGGGGGAAGAAGTTGGGGGTGGCAAGGACCGCGGGAAGCTTTCTGGCTCGCTCCCCCGCGCCGTAGGTCAGGCTAGTGGCGGCGTACACCGCGAGCTGATCAAAATGCTTCGCCGCGGCCAGGTCCTGGATGTCGAGCCAGGGCATTTCCTGTTGCGCGCTGGGCGCACCGAGAAAGGTCCGGCTGACAAAGATCCGCCGCACCTCGTCGCTGTTGCGGACATGATCGGGCGCCCGGAGCAGCAGGCGGTCAATGATGCCGAACATCGCGGCGTTGGCCCCGATGCCGAGCCCGAGGGTGAGCGCCACCATGATCGTGAAGCCGGGTGCGCGACGGATGCCGCGCCAGGCATACCCCAGGTTCTGCTTCAGTATATCCATCCGCTCGATCCTTTCCTCACGGGCTCGACGTCCGGTTCCGAGTGCCGTCAATCTCTTCCGATACCCTGCCATGTCCCCGAACCGCCGCGCCGCCTCGGACCGTGCCGCCGCCGCTGTCATTCCGCGATTCTCGAGCTCGTTGACAGTTCGCTCCACGTGGAACGCAATCTCCTCGTCGATTTCACGCTCGAGTCCGCTCCGCCCGAAGGCGAAGTGGAGGATGCGTTTGACTCCGGGAAACCGGCTCATGGGCGGCAGTCGTTGCTCCTGATTTTTGGATTAATGGATTGCAGGATTTGGGGGTTCAAGCCGGAGACCGCTGGATGCCCCCAAATCCATGAATCCTGCAATCCGTCAATTCATCAACCATGTAACTCAATGCCTTGGACCAGCCGCCCAGAGACGAGAACTGTCTCGCCGCGGGAGACCTGCCCCCTCGCTAGGCGAGGGGCTACGGCTGCGCGAGGCGTGACACACCCCGTTCCTGTAGCGATCCCTCGCTGCGCTCGGGATGAGGTGTCACCGCCCCCCTGCCCCCCTGCCCCCCCATCATTCTTACGTCTCTCCCGTCGCCTCCAGCACCTTGGACACCGCCAGCGCGTACTGGGCCCACAGCTTGGTGCGGGAGGTCAGCTGCCGGCGCCCTGCCCCGGTGAGCTGATAGAACTTGGCCTTGCGATTGTTTTCGGAAGCGCCCCAGGTGGACTCGACCCAGCCCCGTTTTTCCATCCGGTGCAACGAGGTATACAGCGCCCCTTCCTCGATCTGCAGCGAATCGTCGGTGGTATCCCGGATCCACCGCGCCACGGCGTAGCCGTGCCTTGGGCCGAACAGGAGGGCCTTGAGAACCATGACGTCGAGGGTGCCCTGCAGGAGTTCGAGATCAGCCGCTGGCATCTGCTTCCCCTAAAGTGTTCAGGGGAAGATGGGGCGCGATGCGCTGGACGTCAATAGCCGGGAGACGGCAGACAGGAGACGGGAGAAAGAAGAGAGGAGAGCGGAGAGCGGAGAGCGGAGAGGGGAAAAGCTGTCAGCCTGTGCGGAGCGAAGAGTCCCGAAGCCGGCGCGGGATCCTTCGCTCACCCAGGATGAGTCATGCTCGCTAACGGCTAACGACCGCAGCCTACGGCTGCTCAGTCCTTGTCCTTCCGATTCCCCAGTGCCTCCGCGGCCGCTCGCCGCACCTCGGCGTCGGAATCCTTCATCGCAGCGACGAGGTACTGCGTCACATCGCCATGGTCGAGCCGGCTCAGCGCCTCCACGACGGCCCGCCGCACTTCGGCATTGTCATCCTTGACCGCCGCGCCGAGCGCAGATGCGGCCGCCGGATCGTCGAGGCGGCCGAGCGCCTGCGCCGCCGCCTGGCGGACTTCCTTGTCCTGATCCTTGAGTGCGGCAACCATACCGGCGGGCGCCTTGTGCAGGTCATCAAAGTTGCTGATGGCCTCGATGGCGGACTGACGCACCTCATGATCCGGATCGCTGATGGCGGCGGACAGCGCGCCGAGCGTACTGGTGTCTCCGATTCTGCCCAGCGCATGGGCCGCGGCCCGGCGCACTTCCTTGTCGGAATCCTTAAGGGCCGACACCACGGCCGGCGGCGCCTTTTTCAATCCGTCCATATCGCTGATCGCCTCGACCGCTGCCTGGCGGACCTCCTTGTCGGGATCGCTCATCGCTGCGGCCAGCGCGCCGACCGTGCTCGGATCGCTGATCCGCCCGAGGGCGTGGGCCGCCGACTGGCGGACCTCCTTGTCGGAATCTTTCAGCGCGGAGACCAATCCGGCCGGAACCTTGTGCAGGTCGTCGAGACTGCCGATGGCGTCGATGGCCGCATGCTTCACGTCCGCATCGGGATCGCTGATGGCCGAGGCCAGTGCATCGGCAGCCTTGGGGTCCGAAATCGAGCCTAGCGCCCGGGCCGATGCCGCCCGGACCTCGCCATCCTTGTCCTTGAGGCCACGGATCAGGGCGGGCACCGCCCTGTGATCCTGGATCGAGCCCAATGCATCGGCGACACCGACCCGCAGATCAGGATCATTGTCGCTGAACAGCGCGGCCAGCGGCTCGACTGCGCGGGGATCTTCCAGGCCGCCCAGCGCTCCCACCGCCGCTCTCCGCACGCCCAGGTCAGCGTCACCCAGAGCCACGATCAGTGCCGGCGCCGCCGCCTTGTCCTCGATACCCCCCAGCGCCTCGGCGCTGATGGCGCGCACTCCCGCATCACGATCCTTGAGCTTGGCCGTCAGCGGCTGCACCGCCCGGGGATCCTCGATGGCGCCGAGGGCCCAGATCGCGGCGCGCCGGAGTGCGGGATCGGACGCGTCCACCGCACCGAGCAGCGCAGGGACTGAGGCGTGGTCTTCCATCGAACCCAGCGCCCAGGCGGACATCCGGGCCACCGTCGGATCAGCATCCTTGAGCGCCCGCTCGAGTTCGGCGCGGGACGACGCATCTTGGTTGAGTCCCAGTCCAAAGGCGGCAGCTTCCCGCACGGTGGCATTGCCCGACTTGAAGGCGGTCCTCAGGCTGGTCACCGCCTCGCCACGCGAGCTCTCGGCCAGCATTTGGGCGGCGGCCCGTCGGACGCAGGGATTGGCCTCGGACAGTCGAGCCGCCAGCAGCGGCACCGCCCGCGGATCATCGACCGGATTCGAGGCCGTATCCTTGGCGGCTTCGGTCACCACCCGGTCGTGGAATACTCCGACCGACCAGCGCCGCCCGCTCCAGCCCCAGTGATTGCCCAGCATGTCGACGGCCATTTCACAGACCGCCGGATCGCTGGCGCCGAGTCCGGTGACGAACCGGGCCACCTGGGCGGAATCGGGTCCGCCACCGCGGGAATAGTGTGGATGATTCATCGAACCACCGGCGTAGCCGGCGCCGGCGATGGCGAGGGCGGCGGTGGTGAGGAGTGCGACGCGCATGGAGCCCTCGTGGGTCGTTAGTCGTTAGTCGTTGGTCGTGGGCAACTGCACCTCATCCCGAGCCGCAACGCGGCGAGGGACCCAGGCAACCGACATCGTGGCCGGCAGACTGCCGGTTTGGTCGGCGAGGTCCCTCGTCTTTCTTCGCTGTGCGAAGAATTCCTCGGGATGAGGTGTGTTTACGCGGTACGCGGTACCCGGAACCCGGAACCGGTTTATTCCTCCCGATGCCCCAGCGCTTCCGCCGCCCGCTTGCGGACGTTGGCATCCTTGGACTTGAGCGCACCGATCAGGGCGTCGAGGGCCGCGCGGTCCTTGATCTCGCTCAGCGCGTCGATGCTGGCTTCACGGACATCGGCGTCGGTGTCGTCGAGCAGCAGCTTGAGCATCGGCACGGCCTTGGCATCCTGGATCTGTCCGGCGGTGCTGGCGGCGCGCTGGCGGACATCGTGGTTGGCGTCCTTCATGGCGTCGAACAGTGCTGCCGGCGCCACCTTGAGTTCCAGGTTGCCCAGCGAGCCGGCGGCGGCCTCACGGACATCGGCATTGCTGTCCCGCAACAAAGCGGCAAGGGCATCGGCGGCCTGAGGATCCTGCAGGCTGCCCAGCGCATCGGCGGCCGCCTGCCGCACATCGGCCACCGGATCGTTGAGTACCGCCATCAGCGGCCGCACCGCACTCTTGTCCTCCGATCGACCCAGGCCGTTGGCGGCGGCCTGGCGGACTTCGGCATCGGAATCCTTGAGCGCGGCGATCAGGGCCGCCACCGGCACCGGCGCTTCCATATTGTTGAGCGCCTCGATGGCCGACCGGCGGACGTCCTTGTTGTCATCCCGCATGGCGGTGCTCAGCCCGGGAATCGCCTTCTGGCTGTGGAGCTCACCGAGCGCCTCTACCGCCGCCGCCCGGACCTCGGGATCGGCATCCTTGAGCAACCCGATCAGCCCATCGATGGCCCGCTCGTCGTGCAGGTTGCCCAGCCCCTGGGCCGCCGAGGTGCGGACTTCCTTGTCGGTGTCGCGCAGCGCCTCGATCAGGCCGGGCACGGTGCGGATGTCGTCGAGGTTGGTCAGCGACTGCGCCGCGGCCCGACGGACCATGACTTCAGGATCCTTGAGCGCCTCGAGCAGGGCGGGAACCGCAGCGCTGTTGGTGTCACCCCGCTGACGGCCGCGCTCCATGTCGAGCTCGCCACGCAGCTTTGAGTCGAGCGTCATTGCCAGGGCTGGCCGGACGTCCGAGTTGATCCGGGACAGGGTCATGGCACGGGCGTCGAGTTCACTACGCAGCTCGGCGATCCGGGCGGAGGCGGAAGTGCGGGTATGCCGGACCGCGTTGCGATCGGCTTCCATTCGTAGCTCGGTCAGCACCCGCTCCCGGTGCGCCGGCGTGGCGACGGTCGAATCAGTGTCCGAGACCTGGATGGCGGGCCTCATCGCGTCGCCCGTCGGGTCAGCCGAATAGTTGGTGCGATTCTGCGAGGTGAAGCCCGGCGCAAAGGCGGCGGTGGCAACGAGCAGCACGGCGGATGCCGGCAGCAACCAGCGGGGGCGAGGTCCGGTACGCATGGCGTGATTCCCGATCAGACGGTGAATACGAGAGACCAGCTGAGAACGATGCTCCGCCATGCCCGACACCGGCACGGGACGCGGAGTGCCTTCCATCCATTCGGCCACCTTCACCAGGCACTTGGCCAGCGTGATGCCCGACCCGGTGCGGCGAACCGCCCAGTCATCGCAGAGATACTCGGCCCCGTCCTGGATCCGCTTCCGGGCCAGCCGATTGAACGGCTGGAAGAAGAAGACCCGCTCGAGGACTCCGGCCACATCGAGCCACAGCGGATCGAACCGGGCCAGGTGGGCCAGCTCGTGGGCCAGCACCGAGTGCTGCTGTTCCGGCTCGAGCTCGGTGAGCACCGCCTCGGGCAGGCAGATTTCACTCACGCCGAGTGCCAACGGGCTCGACAGGCCGGCAGCCTGGGTCAGGCGGATCGGACGCCGGATCCGGGCATCGACCCGAAGCTCGGCCAGGGTCATGGTCAACGCGCCATCAGGTACCCGGGTGCGGCGGCCGAAATCCCTGGCCATCCGCCAGCGTGAAGCGATGAATCGGAGGAGCAACAGGAGCGCGATGCATCCCCAGACTCCGAGGACGACGACTGGAGTTGGGAGTTTGGAGTTGGGAGTTGGAGTCACCCGAGACACAGGGTCAGCAGCAGAGACACTCACTGCGCCAGACTGATCACCAGCTGACTGTGTTGCCCGCGGCAGGTGAGTCGTCGGCTTGAGCCGGTTAGACGACACCGGCGCATCCGCCTGTGGTAATGCTGCGGCGACCGAGGCCGGCATCGCGACGCGGACGCCGAGTCCGTTGAGGGCCGAGAGGTTGGAGCGCTGCAGTGACGCGGTGACCAGGCCGCCGATCAGCGCCGTCTTCCAGAGCAGGTCCTTGATGGCGTGCGACTGGACCTTTCGGCTGGCCAGCCAGGCCAGGCCAAGGAGAAGGGTGCTGTGGGCCGCGTAGGTCAGCAGCCAGCTCAGCAGGTCAGCGCTGGTCATCGGTCTTCTCCGGCGTGGTCTCGTGCGTGGCGATCAACTCGCGAACCCGGGCCAGGTCTCCCTGGCTCATTTCCCTGGCCGACAGCAGGTGCGCCATCAGCTCGGCCACATTGCCGTCAAACAGCCGCTCGGTCAGTTCGCTGACCATCGAGCGGCGAACTTCGGGCTCGGTGACCGTCGGGTAGTAGACGAACTGTCTGGACCGGGCATGGTGCTGGATGACCCCGCGCTTTTCGAGACGCGAGAGCATGGTGGCGATGGTGGTCTGGGCCAGCCCCCGTTCAGGCCTGAGGGCTTCCCAGATCTGTACGGCGGTTGCTTCCCCTTTGCTCCAAAGCACCCGCATGATGGCGATCTGGAGGTCGGTCAGTTGATGGGCTTCAGGCATATTGGGCTCGCTCGGGTGATCTACAGGCGTAATATTACGGTTGTAGTTGCCATTGTCAATACGTACCTGTGATTGGTGACAGGTGACAGGTGAGAGGTGACAGGGCCCGTGGCGTGGGGCACTCCCCCTAAGAAGCAGAATCCCGTCGCCTCAGTTGGAGTGAGGAGACGGGACTCGAATTGACAGTTGTAGTCTGAAATGCGGTTGAGGAAACGGATCCCTCTCACCTCTTACCTCTCACGCAGTTGCAGTTCCCAATGCGGGCAGTTCAGCCCCCCGTCTCAAACCCCGGGTACAACGTCATACCCCCATCCACCATCAGCGTCGTGCCGATTACGTAGTCCGAATCGTCCGAGGCCAGCCAGACGGCGGCCCGTCCGATTTCTTCCGGCTCGCCGATCCTCTTATAAGGAATGAGCCTCATCAGGTCGTGATAGGCTTCGGGCGTGCTCCAGGCCTCGTGGTTGATCGGGGTCCGGATCGCGCCCGGCGCGATGCTGTTGACCCGGATCCGGTGCTCGGCCACTTCCTGGGCCAGGCTCTTCATCATCAGCATGACGCCGCCCTTGGACGCGGCATAGTTCACGTGGCCGGCCCACGGAATCACCTCGTGCACCGAACTGACACAGATGATCTTGCCGGCGGCGGTGGAAATCTCCTCCTTCACCCCGCGCCGGAGGAACTCGCGGATGGCCTCGCGGGCGCAGAGAAACTGGCCCCGCAGGTTCACATTGATGACCAGGTCCCACTGGGCCACCGTCATCTCATGGAACTTGGCATCCTTCTGGAGACCGGCGTTGTTGACCAGGATGTCGATAGTGCCGAACTCCTTCAGCATGCTGGCGAACATGGCCTGGACCTGGTCCTCCTGGCTCACGTCCGCCTGGGCGATCATCGCCTTGCTGCCGCTCTGGCGGATGTCCGCCGCCACCTTTTCGGCCTCTTCGGGCCGGGTGACGTAGTTGACCACCACGTCCGCCCCGGCGGCGCCGAGTGCCAGGGCGATGGAGCGGCCGATGCCGCTGTTGGCTCCGGTGACCAGCGCCTTCTGCCCCTTCAGGCTCTTGACCACCGGCCGCTTGGGGACCATTGCCATCGGTAGGTTCTGCTTCTCGTAGTAGCTCTTCATGGCCGCCTGAAAGGTGAGTGGTGCCTGCGCTGACCGGGGCTGTAAGGCCGGGAAAGCTGTAAAGGTTCCCCGTGGGGGGGCAGGGGGGCGGGGGGGCGGGGGGGCAGGCCGATTGATGGATTGAGGGTTGAAGGATTTGTGGGCAGATCCCGGCATCCGGTCACAGGACCCCCCCAATCCCTCAATCCATCAATCCGTCCATCAATATGGCCCCTTTCGCTAATCCTACGTCCCGAACCAGATTGCTGGTTCTACACCGGCACCTCCAAGGAGAACTCTTATGGCAACGAAGAAGAAATCAGCGAAAAAGGCCGCCCCGAAGAAGCCGGCCCGCAAGCCGGCCAAGGCCGCGAAGCAGGTGGTGAAGAAGGCCGCCAAGCGTGCCGTGCCCCGCGCCAAGGCGGCGGCCCGGCCGAAAGACAATCGCAAGAAGCCCGAGACAATCCGGATCGGGGCGGCCATGCCTTCATTCACCGTCAACAACCTGCAGCTCAGCATGGCCTGGTACCGCGACGTGGTCGGCCTGATCGTGGCAGAGGAATGGAAGCAGGGCGATGTCCTCATGGGCGTTTCCCTCAAGGCCGGCAAGACGGAGTTCATGATCGGCCAGGATGATTTCGCCAAGGGGCGGGATCGCCAGAAGGGGGTCGGATTCCGGCTCTACTGCACCACGGCCCAGGATGTTGACCACCTGGCCAAGGGCATCGAGGCCCGCGGCGGCGTCCTCGATTCACAGCCCAAGGACCAGCCCTGGGGCACCCGCGATTTCTCGATGACCGATCCGGATGGGTTCAAGTTGACGATTGGGAGAGAGAAGTAGAGAGAAGAGGGGAGTGGGGAGAGGGGAAAAGCCCCGGGCGGCAAGGTCGGGTCGAATCTCGCGTTCGCCCTACCGTTGAGTTTCAACCGACTGACCTCTGTGCCGGTCCGCCGCCTCCCTCACCCCCTGCTCCTTTCCCCTACGGGAAGAGGGGGGGCCGATCCCTTGCCAGGCTGAGATTCGATGGCCACCAGACCAAGCCATGATTTTCCGCCCGGTGTCGCTGCGCCGGCGCGCCGAGCGCTTGCCTCGGTTGGCATCACGAAGGTGGCTGACGCGGCAAAGTTCACCGAATCGCAGCTCGCAGCGCTTCACGGGATGGGACCCAAGGCACTCGAGATCCTCAAGCTGGAGTTGAAGAAGCGCGGAACAGGATTTCGCAAAGGGTGACACCAGGCGCTGCCGGGACACCGCTGATCGCTGTATCCCGATCAATTCCCCCCATCCCCACTTCCCCCCATGACTCTGCTCTCCCCCTGCCCCAGCACCCACAACCGCTCCGCCGCAAAGCCCGCCTTCCGCCACAGCTCAGCAAACCGCCTCGGCGGCTCATCCATCGGCTCGTCGGTCAGCTTGTAGGTGCCCCAATGGATCGGCAGCACAGAGGGCATCGGATAACCGGGGTGTGAGTCGGTCACATCCTTGACCGCCGCGAGGGCGTCCTCGGGATTGCAGTGTACCGCCATCATGAACCAGCGCGGCTCGTAGGCACCAATCGGCATCAGAATCAGGTCGAAGGGGCCGAGTCGCTCACCGATGAGGCCGAACTCGGGATGGTAGGCGGTGTCGCCCGCGAAATAGGTCCGCCGATTGCCGAATTCGATGGTGTAACCGCACCACAGGGTCTTGTTGCGGTCCCAGAAGTTGCGCGATGAGAAGTGCTGGGCCGGCGTGGCGGTCACCTTGACACCACCAACCGTGGTCTCGTCCCACCAGTCGAGCTCCTGCACCTGCCGGACTCCAAACTGCTTCAGCAACGGACTCAGCTTGAGCGGGCAGACCCATGGCGCTTCCGGCTGATGCTCCGCCAGCCATTCGATGGTTGCCCGATCGCAGTGGTCATAGTGATTGTGGGACAGCAGGATGAGGTCAAGCTTCGGCAGCGAGGCGAGCGGCAACTGCGGTGGCACCCAGCGCTTCGGCCCCAGCGACGTGATGGGCGAGGCCCGATCGCTCCAGACCGGATCAGTCAGGATCTTCTTTCCGGCCATCTCGAGCAGCACGGTCGAATGCCCCAGCCAGGTGCAGGCCAGCCGTCCCTCCGACTCGGCGTTACCGAGCCTGGGACTGGTCCTCGGTAGTGACGACGGATCGGGATCGGGAGGCGGCGGATTTCTGAGTCGGTCAACCACCACCCACTTGAGCAAATCCGCAAATCCCTTGATTTCGCCACCGGGCCAGGGGTTTAGGAAACGACCATTTGGCATGTGATGTGGAGGACGCGGCATCGGGGGGCGGGGTGGCAGGGGGGCACAAAGAGACTCGGACCTCAAGATAGGCCCAAACTGCGGAGAGAGGGGAGAGGAGAGAGGAGCGGGGTCGCTCCGATGCGAAAACTGCCATCGCTTTCTTGCCTTCTAGTACGGTATGGCTCGATCCCTTGCCGGGCGGTAACTTCTCGCATGCCCTCAACATTCCGAATTGCCTTGCCTGCCCTCCTCGGCATGACGTTGCTGTGCCAACAGGCCTCGGCACAATCGACGGCGCCGCACCACGATGCCAGGCTGCAGCACTCGATCGACTCGCTGGTGGCCGGGTTCGATGGCACGGTGGGGGTCTACGTCTGGAATCTCAAGAACGGCAAGAGCGCCGAGATCCGGGCCGACGAGCTCTTTCCGACGGCCAGCATGGTCAAGGTTCCGATCCTGATCGGGGTCTACAACCGGATCAACCTGGGGCTGCTCCGGTTCGACAGCACCCTGGTCTACACCGATTCCCTGGCCGACAACGAAGGCGGCGACATCCTGGGCTCCTTCAAGGATTCGACCAAGGTCGAGGTGAGTCGGGTGATCATGCTGATGATCACCACCAGCGACAACACCGCGGCACTGTGGAATCAGTACCTGGCCGGCACCGGCACGGCGATCAACAACTGGCTGTCGAGTCACGGCTTCGACTCGACCCGGGTCAACAGTCGTACCCCGGGTCGTCAGGACAACCGCAAGAACTTCGGCTGGGGCCAGACCACGCCGCGTGAAATGGCCCGGCTCCTGGTCATGATCCGCGAAGGCAAGGCGGTGAGTCCCGCGGCCAGTGAAGAGATGTATCGCGACCTGACCCGGATCTACTGGAACGGCGAGTCGCTGTCGCAGCTGCCGCCCTGGATCCAGGCCGCCTCGAAGCAGGGCTTCGTGGACGCTTCCCGCTCCGAAGTGGTGCTGGTCAACGCCCCCTCCGGTGACTACGTCTTCTGCCTCATCACGAAGAATCAGGGCGACCACAGCTACATCCACGCCAACCCCGGCTTTGTCCTGATCCGGCAACTCTCTGCCCTGCTCTGGCGGACCTTCGAGCCTAAACACCCCTGGAAACCGTCGCCGGGCGCCGCGGAGCTCAAGCCCACCAGTGAGTGACGCCGAGCTCGAGATCGAGCGGAAGTACCTGTTGCGCGGCATGCCGGTCATGCCCGATCTGCCTGGCCGCCGCACCCTCACGGTGGACCAGGGCTATATCCCCGGCGAGCGGATCAAGGAGCGGTTGCGCCGAGTGGAGGAGAACGGCCGGGAGAAGTGGTATCGGACCGTGAAGCTGGGCAAGGGGCTGGCTCGCCACGAATTCGAGGACGAGACCAACGGCGAGATTTTCCTTGCCATGTGGCCGCTGACCCAGGGCCGCCGGCTGCGCAAGCGGCGTCACGTGGTTCCCGATGGCCATCTGTTCTGGGAGATCGACGAATTTCTCGACCGCCAGCTGGTGCTGGCCGAGATCGAGCTGCCTGCCATCGACGCGGTGGTCACCATACCTGACTGGCTCCACGATGTGCTCGATCGTGAAGTGACTGGTGAGACCCCGTACATGAATTCCACCCTGGCCCGGTGAGTCCCTGATGCTTGAAGAGGTCCGCCTGGCGCTGGCCGATCGCTACGCCATCGAGCGTGAGCTCGGCAGAGGCGGGATGGGAACGGTCCTGCTGGCCAGAGACCTGACGCTGCAGCGTCCGGTGGCCATCAAGGTGCTGCCGCCCGAGATGGCGGCGCGTCCCGAACTCCGCGAGCGGTTTCTCCGCGAAACCCAGACCGCCGCCGGCTTTTCCCATCCCAACATCGTGTCGGTGCATGCGGTCGAGGAGCGGGGCGCCATGCTCTGCTTCGTGATGGCCTTTGTCGACGGCGAGACCCTGACCCAGCGGGTCCGGCGCGCCGGGCCGCTCGGACCAGCCGAGGCCAGCAAGCTGCTGCAGGAGGTGGCGTGGGCGCTGTCGTATGCCCACGGCCGCGGGGTCATTCACCGGGACATCAAACCGGACAACATCCTGCTGGAGCGGGCCACCGGTCGGGCGCTGGTCACCGATTTCGGCATCGCGCGCACCACCACGCCATCGGGTCTGACCCAGGTCGGGGAGGTGATCGGCACGCCGCAGTTCATGAGTCCGGAACAGGCCGCCGGCGAGCCGCTGGATGGCCGCAGCGATCTCTACTCGCTGGGCATCGTCGCCTTTTTTGCGGTGACCGGACGGCTGCCGTTTGAGGCCGACTCGACCCAGGCGCTGCTGGCGATGCAGATCACCAAGGTGCCGCCGACTATCGCATCGCTGCGGCCCGATCTGCCCAATGCGTTGGCCGCGTCGATTGACAAGCTGCTGGCCAAGAATCCGGCGGATCGATTCGCCTCGGGGGAAGAGTTGGCGGCCGAGCATGATGCGCTGCGGCTGGCGCAGCCCGAAGTGGCGCCGGCCATCCGGGTCTATCATGAGCGCGCCAGTCAGGCCATTCGTGCCGTGATCATTCTCAGCCTGATGCTGGTCGTGGTCTGGCCCAGGGATTTCGACAATGCCGACCGCGTCATCATGTGCGTGTTCCTCATCGCCTTCATGTGGGGATTCGCGATCCAGTTGATCGGCCGAACCCGCTACCTGCTCCGCCAGGGATTCACCTGGGCCGATGTGAAGGGCGGATCGCTGGCCATCGCGGCGGAGGGGGAATCGGCCCGGGCCCAGATCCGGGCGGTGCCGGCGGAATACAAGCGGTGGCGGCAGGTGCTGCGCGGCGCATTCGTGACCGCCGCCATCGGCGCGTTCAATCTGTACTACGCCATGACCCACATGCGGTTCGTCAAGCCGGACGGCGGGTTCCGGGTGTCCCGCCCTGGCATCGTGATGATTTCCGCGTCGGTGGCAATGATCGCCCTGGCGTTTGTGGCGATCATGACCAGCCCCCTCAGGGGATCGCCGATCGAAAAGCTGGAACAGCTGCTCTGGAGCGGCCCGTTCGGGCGCTTCCTGTTCCGTCTGGCCGCCTGGAAGCTGCCGCTCAATTCAGCGGTCGGCAGCGCGATGGCCAGCACCGGGCATACTGCGCGCGGACCACTGACCGCACTCGATGGACTCGACGGCAGTGTCCGGAAGAGCCTGTCCGGCGCTCGCGCCGGGATCGAGCGGATCGAGCACCGGGTGGAGGAACTCGGCCGGCGTGAGTCCGAGCTGGCCCGGGCGCTGCGCGAAGCGGAGACCGCTCCGGTCGCCGGGCTCGGTGAAGCTGCCGATCCCAGGCGAAACGCCATCCTCGATGAGCTGGCCGAGACCAGGAAGCAGACCGCGGAGCAAAGGCAGCGCCTAATCCAGGGACTGGAGCATATCAGGCTGCAGTTGTTGCGATTGCGAACGGGATTGGGAAAGGTGGAGGAGGTGGTGGCGGAGGTGGCGGGGGTGGAAAAAGCGGCGGGCTGACGTCGGACAGGCGGACAGTCGGACAGTCGGACAGTCGGACGGGCGGACGGGCGGACGGGCGGACGGGCGGACGGGCGGACCGAAACTACAACCGCACCTCATCCCGAGGCGCCGCCCCTCGCGAGGCGAGGGGGAGCGCAGCGAGCGAGGGGCCTTGCCCGCACTGATCGACTCCCGATTCGGAACACCCTGCCCGGGTCCGATCAACTCCCCCTGGGTCCCTCGCTCCGCTCGGGATGAGGTGACACCCCTGCCTTCCCTCCCCGCTGTCCTCTTGGTGTCATCTTCGCTGGTTAGGTTGTCCCGCCTGCGCCCGCCGTACCCACGAATGCCTTCGGAGCCAATTGATGAGGGTGCTGGTCCGCACCATTGCCGTCCTGCTGCTGCACTGTGTCCTCCTGACCCGGGCCGGCGCTCAAACCACTCCCGCCATCCGCAGTGCCTCTGCCCCTTCGGGCGGGATTCGCGGTCGGATCATTGACGCCGGCACCCGCCGGCCAATCGGCGGAGTCAACGTCGAGATGATCTCCGCCGATGCCCTCACCCCGGCTGCCTCAGCCCTCACCGGCGCCGATGGCAGCTTCCGCATTCGAGGAATTCCGCCCGGACACTACGGCGCCCGGATCCGCGCCATCGGCTACCGCCCCCTCGAGGTCACGGCGATCGCGCTCATGGCGGCCGCGGCGGACTTCGATCTGCGTACGGTCGAGCTGACGGCTGCCGCGGTCGAGCTGCCACCGATCCAGGTTTCGGCGCCGGAGCAGGCCGTGCAACTCGCTCCGGACCGCAACAGTTACATCGTCCAGGACATGCCCACCACCGCCGGCGGCACCGCACTCGACGTCCTGCGCAACGTCCCAACCGTCGATGTGGATATCGACAACATCGTCAGCCTGCGCGGCGACCCCAGCGTGGTGGTGCAGATCAACGGCCGCCCCAGTCCGCTCAAGTCCGCGCAGCTCGGCAATTTCCTGGCCCAATTGCCGGCGGATCTGGTGGTGAAGGTGGAGGTGGTGACCAATCCCTCGGCGCGCGAGAGCCCCGAAGGGGTGGCAGGCATCATCAACATCGTGCTCAAGCGGAAGGCCGATCCCGGCGCCACCGGCGCGGTCTCGGCCGGTGGCTCGACTCGCGGCCATGTCGATGCAGGCGGCAACGTCGGGCTCCAGCATGGCCCGCTGTCCTTCTTCGGCAGCTACGGCTTTCTACGGGACAATCGGCCCCGCTCCGAGTCGCTGTTTCGGGAAAATCTGTTTCTCGAGCCGATCACCTTTCTGGATGAGCAGGGCAACCGGAGCCAGATTCAGACCGGGCACACTCTGACCGGCACTCTCGGCTACCAGCCGGGCGAACATGACCGGTTCTCGCTCGAAAATCTGTTCACCACCCGGGGGGAGACCGAAGTCCGCAGCATCCTCTACCGCGACCTCGACGCCGCCCAGGCACTCACCGGGCGGAGCGATCGGGTGACCAGGGAGACCAACCGCCAGCTCGATCTTGAAACGACGCTTGGCTACGAGCACAGCTTTGCAGCCGAGGGGCACACGCTGGCGGCCGAGCTGCGGGTGGTGCGCGAGCAGGAGGACGGACCGCAGGCGGTGGTGGCCCGGGATCTGGCGCTGGCTGGCACCCAGGCCGACACGACGGCGCTTGAATCGGCCACCAACCTGGATCATTCCGCTGAGACATCGCTCGAGGTGGGGTATGTCCGGCCGCTGGCGGCGCGGCTCCAGCTCGAATCGGGATACAAGGGCACGTTCCAGCGCTACCACACCGCGCTGCACACCGAGGTCTTCGATACGGCGCAGGGGCGCTACCTGCCGGACCCGACCCGAATCAATGACTTCATTTACGACCAGACGATCCATGCGGTGTACGGCCTGCTCGACGCCCAGCCCGGCAAGTTCCTGCTGCAGGGCGGCGCTCGTCTCGAGCGCGCCGAGTCGCAGTTTCACCTCGCGACCCTTGGCGCCCGCTATGACAATGGATACACCAGCCTGTTTCCCAGTGGGCTCGTCGCCTACAACGTCGATGAATTCCATCAGGTCAAGCTGAGTTACTCGACCCGGATCCGGCGGCCGGACGATACCGACGTGCTCGACCCGACCCCGCACTACTCCGATCCGCTCAATCTCTCGGTCGGCAATCCGCGTCTCAAACCGGAGTACATCTACGCGCTGGAGCTGGGGCTGCAGCGCAAGGCTGGCCGCTCGACCATCCAGCTGACGCCGTTCTATCGTCACACCCGTGATGCCGTCCGCTCACTCCGGACCATCGATACCCTGGGGGTCACGACCAGGACCTTTGCCAACGTGGCCACCAGCGACGCCTATGGGACCGACGCGACCATTGCGCTCAACGGCGGGCGGTTGAGCGGCTTTGCGAGTGGCAGTGCATTTCGGCAGGTCAGCAGCGCGCCCGACCTTGGTCCGGGTTTTTCGGTGAAGAGCTTCGGCTGGTCGGTCCGGACCAATCTCTCGTTCCGGATCTCGCACACGCTGGACTGGCAGGGGCTGCTGTCGTACCAGGCGCCGATGGCGGTCGAGCAGGGCCGCAACGGCAGCCGGACCCGGTTCAGCTTTGCGCTGCGCCAGAAGCTCGAGGGGCAACGCCTGAGCATTACCCTGCGGGTGATCGATCCATTCGACATCTCGACCGAGAGCTCCACGACAATTGATCCGCAGTTCACCCAGGTCTCGAGCCGGCGCCGATCGATCCGGGCCCTGCAGCTCAATTTCAATTGGATGTTCGGGCAGCCGCCCAAGCCGGGACGCGGGCCCAACGACCTGCTCGGGCCGGACGCCGGGTGAAGTAGGGACTCATCGATTAGGAGTTCCCCGCTACGACTCAGCTCGTAAGTCCACGCTCGCTGAGGACTAGCCGCGGGCGAGGCGGGCGAGGCGGGCGAGGCGGGCCGAAGTTACAAGCACCTCATCGCGAGGCGAGGGGGAGCGTAGCGAGGGAGAGATCGCGCAAGAGCGGAACGTGTTGGGCCTCGCGGCGCGACGTGGTGGGTTTTGAGAAGCGAAATCGGAGCCAGGCCCGGCCTCGGGCCTCACCCCCGACCCCTCTCCAGGCAAGCTGGAGAGGGGTGACTCGTGGGTCAGGATCGGTGTTCTTGCGGCCCTGTCCTTCCGTGTCCGCGGCTCAGGGCGGGCGGACCGAAACTACAACTGCACCTCATCCCGAGCGAGGGATCGCTTCAGTGAACCGCTCACGCCTTTGCAGCTCCCGCCGTCAGGGCCTCACTCCGGCGCCCTTACCCGCCATCCGGCTTGTATTGCCTGGGGATCCGCGCTTGAGGCCCGGGCTCGGCCTGTCTGCTGGCTTCTGTCTCCTGTAGTCTTGCCCCGCACTCGATTGGTACATCACCGGGTAATTTTACCTATCAGGTTGACGCGCGATATCGCCATTCTGGCTGGATGCCGTCACCACGTCTCACGCCCCGCAGACCCACCCTGCTCGATGCCGTCCGGGCCCAGCTCCGGCTGCGGCACTACAGCCCGCGTACCGAAGAGGCGTACCTCGGCTGGATCAGGCGCTTCATCCGGTTTCATCACCAGCGGCACCCGCGGGAAATGGCGGAGCCCGAACTGACGGCGTTCCTGTCCCACCTGGCGACACAGGGACGAGTGGCGGCTGCGACTCAAGCCCAGGCGCTGGCGGCGCTGCTGTTCCTCTACAAGTCGGTGCTCGGCGGCGAGGTGGCATGGCTCGATGGCGTGGTCCGAGCCAAGGAGCCGGTCCGGGTTCCGGTGGTGCTGAGCCGGTCCGAGGTCCGCGCAGTACTGGGGCAGCTCACCGGGGTGACAAACCTGGTGGCCGGACTGCTCTACGGCAGCGGCCTCAGGCTGCTGGAGTGTCTGTCGATCCGGGTCAAGGACCTCGACCTGGCCAGTCTGGAGCTGGTCATTCGGCGTGGCAAAGGGGACCACGACCGGATCACGATGATTCCGCAAGCACTGGTCGCGGTGTTGCGGCAGCATCTGGTCCTGACCCGACGCCGCTGGGATCGGGAGCGGGCGCGGGGAAGAGGATTGGTTGTCCTCCCGGGTCGTTTTGCGATCAAGTCGCCCAACGCCAGCGCGGAGTGGGCCTGGCAATGGGTCTTTCCGGCGGCGCGGTCGTGGCGGAATCCGCAGACAGGGGAGTGGCGCCGGCATCATCTGCACGAGACGGCGATTCAGCGGGCGGTCAAGGAGGCGGTTGGCCGCTCGGGGATTACCAAACGGGCGACCTGCCACACCTTTCGTCACAGCTTTGCGACCCATCTGCTGGAGGATGGTTACGATATCCGCACGGTGCAGGAACTGCTGGGGCACCGTGACGTGAGCACCACGATGATTTATACCCACGTGCTGAATCGTGGCCGGCTGGGGGTGCGGAGCCCGATGGACCGGTAGGGGCGGGCGGGCGGGCGGACAGGCGGACAGGTAGACGGGCGGCCGATCCTGGTTAGGCATCCAACCAAGAGATGGTATCCGAAATTCGGTCCCTACCATTGATGGTAGTTGGAGGGGGGCGATTCTCGGTGCATACTATTGGAGCGGATTAGGCTGCGAGGCTCGCAATGTCGTTCTGGCAGCTCTGACCGCCCGACTGGTGGAATTTGAAGGGGTGAGCGGAGTTACGGGTGATCCCGAGGACCGGTCAGGTTATAAGGCCCGGGTTAGACCATGCTGGAATTGGGTTGATGGCCGAAAAGCTCAGTGGCAGCATCTGATTCGAAGACTAGTTAG
>JBEPVA010000050.1:0-20260 GCA_041691295.1 Gemmatimonadota bacterium
AGAGACAGCCTGTACCTGCCGGCCGATCTCGGGCGCCTCGGGGCGTTTCTCGCCTTCCTTGGCACGGCCGCCGTGGCCACGGCGTTGCGTTACGACATCATGATCGTGGCCGCTGGCTCCGAGCTCGAGGCAGCCGCGCTGCTTGCCGGGGTGTGCTGGCTGACCGCTCCGCTCTCCCTGGGCTGCAGCGCGGTGCTGGCTTGGTTGATCCAGGCTCACCTCCTGGGCTTTGAAGTCCTGCCACTGTCGGCCGCGCTGTGGATGTTTCCAGCGCTGGTGACCACCCAGCTATTCTTTACTCTTCGATACTGGCTGATGCGCGGTGAACGGTTCCGTGACATCGCCCGGGTCACGGTCTGGCAGAATGTCGTTCGCGCGCTCGCCCCGATCTTTTTTGTGCCGCTGGGTGGGGGTTGGACCGGTCTGGTGGCGGGCGAAGTGATCGGACGGTGCGCCGGCTTGGGCAGCATGATCCGGTCGCAGGGCGCCGCACTGCGCGCTGCCCTGACTGGTCTCGCGCACGGCGATGTCTGGCGAGCATTCAAGCGGTACCCGGAATCGCCGGCCGCCGGCCTGCCTTCCGCGCTGATCGACGCGGCCTCGACCTTGCTGCCACTGCCATTGCTGGCCGGAATCTTCGGCGCCACGGCGGCCGGCTATTTTGCGCTGGTACAGCGGGCGCTGCAGCTGCCCCTCGGGTTGATCAGCCGCAACGTGGCCGATGTCTTTCATGCCCGGCTGGCACAGCATGCGCGCCAGGCGCCATCGGCCGCCCGCAGCCTGTTCGCGCGCACGTCGGTCTTCCTGGTAGTGATTGGAGGGGTGCCGTCTCTGGCTGCGGTCGTGGTGGCAAAGCCGCTGCTCATCCTCGTCATGGGGCCACGTTGGGCGCCTGCCGGTGAGCTGCTGGTCGCTATGATTCCCTGGACCTTCACCATGTTCGTGGTCAGTCCACTCAGTAGGGCCGTGGTCGTCTACGGCGGCCAGGTCCTAAAACTGGTGTATGACGTGCTCAGTCTCGTGGCGGTGTGGCTGGTGATCTGGTGGGCGCCTCGAGGCGGATGGACCCTGGCGCACACGGTCTGGTGGCTGAGCTGGACTCAGGCTGCGGCTTTTGTGGTGTATTACTTCCTGCTTGTGAGCCTGCTATATCGGCCCTTGCCCGGGGAACCGGGACTGCAGGCCCCGGGGGCCACATGACGGCCGTCATGCCCGGGCGCGGAACGGCGGTCCGCTCGAGCGAGGGAGCGCGGCGCGCCGGACTTCTGGTGATCATCGGCGGGTTCATCGTCCTGCTCCGCTTGTCCTATACTCAGCTGATCGCGCCCAACTACGGCTATGCCGGGTACGCGTTCGTCCCACCCTCCATGGCCCTCGAGGCCGCGATGGTGGTTCTCGCCATGGCTCCCGCCTGGCTGCTGCCCCTGCAGTTGACGCGCCCCAGTCAGTACACCCTCTGGTTTCTCTATCCGGTTGTGGTTATTCCGGCCATCCTGATCCCGACGTACAATGCCACACTTCCCTGGCTCGACCTGGTAGCCCTCAGCGTCGCCATCTTGTGCTGCTTCATGCTGCTGGTCTGGGGGACCTTCTTTCCGCTGGCTCAGTGGCCCAGGCTGGCGCTGCCGCCCTCCCTGTTCTGGACCGGCACGATTGGCTTCGTCGCCATGACCCTTGTGGTGATTCATTCGATCTTCGGGATCCCGGTGTCGATTCCCAGCCTGAGCCAGGTTTACCAGCGGCGGACCGAGTTCCAGGACACCGTCGTGGCGAATGGGACGGGCGTCGTCTACCTCAGTCTCTGGCTGGCGAATGTCATCAATCCATTGCTGATGGCGCGCGGTTTGACAGAGGGGAAATGGGCGTGGGGATTCCTTGGGTTGGCCGGGCAGGTGGTTGTTTTCAGTATCGGCGGATTCAAGGGTGTGTTTCTCGCGCCGGTGCTGATGGTTGGCATCGCCATCCTGCTGGTCGACGGAGGATCCCGGTTCGGCCTGCGTTTTTCCCTCGCTTTCCTTGGCGTCGCCGGCCTCGGACTCTTGCTGGACCCTATCCTTCCGTCCAATCTCATCGCTGGGCTTCTGGTCCGGAGGGTCATAGTCACTCCCGGGCTGCTGACGGGCGCTTATGTCCAGTACTTCTCCACGCACCCCCCGGCCATGCTGGGCTACTCGGTGCTGCACGGCCTGGCCGAGAATGTCTACGGGCGCGGGCCCCCACAGGTGATTGGCGACTACCTGGCCCCGGGGCAGAGTCTCTGGGCCAACGCGAATTTCTGGGCGGACGCCTTCGCGAATTTCGGCTACGGCGGTATGTTTGTGTTCACCCTACTGCTGGCCCTGGTCCTCTGGCTCTACGACAGTCTGGCCGCCGGGAAGCGCATCGGAATCACGGTCCTCATTTTGGCGATGCCGACATTCTCGTTGACCAATTCCTCACTGTTGACCTGCCTGTCGACCCACGGTCTCGGACTGGCGCTTCTGGTGGTTGCGCTCCTGCCGGCTGCGGTGCCCACTCCCATCCTCACGGAATCATGACCGATTGACCGCGTCGCTTACCGTGCCACCCGACATCTCGCTGCTGAGTATCGCAACCGGTGCATTGCGCCGCCGTCGGTTACTGATCGGGCTGCCGCTCTGCCTTGCAATCATCACGGCGGCCGTCACCCTCCTGTCTCCACGAACGTTCACGGCCTCTGTGGCCTTCACCCCGTCCTCGAGTGTCGGGCAACTGGCCGGTTTGGCGGGCGTGGCTGCGGAATTCGGAGTCAATCTGCCGGCCAACGGCGATAATTCCGAATCGCCGCAATTTTACGCCGACCTTACCGGCTCGGAAGCCTTTCTCGAACGCCTGGCCGGCGAGCCCTACCTCCTGGGAGACAGCGCCAGCCATCAGACAGTTCGAATGGACAGCGTGCTGGGCGTGCACGGAGGCGCACCGGAAGCAAGGCAGGCATTGGCGGCGGAACGGCTGAACCGCAGACTCAACGCGACGGTCTCCTCGGCGACAGGAGTGGTCCGGGTGACACTCCGCCTCGAGTCGGCGCCCCTGGCTGACGCCGTCATCCACCGTGTCCTTGCCCAGATCCATGAGTTCAACGCGACGACGCATCAAAGCAAGGCACGCTGGGAGCGCTTGTTCATCGAGGATCGGTTGAAGTCGGCCACCGACGAGCTGAAATCCTCCGAGATCCAGCTGGGCGAGTTCATGGTGAGAAACCGGGACTACAGCCGATCACCGCAGCTGCAATTCCAGGCCGACAAGCTGCAGCGCCTCGTGGCCCTGCGGCAGGATGTACTCACGACCCTGGCCCGCTCGCTCGAACAAGCCAAGATCGACGAAGTGAAGGCCGAACCAGTGCTGACGATTGTTGAACCACCAATGGTGAGCCCGCTGCCGGATCGTCGGCGTCTGGGGCTCAAGCTGCTGCTCGCCCTGGTCGGCGGGCTTGCCCTGGCGACGGTCGTGATTGTCGGCTCGGAGTATGTCCGGGTCATCACCACCGGTGATGCCGGGGGCGCGGGAGAACTGGCAGTGCTGCGGCAGCAGGCGTGGGGAGAGCTGAGTGGGTGGTTCTCACCAGTCCGGCGGGCCTGGGGCGGAAGACGCAGGGATGGATGAGTGGTGGTCCGACCGGGGGGCCGGGCCTTCAATGCCCGAGGCCGGTCGACCGTCCCGATCTGCTTGACGACATTCAGAGCCTGATCGCCTGATGGCCAAGCGTGCTCTTGATCTGCTGGTAGCAGGACTGGCCCTGATCGCTCTCGCTCCGTTGTTACTGATCCTGCTGCTCTGCGTGCGGATCACCCTCGGCGATCCGGCCATTTTCGGCCAGATCCGCCCAGGTCGTCGTGGACGCCCCTTTCGACTCCTCAAGTTCCGAACCATGCGGGAAATTCGTGGTCCCAATGGCGATCTTCTGCCCGACGCCGCCAGACTGGTGCCATTCGGTCGCTGGATCCGATCCCACAGCCTTGATGAACTCCCAGAACTGGTCAACATCCTGAAGGGAGAGATGTCCCTCGTGGGACCGCGCCCCCTCCTCACGGAGTACCTCGCCTTGTATTCTCCTGAGCAGGCGCGCCGGCACTCTGTCAGGCCGGGACTGACCGGATGGGCCCAGATCAACGGACGGAATGCGACCACCTGGGAAAGGCGTCTTGCGCTCGATGTGTGGTACGTCGATCACGCGAGTTTCTGGCTTGACCTACAGATCCTTGGCCGCACCGTACTGACGGTGATTCGGCGCGAGGGGATCTCACAACCAGGTCATGCGACCATGGACAAGTTCAAGGGGAATTCGGAATGACTGCGGTCCCAGCCCGGATCTATCTTTCGCCTCCGCATCTCGGCAGCGAAGAGGCAACCCTGCTGACGGAGGCACTCGCCAGCAACTGGATCACGTCGATGGGCCCGCAAGTCGAGGCGTTCGAGTACGAATTTGCCACCGCCACCGGCGCCTCGCAGTCGCTGGCGCTTTCCTCCGGGACCGCCGCGCTTCACTTGGCCCTGCAGCTCGCCGGTGTCGGCTCTGGCGACGAGGTTCTGGTCAGCACGCTCACCTTCATCGCCAGCGTCAATCCGATTCGGTACCTGGGGGGAATCCCGGTTCTGGTCGATAGCGAGTCGCAGTCGTGGAATCTGGATCCTGCGCTGCTGGTGGAGGCGCTTCACGAACGTGCTCGGGCCGGGCGACTGCCGCGGGCAGGGGTTGTAGTTCACCTCTATGGCCAGGCGGCCAACATTCGGCCCATCCTTGCCGCGTGTGATCGGTACGGGATCCCACTCATCGAAGATGCCGCCGAGGCTCTCGGGGCGACCTATGAAGGGCGGCAGCCCGGGGTGTTCGGCCGCGCGGGAGTGTTCTCCTTCAACGGCAACAAGATCATCACCACATCTGGTGGTGGAATGCTGGTGTCGGATGACCGGACCCTCATGGCCCATGCCCGCAAACTGGCGACACAGGCCCGGGACCATGCCCCGCATTACGAGCACTCCGAAGTCGGTTACAACTACCGGCTGAGCAACCTGCTTGCGGCGGTAGGGCGTGGCCAACTTCGTCAGCTGGAGCGCCGGGTCCAGTCGCGGCGGGCCAACTTCCAGGCTTATTCCGAAGCACTGCGAGAGGTTCCTGGCCTGGAGTTCATGCCAGAGGCTCCCTGGGGTCGCCACACCCGGTGGCTGACCACGCTGACGGTGGATCCCGCGGCGTTCGGCGCCGATCGCGAGCAGCTCCGTCTGGCGCTCGAGGAAGAGAATATCGAGTCCCGACCGGTCTGGAAGCCCATGCATCTGCAACCGATTTTTCGGGATTGTCCCCGGATAGGCGGGGCGGTATCCGAAAGGCTGTTCGAGCGGGGACTCTGCCTGCCTTCGGGTTCGAGCCTTTCATCGCTTGATCTCACCCGGGTGATCAACGCCGTCCGAGGGGTTGCCGCACGGGGTTTTGGTGCCAGGTCGCGTCTGCATTCGGGCGCTGCTTGAGCCAGCCTCTGGTCATCTATGGGGCTGGGGGGCACGGCCGGGAGATAGCCGCCCTGATCCGGGCGCTCGGAAGAGCCGGCGCGGATTGGTCCTTCCGGGGCTGGCTCACAGATGACGCGCGGACGTGGGGGAAAGAGGCCGCGGGATGGCCCGTGCTCGGCGATGGGGAGTGGTTACGGCAGCGCCCCGGCATTGCAGTGGCTGTGGCCATCGGGGACCCACTCGCCCGCGGTCGGGTGGTGGAGCGGATTCAGGACTACAACCCGGCGTTCCCCGTATTGGTTGATCCCTCCGCCCAGATCATGGAGGGATCCGCGCCTGGCCGGGGCAGCATCGTGATGGCTGGTGCCGTAGTGAGTATCGATGTCGCGATCGGTGAATTTGCGTGTCTCAACATGCGGGTCAGCGTCAGCCACGATTGCCGGCTGGGCAAAGGCGCGACACTCGGGCCTGCGGTTACGCTGGCGGGCTCGGTAACGATCGGGGCATGGACGACAATTGGCGCCGCCGCAACATGTCTTCCGGGGATCTCGATCGGGGAGAGGAGTGTGGTTGGCGCGGGTGCCGTCGTACTGGCCGGCCTTCCCGCCGAGTGCACTGCAGTGGGCGTGCCCGCCCGAGTGATCGGGGCCAATGCCAATCTGGGATCGATTCAACCCCGTGTCTGAGTGGAGGCTGGGCGCATTAGATGGTCCCCGCAGCCTACTCCCTCGGAGATGTCGGTTAGCTCCTCAAGATTCGAACTGAATCGGTGGATTGCAAGAGCCCGGGTCAGGCCGGTGCGACCAATCGGAGGCGGAAACTACTTGGTATACACCACAAGCGAAGTGCGTGAATAGCGTTTCAGGGCAGGCAGACGGCGGAACAAAAACCTATCGATGGCCATTAGTGGTGCCGAGAATCCGTGACCGAGAAGGCGGACCAGTCGGATCAGCAGCCCATAGCTGGTAATCTGGGTCGCGCGGAATAGGCCTTGGCCCGCGGCACTCAGCTCCCGATCGGTCATGGCCCGATCATCTGACGCCGCGACATAGTCTTTCCACCGGCGGCGACTGAGTATTGACGGCCGGTAGTTCGTGCCGTTCGGCTCGCCAGCCGGTATGAGACTCTGGATCAGGTCAAACCATCGACTGTTTTCGACTGGCTCGACGAAGATCGCTGCCCCACCGGACCGGAGGACACGGTGGCATTCGCGCAGGGTTCGTGACACGTCTGGCTCGGACAGATGGTGCAGGACCGCCATGCCGCAGACCAGGTCAAAGCGGCCCGCGGCGATGCCGCCGAGATCCGTCATGTTTCCTTGGTGAAAATCGCACGACACCCCATTCAAATTTGACAATGCGACCGCAGCCGAGACCAGATCCCTGCCCAAGTCCACCGCGGTTACCTCGGCGCCCTGCAAGGCCAGCCAAACGGATAGGTCCCCGCGGCCACAGCCAAGCTCAAGTAACTGCTTACCCTGTAAGGGGTTGAGCAAGTCAACGAGTTGATCGTAGAATTCCCGACCCTGGAGTGGGCACTCGGAGATTCGGTATCGCTCGGGGTGCTGCTCGATGTCGAGTCGTCTGGCGATTCCGAATTCATTCCATCGATCTTGTCTTTCGCTCTTTTCCGATTCTGACATTCCTGCCTGTATCAATAGGGTTGGCCGGCAGGGCATTATAACCCGACTAGCAGCGCTGGGCGGATTTTCGGCCTCCAATTGGCGCCAGAAGTCCTTGACGCGCAATGGCTTCCGGCACAATTTCCCCGGCAATGGAAACATATGCAATGGGGATCGGGTCGCCCCGGAATCGATATCTCTTTCTGCTGGATGCGGCGCTGCTCATCGCGTCCGTAGTGGTGGCGTACGCCCTCAGGTTCGAGGGTTTTGAATGGGGCCCGCAGCATGACCTGACCGCCCGGATCTTCCTGCTCGTCACTGTTCCGATTAAGCTGGCGATCTTCGTCCGGCTCGGACTGTACCGCCGACTCTGGCGCCATGCTGGCGTTATGGAACTGGAGGAGATCCTCCAGGCCAGCGGGCTCGCCGCGGTCTGCTCGATCATTCTTGGTGGATTCCTGCTGCCCTCGACCGGGCTCGTGCCCCTTCGGGTGCCGTACTCAGTCTTGCTGATCGATGCGCTGCTCACCACCGGTATCCTTGCCTTGCCCCGGCTCATGTTCCGGATGCTGTCGGGCAGTCACAAGGGGGGCGGTGCGGTCGAGACCCACCGGGTTCTGATCGCCGGGGCCGGGGCCGCAGGTGGTTTGATCGCGCGGGAACTCCTGGGGCATCCGCACCTGGGGCTGCTCCCCGTTGGCTTCGTCGATGACGACAAGGCCAAGCATCGGCACCGGCTACGCAATCTGCCGGTGCTGGGATCGCTGGCCGACATCCCGCGTCTGTCCAAGACCCACAAGGTCGATGAAGTGGTCATCGCCATGCCGTCTGCGCCAGGCCAGGTCATCCGGGCAGTGGTGCAGGCCGCCAGCGAGGCCCAAATCCGCACCCGCACTATGCCCGGACTGCACGACCTGATCTCCGGCCGCCTGCAGGTCAGCGCGCTCCGCCAAGTGGAAATCGAGGACCTGCTGCGCCGCGAGGTGGTCCAGACCGATCTCGAGCGAGTGCGCGGCCTGGCCGCTGGCGAGACGGTATTGATCACCGGCGCCGGTGGCTCGATCGGCAGCGAGCTGTGCCGCCAGATTGCCCGCCTCGACCCGGCCCGGCTGGTGCTGGTGGGCCACGGCGAGAATTCAATCTTTGCCATTCAGCAGGAAATGGCGGAGCGGTTTCCCACCCTGCCCATCTCCACCGCGATTGTCGACATCCGGGACCGCGATCGGCTGGCGCGGATCTTCGATCGGTACCATCCCTACACCGTCTTCCATGCCGCGGCGCATAAGCACGTGCCGCTAATGGAAGCCAACATTCCCGAAGCCATCACCAACAACGTCCTCGGCACCCGTAATGTGGTGGAACTGGCCGCATCGGGCAGGGTCGAGCATCTGGTGCTGATCTCGACCGACAAGGCGGTCCGCCCGACCAATGTGATGGGGGCGACCAAGCGGGTGGCTGAACAGGTGGTCCAATCGGTGGCCGAGGCGGGACGCAAGAACTTTGTCTCGGTCCGGTTCGGTAACGTGCTGGGCTCTCGTGGCAGCGTGGTGCCGACCTTTCTCCGGCAGATCGCGGCCGGCGGGCCGGTCACGGTCACGCATCCGGAGATGCGGCGCTATTTCATGACCATTCCGGAATCGGTCCAGCTGGTGCTGCAGGCCGGGGCACTGGGGCAGGGCGGGGAAGTCTTTGTGCTGGACATGGGAGAGCCGATCAAGGTAGCTGACCTGGCGGCCGATCTGATCCGGCTGTCAGGCCACGAAGTGGGCCGCGACATTGAGATCCGGTTCACCGGCAGCCGGCCTGGAGAGAAGCTGTACGAGGAAATGTTCTTCTCGGCGGAGAACGCGGCGGCCACGGAACACCCCAAGGTGCTCAAGGCTCGAAACGCCTCGCTGGCGGAGGGCGTGATGGAGCGGGTCGACCGGTTGATCGCTGCAGCGGAGGAGGGGTGGCCGGATGATGAGCTCAAGGCGCTGCTTCGGGCTTTGGTCCCGGATTTCGATCCCTCGCTTGCCGGGATGCCGGCCCGGCCGAGTGATCCTTCCGCGCGCAGTGGAGAAATCGGCAGTCTTGGCAAGGGGACTGGGGCGGAGGAAGCGAAGTAGTTCCGCCGATCAGGTCTGGATTTCCCGGAACAATGCATCGACCCGGAATGCCAGAGTCGTCCGATTGTGTTCCGACAGCACCCATCGCTTTCCGCTCCGACCCATCTCCAGTCGCTCCCCGAACGGCGTGGCGAACATTCGCAGCACCGCCTTGGCCAGGGCGGTGCCAGTATGGTCCGCCGCCTGCACCCCCCCGCCCGCGCTGGCGAGCATCTCCGCCACGTCTCCTGGAACATTACAGACTACCGGCAGCTGATCCCCCAAATAGTCGAACAATTTGTTGGGACTCACCCCCCAGGAGAACAGTGGCGCGTCACGAAGCACCATGATGCCGCAGTCGGCCTCAGCGAAAAGGCTATGCAGGACGGGCTTCGAAACTGACTGGCGGAACTCGACGTTGCCCAGGCCACGGCGGGCGGCGTCGAAAACTAGGTTGGCCTTTGACGGGCCATCCCCGACCAGCATGAACCGAATAGATGGATGGTTTTTGAGTTGTTCCGCCGCATCCAACACCGTTTCCAGACCATTGGCTGGGCCGTGGGCTCCCGCGTAGATAGCCGTGAAATGCTGGTGCTCCGACCGTTGGTCGGTGGTGAGCGAATCCGGATCAACTCCATTGGGGATGCAGACAATCTTCTCGGCAGCCACTCCACTCGCCACGACCACCGCTGCCGCGCCCCGTGCCAGGACGATGATTCGATCGGCCCGCCGATACAGGAATCGGGCGAGGAGGCCCAGCAGGTGGTAGCCGAGTCCGCGACGGCCCGACACCGCCGCCATCGATTCGGGCCAGAGGTCGCGTACCTCGAGAATGAAGGGCACACCCTGGCGGCATGCGAGCGCCCAAGCACCCAGAGCTGCAAAAAGTTGTGGCGACGAGCCGACGACCACCCGCGGCCGGTCTGACCCGGCGCCGCGTCGAAGGACTTGCCACGCGAACGAGAGCCAGTTGAGCACCCTCCTCCAGTCATTCCCCCCGTACGGAAATGACCAGAGCCAGCGAAACGTCACCCCCGCCACGTTCTCACTGAGCGGCCGGTGCATTCCCGATTCCGAACGCCGGGTAAATCGTCGCTGATGCAGATGAAAATCCGATGCGACGACCGTGACCGCCCAGCCGAGCTGTACCAGGGCGCGACCGAGATCCAGATGCCGAGTGCCCCCTCCATCGGAGGCGGTGGCAGCGAACTGATTGACCCACAGCACTGTCTCGCGGTGCCGATTGGATTGATCCACAGCCCGGGACAGGTCGGCGTGCTTCAGGTCAGGCAATGAGATCCTCGATTGGGCGGCGGGAGTGCTGGTGGGGAGTTGGCGGTGACTGGCAGGCAGCCGCCGCCTCAGGGTTGGGTATCCGGTCGGGGATGCCGTACCTTCATTGGGGCGACCGGGAGATCGAAGCGCTCGGCGATGGCGGAAAGACCGAATGGGGGGAGGGAAGCAATCAATCCTGCCCGTCTGACCACCGCTTCCCGTCTTGCCGCGCCGGGCCTCCACTCCCACTACAACTTCGTCGCCACGATCGCCACGGTTACCAGGCTCGCCAGGATCTGGGCAATGCTCCCTAACGTCGCGAGCGTCTGTGACTTGTCCTCCGGCGGCTTCTCCGGCACAAATACCCTGGCGCCCGCCCTGGGTCTGGGCCGCGAATCCGGTAGAAAGAACTTCCGCCGGACACTCTCCACCTTGCCGCTGGGCTGGGTGGTGTATGCCCGGCTCTTGTCTCCCTTGATCGTGTACCCGCCAGCGGCCTGGACATAGAAGTCGATGTCCTTGCCAGGCACATAAGCCACGGCCACGGGTGCGTTGACGGCGCCACTCACATAGACAATCGGGTCGAACTCGGGGATGGCGATCGAATCGCCCCCGATCAGGATGAGATTGTCCCGGAAGCTCGAATCCTTGAGCACCATTGGCAGGTCGACGCCCACCCGCCCGGTCCGGGCCTGGGTCCGGAAGAAATGGATCGCGTCGGGATAGGCATTCGGAGTGAGGCCACCGGCGCGCTTGATCAGGTCGGTGAGCCGCTCGCTCTTGCTGAGCAGGGCGTAGCGGCCCGGATACATCACCTGGCCGGTCAGGCTGACGGTGCGCTGCAACTCCCAGTTGGGCTGTCGAAAAATCAGGACGTTGTCATACGGTTGCAGCACCGTTTCCCGCGCACCGTTCCCGGGCGCACTCATGCCAGGAGGGCCAACGTACTTGCCGTCCGGACCGCGGTCGAAGATGTAGGTGCTGTCGAGGGGCACCCGCAGTGAAACGGCCAGCCTTCCACCGGAACGGTCCGAGGGCAGGCGGGCGATCTCGGCCTCATTAATCAGGGCGTCCTCCGAGAGGCCACCCGCCTGGAGGATCGCGTCCCGGATGGTCATCCCTTCGCGATACGGTATCTGGCCCGCTGCCAGCACGGCGCCGGTGACCGCGATCCACCGTGAGGGCCGGAAGCTGGTCCGGCTGAATATCTCGATCTCGTCATCCTCCTGCAGTGTGATATCGTCGGTTACGGCGCCGGTCGAATCGCTGAAGGCGGATCGAAGCTGGAACCGGCTGCTGTCGCTCTGCAGGCGGCTGACCAGAATGCTGCCGAGATAGACATCCGGCTTGGGACCGCCCGCGGCATGAATGGCCTCGCTCAGCCTCATTCCCGGAATATATCCGACAATGCCGGGCAGCCAGACATCGCCAATAACATTGACCGCCAGCCGCTGCCGGTCGGCGACGGCGAAGACCTGGACCGAGTCACCAGCCGCCATGGCAAAGGACGGAGTTGTCCCGCCGGCGAACTGCTCGGAGTTGAGATCCAGCACCACACGATCGCGTCCGCCTGGGAGGCGCCGCTCAGGAGGGAGGACCCGAAAGATCTGGACCCGACGTTGCAACGCGTCGGCCGTGAAACCGCCTGCTGCCGTGACCAGATCGCGAAGCGATTCGCCCGGCTTCAATTCATAGATGGCGGGGCGGACGATCTGCCCGGCGATCTTGACGCGCTGACCATGGACCGGGACGAAGACCACGTCGCCGGTCTGAAGCCGCACGTCGTGATTGTTGTCGCCCCGGAGCAGATAGTCATACAGATCGAGGGAGTCGATCAGCTTGCCGCCGCGACGGATGTCGATTCGCCGGAAATTGCCATTTTCGGTCGGACCGCCGGCCGCGTAGAGCGCCGACAGCACGGTGCCGGAGCTGGCGACCTGGTACGACCCCGGGCGCGACACCTCACCCACCACATAGATCTGGTTGGTTCTGAGCTGGGTGATCGAGACTTCGAACCGGGTGGTCCCGCCTCCACGGCGGACCCCGGAGTAGGCTTTGCCCAGACGGTTGTAGAGCAGGTCGCGGAGCTGGCCCAGCGTCAGATTCGCGACGCTGAGCTGGCCAACCGAGGGGATGACGATGAACCCCTCCCGCGTGACCTGGAGGGGGTAGGTCTGCTCCACATCGCCGGTCAGGACAAGTGTCAGCTGATCGCCCGGGCCGAGCCGGTAATTATCGTCGACCGGTCCGCCCAGGTTGGCGTCGAACTGGGAGTTGGAGCTGCGAAAGATGTCGAGCCCGAAGACCCGCAGCCCGCCACCCTGCTTCTTTAGGGAATCGGTCCGCAAGCTGTCCATGGCAGCGCGAGCCGAGTCGGTCAACGTCCGCAGCGAATCGATGCCCTGGGCACTCACGATTCCCAGGCTCTGGACAGCACTGAGGTGACCGTTAGTCGTGGTTTGCTTCTTGGTCGTATCGGCGCCCTGCATGTAATTGTCGAGGAAATTGTCGGGGTACCCCGCAGCCCTGAGCCGGGCCCTGATCTGGTCTGGCGTAAGCCCGGATCCGGCGATTCTTCCGCGCAGTTCCGAGGCCAGGGACGGGTTTCCCTGTAGCATTTGCTGGGCGACAGCCGGCGGCGGCAGTGTGGTTGGGAGCTGGAGCGGTGGTGTCTGGGCCTGAAGAGCCGAGGCGGTGACGATCAGGCAGGAGACATGCAGAGCGAAGGTCCTGACCAGGAGCCACCGGCATGGCAATAATGGACTTGGCATAAGCCGTGAAGATGCTGGCTAAATCCTCTCAGGTCAAGCGGTTGCGCGGCGAACCAGCCGCTCCCAGAACTCCAGGGTGCGGCGGGCCACTGCATCGTCGGTGAACTCGGAGATGACTCGCAGCCGGCCCTCCCTGCCGAATCGCTCGCGCTCGCGGGGGCTGTCGCTGAGATGCTGGAGCGCGGCGGTCAGCGCCGGGACGTCATTTTCCGGAACCACGAGTCCGGCCGTATCGATCAGCTCCGGCAGGGCCCCCGAATCGGTACCGATGATCGTGACGCCATGGCCCATGGCCTGGATCAGCGGCAAGTGGAAGGTCTCGACCCAGCGGCTGGTGGTTCTCGACGGGACCACCAGGCAGTCCATGGCGGGCCAGAGTTCGACCAATTGCGGCAGGGGCAGCGCGCCAAGCCAGCTCACCCGGGCCGCGATTCCCAGCTTTTCGGCCAGCGCCTCGAGCTCCTCCTGGGCAGGCCCGCTGCCGACCACGGTCAGGTGCCAGCGCCCCGCCATCTTTACGCAGGCGCGGAACAGCAGGTCCAGTCCCCTTTCCGGCACCAGCCGGCCGACGAATCCGATGGCCAGCGCGTCCCGCCGCTCGCGGGGCAGATCAAGCGGCGGCGTGGTACCCATCTGCGGCATCACGGCCGACGGCACTCCCTCGCGGAACCGGGTGAGCTGGGCCACCGCGCCACGATTGGCTCCCAGCAATCCTTGCACTCGACTCAAAGTCCGACTACGGCGCCACTGGGCCAGCGGCGACAGTCGTTCAGGCAGGCTGGAATTACCGAACAGCGTCGTCTTGACCTTGAGTCCCTGCGCCAGCGCCGAGGCGGTGCCGGCAATCGGAGTCCAGGGTTCCTCCTCGATCTGGATCACATCGGGGCGGAAATCGGTGAACAGTCGCTTGAGCGGTGACCGGCGCCACACGCCCGGCTCGGTCGGCGATTGACCGCGGATCGGAATCGGCGCAATCCGGACTCCAGCGTCAGTGCCCCATTCGGCCAGCAACGGGGCTGAAGCTTCTCGACCCAGCCAGCGTTCGGGAACGGCCACGGCGATCGAACAGCCCAGACCGGCCAGCGCCCGCAGCTTGCCGCGGGTGGAGGGCTCGATATAAGAGTGTGAGACCAGGATGGCGCGCATCAGTTCCAGTCAGTTGCCGGACGAGCCATCGACCAGCCCGGTCGTGGCCGCTGCGACTGCCCGGGCCGCATGGCCGGTGCCGTACGCGTCGTTGGCCCAGCGCTCGGTGCCAGACCAGCGAGCCAGCTGCTCCGCCACAACCTGCCCCAGGCGGGCCGAGGCCGAGGGCGGGACCAGCCGGTTGGCACCGCAGGCCAGCAATTCTTCCCATTCGGTTTCATCCCGCACGGTCACGCAGGGAACGCCCAGCCAGTAGGCCTCCCGCTGGACCCCGCCGGAGTCGGTGATGACCACCGTCGCGCCCCGGATCAATGCCAGACTGTCCCGGTAGCCGACTGCGGCAATGAATATCAGCGAAGTGAATTCGTTGAGCCGCTCGCCCGCGCCTTCGAGGATCTGCCGGGTGCGGGGATGGACCGGCACGATGACCTGGCGATCCAGTCGATTGAGGGCACCAAGGACTTCCAGCAACTGCTCGGGCTGCTCGGTCAGCTCGGCCCGGTGCAGCGTGGCAAAGAAATACGGTTCGGTGACCCCATTGGGAAGCAGTCCCAGCGGTGACGGCAGATGCGCCGCCTGCCGGAGCAGCACGTCGAACGCCACATCGCCGGTTTCAACGACGATGGCATCGGGCCGCTCGGCGCGGACCCGGCGGGTCGAGGCGGCTGACGGAGTGCACAGGACCTTGGCAATCGAATCGACCGCCCGGCGGTTGATCTCCTCAGCCATCATGCTGTCCCGGGCGCGCAATCCTGCCTCGACATGCACCACCGGAATCCGGAGTTTGGCCGCCGCGAGGGCCGAGCCCAGGGTGGAATTGGTATCACCGATGACGAGGACCGCGCGGGGCCGGTTCTCCTGCAGCACCGCCTCCACCCGGGTCATGACCGCGGCGGTCTGCTCGGCGTGGCTGCCCGATCCGACCTCGAGGAAGAGGTCCGGTGGAGCAATGGCAAGCTGTTCGTAGTGGACGGCCTGAAGGGTGTAGTCGTAATGCTGCCCGGTATCGACGGCCAGCACCCGGCAGCGCCGCGCCAGCTCGGTCCGCAGCACACTGGCCTTGATGACCTGTGGCCGGGTGCCATAGCAGAGGGCGACATCACACGAATTGGGCGGCACTGGACTCCGGGTGGGGGTGGATTGGAGGGAAAGATGACAGAACTGGAGTCAAGAGTCGAGAGACGAGAGACAAGAGTCGCGCACGAGAGACCGCGGCGCCCGCCACCCAGCGAAGGCTGCGGACTGACCCTGTCGTCAGGCCTGAAAGCCGGCCCTAATTCAGCAGTCTCTCGTCTCTGGTCTCTCGTCTCACGTCTCAGTTGACTTCACTTCCGGCCGCACTCAACTTGCGTCCCAATCATGCGAATTCTCCAATTGGCCAAGTATTACTGGCCCCGGTCCGGCGGAATGGAACGGGTGGTCCAGGACCTCGCCGAGGGTGCTGCCCAGCTCGGCCATGAGGTCTCAGTCGTGGCAGTGGAGAGCAGCTCGCAGCACGGGGCGGCGGGCCGGCAGCGGTCGACTGTCACCCGAGTCTTTTCATTCGGGGCCCTCGGCGCAGAGGAGATTGCGCCAGGGTATCTGACCGCCGCCCGCCGCCGGGCCGATATTCTCCACCTGCATCATCCCCATCCGCTGGCTGATATCGCCTGTCTGCTCCGGGGCCGCCGTACTCCGCTGATCGTGACCCAGCACGGCGATGCCACCCGGGAGACGTACAAGCTGATGTCCCGCGCAGTGCTCAGGCGGGCCGCGGCCATTGTCATTCCCAGCCGGGCCCACCTGGCGCTCAGCTCCGAACTGGAAGGGTTCGAGACCAAGGTGGAGGTCATACCATTCGGCATCGACGAGACCCGCTGGCGGGAAGTGCCGCCGCGGCCCCGCGATGTGTCCCCGCGGGCGCTGTTCATTGGGAGGCTGGTCAAGTACAAGGGGCTCGATATCCTGCTCCGGGCCCTTGAACGAGTGCCGGACCTGAGCCTCGACGTGGTCGGTTCCGGCCCGGACGGACCTCGACTCAAGACCCTGGCCCAGGCGCTGGCCCTGACTGACCGGGTCAAGTGGTTCGGAGAATACCCCGATGAGGATATGCCGCGGCGGATGGCGGAGGCGGATTTCCTGGTGCTGCCATCCGTCACGGTCGAAGAGAAGTTCGGCCTGGTGGTGCTGGAAGCGATGGCCTCGGGGCGGGCGGTGATCACCACGACCGTACCGACCGGGGTTCGCGAGGTCAACGTGCCGGGTGAAACGGGACTTGAGGTCCCGTTGCGTGATGTCGGCGAGCTGGCCCGGGCGCTCGAAACGCTGGCCCGGGATCCCGAGCTCCGCACCCGAATGGGCGCGGCCGGCCGCCAGCGGGTCGAAGCGCACTACACGCGATCGCTGATGGCCGAGCGGCATCTGGCGCTGTACGAGAGGGTGCTGTCGTATGCGGAGCCGATGACGGGGAATGGGTGAGAGGTAAGCGGTAAGAGGTGAGCGGTAAGAGGTAAGTGGTTAGAGGTGAGAGGGACCAGCGACAGAGTTGGCGGGACTGTGTGTCGATCATACTGCCATGTGATCTGGCCCTGTCACCTGGGTGTTACCTCTCACCGGCGACGAAACTCCGTCGAGATTCGAGGGCCCTTAGCTTAGTTGGTTAAAGCAGCGGACTCATAATCCGTCGATCCCTGGTTCGAGTCCAGGAGGGCCCATCCAAAAGCCGGGAACTGCAACGGCGTGAGCAGTAAGAGGTGAGCGGGAACAGCAGATCTATACGACCAGGCGGCCCTCCGGAACTATTCAGAGGGCCGCCTTTTCCTGGTCAACTGATTCGACCACTACTGGACGACGAGCAACGCCTTCATGGTCGGATGGTAAGTGCACGCATACTGCCACTGGCCAGCCTTTTTCGGGACGAAGCGGGCGCTGTCTCCCACGGCAATCGACCCGGTGTCCCACCCGCCCTTAACGGTGGCGGTATGCGGGACCAGGTCCCGGTTGAGCCAGACCACCGTGTCCCCCACCGAGACGGTGAGGGAGGGTGGCTGAAACGCGATGCCGGTCAGCTCAATGACCTGCCTGGCCGGCCGCGGCGAGCTCCACCCGGCGGCCGCTGCGAGGTCGATAGCACCGACCGCGATGATCGGCGCCACCGTCTCCAGTGCGAACAGCCTCGGTACTCTCACATTCCCTTGTTGAGCGAGCCGCTAAGCATCCTGGCATGTTCGAGATGGGCCGCGAAGGCTGGCCGAACCGCAACCAGCAGCTTCTTGAGCTCGGCGTTCTCGGTGGTCGGGATCAGCAGCTGATCGAGCGCATCGAGGACCGCTTGGTGGTAGGCCACTTCCCGCTCCATATAGGCCTTGTCGATCGCCGCTGCCTTAAGCGGTACCAGCGCCTCATGCGCCTTGGCTGCGCCGGCCAGCAGTGACTGACTGACCGCATTGTCCTTCGGGGTAACGCCGAGTTTGCCGGCCAGGGCCACGGCCTGGGCATTCACCGCGCCATGATCAGTGATCATCAAGGCAGCGAACTTCTTGACCTCGGCGTTGCTGGTGCGGGACTGAGCGTACTTGGCGGCGTCGATATCGATGGTATTGGCGGTGACAGCCACATGGGCCACTTCGGGGTCGGTTAGATCCTGGGAGGCCTGCGCCGGGAGGACCGTCGGCGCACCAAAGGCGGCCAGGGCAAGGGCAAGGAGAGCGGAACGTCGGTAGGACATGTAGACCTCGGAGGGTTGGCGTGGCCGATAGCGAAGTTTCCCAAAGTATTCCATAAATCACCATTTGTCAATAAATAAGGGTGATTAATAGACAAACCAATGGGATTGCAGTAGTTTCATGATCATGGACAGGGCCAATCGATGAACTGGCTGGAGAAATTACTGGGTGAATCGCAGGTCAATCTGCTGCGAATCCTCCGTCGATCGCAGCAGACCATCACCTCGCTTGCGGCCAGAATGGGGTTGACCGACAACGCGGTCAGGACCCACATCGCCACCTTGAGGCGTAACGGGCTGGTGACCGAGGCCGGCACCCAGCGTGACACCGGTGGCAAGCCCGCCCGAATGTACGATCTCAGCCGCCAGGGAGAGGAGCTCTTTCCCAAGGCCTATTCCACGATTCTGTCAGAATTGATCGGGCAGATCGAAGCGCGCGACGGTAAGGAAAAGGTCGTCGAGTTGCTCCGCGCCGTCGGGGTCCACGCCTCGAAGGGGGTGCCACGGCCCGAGGAGCCCGGCGCGCGGGTGGCGGCGGCGGCGGATGCCCTCCGAAGCCTCGGTGCCGACATCGACATTTCCCGTACCGACACCGGCTGGCGGTTGCAGGGCTACGGCTGCCCGCTCTCCGCGGTCACCGAAAAGCGCCCCAGCGTCTGCTCTCTGGCCCACGCCCTGGTTTCCGAAGTCACCCAGCAGCCGGTGATCGAGTGCTGCGATCACACCGGTCGGCCGCGCTGCGCTTTCGAGATCCTCGCAAGTCAGCAGCCGGCGGGGTAATCCGGCCTTCATCTCTCAGCTTCCCACCAGGCCGAGGCCCCGCCTACTTTCCTCGGCATGAACGAAGCCCAGTCGGTGCTCCTGGTAGTCGCGGTCGGGATGGCGTCGATCCTGATCTCCGCACTCGGCCGCCGGCTTCCCATTCCGACCGCAATTCTGCAAGTCCTAGGCGGCCTGATGATCGGGCTGGTACCCGGGGCCAACGCCCTTCGGGTCAGCCCTGACCTGGTCTTTTTCGTCTTCCTGCCGCCGGTGCTCTGGTCCGCCGCCTTTTTTACTTCATTCCGGGATTTCAAGGCCAACCTTCGGCCGATCGGTCTGCTGGCCATCGGCCTGGTCGTGGTCACAACTGCCGCGGTGGCCGTGGTTGCCCACCAACTGGTGCCGGGGATGCCGTGGGCTGCTGCCGTGGTGCTGGGCGCGATCGTGTCGCCGCCCGATGCGGTGGCGGCCGAATCGATTCTGAAGCGGATGCCGATTCCCCGCCGGGTGGTCAGCGTTCTCCTCGGTGAAAGCCTGGTCAATGATGCGTCGGCGCTGATTCTCTACCGCGGCGCGGTGGCGGCGCTGCTGACCGGCCTGTTCAGCCCCGGTGAACTGGTGGTCCGATTCTTCATCGACGCTGCCGTCGGCATATTTGTCGGGCTGTTCGTCGGGTGGCTCATCGTGCAGGCGGCCAAGCGGACCGATGATCCGCTGGCTGAAACGGCGCTCACACTGCTGGGACCGTATCTGGCCTGGATCGGCGGGGAATACCTTCACGTATCCGCGGTGCTGGCCTGCGTCGCTGGCGGACTCTATGTCCGGCAGCATTTCTCGACCATCGTCGCGCCGGCCTCGCGAATCCAGAGTCGAGCGGTGTGGGACCTGTTCCTGTTCGGGCTGAATTCACTGGTCTTTCTGCTACTGGGAGCGGAATTCGGCAACCTGCTGGAGAGTGTCCCGGCAGGGACGCTGGTGACGGTCGGTATCGAGGGGCTGGTGATCAGCGGCCTGGTGATCCTGGTCCGACTGATCTGGGTCCCGATCGTCGTTGTGGTGCCGCGCTGGCTCAGCCCAGCGCTTCGGGTCCGCGATCCGATCCCGCCCAGGGCCACGATATTCATCATCGCGTGGACCAGCATGCGAGGGATGGTGTCGCTGGCGGCAGCGCTGGCACTGCCCCTGGTCACCGCGTCGGGTTCAGCCACCCCATATCGAACTGAGATCATCCTGATCACCATCATCGTGATCATGGTGACACTGGTGCTGCAGGGGCTCACCCTGATCCCGCTCTTCGGCCGACTGCATTTTCCGGAGGACAAGGCGCCGGCGCTCGAGGAAAAACATGCCCGCATCGAGGCCCGCCGGGCCGCGCTAGAGCACCTCGCCGACCTGGCCGACGAGCCCTGGGCCACCACTGAAGCGCGTC
>JBEPVA010000051.1:0-20056 GCA_041691295.1 Gemmatimonadota bacterium
ATCTCAGGTTGATCGCCAATCCCAGGGACGACGAGGCGTTCCTCCGCGCCGTATCGGTGCCGCGCCGCGGACTCGGCGAGTCCAGTCTGGTGCTGCTGCAGCAGCAGGCCGCCCGCTGGGACAAGAGCCTGCTCGAGACCGCCCGGATGGCCGATCGGGCCCCGGATTTCCGACCCGGTGTCCGGGACGCCTTTCGGAAATACGCCGACCAGCTGGATGGACTGCGGGAAGCCACCGCGACGTGGACTCCGGCCCAGGTCATTGAGCAGGTCATCCGGGTCATCGATTACGAAAAGATCCTGCAGGATGAAGGGCCCGAAGGCCTGGAGCGCTGGGAAAACGTGCGCGAAATGCTGGCCAGCGCCGCCGACTGGTCCGAAGTGGCTGCGCCCGAAACCGATGAAACCATCGGCACACCGCTCGAACAATTTCTGGCCGAAGCGGCGCTGCTCAGCGGTCATGACAGTATCAAGGGCCGCGAGGACGGCGTCACCCTGATGACGCTGCACACCGCCAAGGGATTGGAATGGCCGGTGGTCGTGATGTCGGGCATGGAAGACGGGCTGTTTCCACTCGGCCGCGCTGAAGAGCAGCCGGGCGGGATCGAAGAGGAACGCCGGCTGTGCTACGTGGGTCTCACCCGGGCCAAGGACAAACTCTACCTTTCCTGGGCCCGGGCCCGGCGCCGGGGCGGTGAGCTCCGGCCCGGACGGCCCTCGCGCTTCCTCACCGCACTGCCGACTGAGCTGGTCGAGGAAAAGCGGACCAGTGCTCTGTTCTCGCCGTCATCCGCCTGGGGAGATTCGAGAGGCGGGGCAGGGGGGCTGGGGGGCAGAAGAGCCACCAGCTCATGGGGAACTACAGTTCCTGCACCCCGCCCCACCCCGACCGAACCGGAAGAAGCCTCGCAGGACCAGCCGCGCTACGTGAAGGGTGAGCGGGTGCGCCACCGGCGGTTCGGCAGCGGGATGATCCAGGGATTGACCGGCACCGGTCGCGATCTCAAGGTCACCGTGGCTTTCGATGACGAGGAGCACGGGATCAAACAGCTGCTGGTGGCCTACGCCGGCCTCGAACGGGATATGGAGAGCGCATGAGTATCGGCAAAGAGCAGATCCTGCACGTGGCCCGCCTGGCCGAACTGGCGGTGGCCGACGCCGATGTACCCACGCTGGTCGAGCAGATGAACCGGATCGTCGAGTTCGTGGCCCAGCTCGATGAGGTGCCGGCCGGTGAAGAAGCGCCGCCGTTCGTGGCGGGACCGGCGGAGCTCGCGCTCCGCCCCGACGAACCCGGCCCGGTGCCACTCAGCCACCCGATCAAGGCATTCGCGCCGGAGTTCCGCGATGGGCTCTTCCTGGTGCCGAGGCTCGGCAGCATGGAGGACGCGTGAGCGCCATCCAGCACATCACTTCGGCGATGCATGAAGGGCGCAGCACGCCGCAGGCGACTGCGACCGAGACGGCGCGACGGCTCACCGAAGCGGCGCCGCTCAACGCGGTGCTGCACTGGTCGCCGGAGCTGCTGGCCGCGGAAGCCCGGCGGGTCGAGGCGGTGTCACCGGCCGAGCGGTTCAGGCTGCCGCTGGCCGGAGTGCCGATCGGGGTGAAGGACAATATCGTCACCACCGAGCAGCCGACCACCTGCGCCAGCCGGATACTCGAGGGATACATCTCGCCGTATGACGCGACTGCGGTGAAGCGGCTTCGGGCCGCCGGTGCGATGATCGCGGCCAAGACCAACCTCGATGAGTTTGCGATGGGCTCATCGACCGAGCATTCGGCGTTTGGCCGCGTCCTGCTGCCTCTCGATCACAGTCGGGTGCCGGGAGGATCATCGGGCGGCAGCGCGGCGCTGGTGGCGGCCGGTGTGGTGCCGGCGGCACTTGGCTCCGAGACTGGTGGCTCGGTCCGGCAGCCGGCCAGCTTCTGCGGCATCGTCGGCGTGAAGCCCACCTATGGCAGGGTCAGCCGCTTCGGGCTGGTGGCATTCGGTTCGTCACTGGATTGCATCAGCGTCTTCGGCCAGACCGTCGATGATGCCGGTCGGGTGCTGGCCGCCATCAGCGGCCACGATCCGCTCGATGCCACCACCGCCAATCTCCCGCCGATCGTGCTGGAGCGGCCCCGCGGACACCTGAGGGGACTCACTTTCGGCCTGCCGACGGAGTATCTGCCCGCCGATCTGCACCCTGGCGTGCGCGCCGGTGTCGACCGCGCCGTGGCCGCGGTGAAGGAACTCGGCGGCACGGTGAAATCGGTCTCACTGCCGCATTCGAAGTACGCGGTCCCGACCTATTACATCGTGGCACCGGCCGAAGCGGCCGCCAACCTGGCCCGGTTCGACGGGGTGCGGTACGGGCCACGGAAGATTGGCCCGGCCGGAGATCTCCGCGCCCTGTACCAGGCCACTCGCGGGCAGGGATTCGGGGCGGAAGTCCGCCGCCGGATCCTGGTCGGGACCTACGTGCTGAGCTCGGGCTACTACGACGCCTACTACCGCAAGGCCCAGCAGGTCCGGGCCCTGCTGGCCGATGACTTCCGCCGCGCCTTTGCCGAGCAGGGGGTCGATGCGCTGCTGACCCCGACAACGCCAACCCCCTCATTCAAGGCCGGAGAAAAGACCGCCGATCCGGTTTCGATGTACCTGGCCGATATCTTCGTCTGCTCGGCCAACCTGGCTGGACTGCCGGCGCTGAGTATTCCGGTAGGCCGATCCGAGGGATTGCCGATCGGCGTGCAGCTGATGGGGCCAGCCTGGAGCGAGGCGGCACTGCTGTCGATGGCCGCGGCGCTCGAAGCAACCGTCTCGGCCACGTCGGAGGTGCGCTGATGGCCTGGGAAACGGTGATCGGTCTCGAGGTCCACGTCCAGCTTCGGACCCGGAGCAAGATGTTCTGCGCCTGCAAGACCGAATTCGGCGCGCCACCCAACACCAACGTCTGCCCGGTCTGCCTCGGGCTGCCCGGCGCGCTGCCGGTGACCAACGCCGAGGCCATTCGGCGCGCCACCCAGGCGGCGCTGGCGCTCAACTGCACGGTGCATGAGCGCAGCATCTTTGCCCGGAAGAACTATTTCTATCCTGACCTGCCCAAGGGCTACCAGATCTCCCAGTTCGACCAGCCGCTGGCCACCAAGGGCAGCGTGGTATTCGAATCGCCGGAGCGGGGCAGGATCGAAGCGGGCGTTACCAGGCTCCATGTGGAAGAGGACGCCGGCAAGTCGCTGCACGACCGGGTGCCGGGCAAGACCGCGATCGATCTCAACCGGGCGGGAACACCGCTGGCCGAGATCGTGAGCGAACCGGACCTGCGCAGCCCGGCGGAGGCGCGGGCGTACCTCACGGTACTGAAGCAGCTGCTGGTGTACGCCGATATCAGTGATTGCGACATGGAAAAGGGCAGCCTCCGGGTCGACGCCAACGTCTCGATCCGGCCACTCGGCAGCACCACGCTGGGTACCAAGACCGAGCTCAAGAACATGAACAGCTTTGCCAATGTGGAGCGGGCCCTCGAAATCGAGCGTAACCGCCAGGTGGCGCTGGTCGAGGCTGGCGGCAAGGTCATTCAACAGTCGATGGCGTTCAACGCCGCGACCGGTGAAGTCCGAGCCATGCGGTCCAAGGAAGAGAGCCACGACTATCGCTACTTTCCGGATCCTGATCTGCCGCCGCTGGTGCTGAGCCGGTTCTGGATCGAGAGCCAGCATGCGGCGCTGCCGGAGCTGCCCGATGCCAGGCGCGACCGCCTGATGACGATCCTGGGTCTGTCCGGCTACGACGCCGGCGTGATTTCAGCCGAACGGGCGATTGCCGATTATTTCGAGGCGGTGGTGGCGGCGGGGGCGGATGGCAAGAGCGCCGCCAACTGGATCACGACCGAGGCCCTGCGCGGGTACAACGAGACCGGATCGTTCGCGGTGTCGCCCCACCGGCTGGCCGGGCTGATCGCGCTGGTGAAGTCGAATGTGGTGAGTCTGCAGGCCGCCAAGCGGATCTACGGTGAGCTGCCGGGGAACAGCGATTCACCCAAGGCGGTGGCAGACCGCCTCGGACTGGTTCAGGTGGGAGACAGCGAGCAGCTGGGGCGGTGGGCCGACGAGGTGATCGCCGCCGCGCCGGGCGAGCTGGCCCGCTTCCGCGCCGGCGAGACCAAGCTGATGGGCTTCTTCGTGGGGCAGGTCATGAAGAAGAGCGGGGGGAAGGCCGACCCGAAGGCGGTACAGCCGGTGCTGGCGGAGAGGCTCAAGGGTTAATGGTCGGACGGTCGGACGGTCGGACGGTCGGACGGTCGGAAGCGCACATGAAGGATTGGATTGTTGAAATCCCCAGAATGTTTCATTCGCGTGGCTCGGCGCACTTTCCGACTTTCAGACCTTCCGACTTTCCGCCTCACCTCCGCCTACGACGACCGCGGCGACGGCAGGTCCCACCCCTGCATCCTGGCCCCCGTAGCCGGACTGATCCGATCCACCTCGGCTTGCGCTGCACCCAGCCGGCCCAGCCGCTTGATCATGGTATTGGCATTGGCCAGATCAGTGGCCAGCACCGAAACGTTGCCTGCCCCGTTGTGAATCCGGAGCAGGCCCAGCCTCAGCGATTCCAGCGCCGCTACCGTCTCGTCGAACCGGCCCCTCCATAATTGACGTGCCTGTTCCAGCGCCGTCCCCGCTTCGAGTTCGTTGGTCCGCACATCACTGCGCAGCCCGTCCAGCTCCTCGGTCTTCCTTCGGAACTCGACTGCCTGGGACGATAGCTTGGCGATCGTCTCGGGCAATCCGGTCAGGTTGTCGCGGGCCGCCTGGGGCAATGCCAGGAACAAGGCGTCGGCCGCGTGGCCCAGCGCGAGCTCCGTCGGACGATTCAAGGCCCGGTCCGGCGCGGTCGCCGGTTTCTGGAAGATGCCGGCAAGCTTGAGCATCAGCACCCCCAATCGACTGTTCCAGAACCGCTGCCGGCGTTCGAGCGCCCGGTCGCGGGTCATGTCGCGCCCGGGAATCGCGAGTCCGAGAACCGCGGCTCCCGCACCCAGCAGTGCGACGTAGGGAAAGATCTGATGGAGGAGACGGATCTGCGGGTCTCGCAGGATGGCGGTGGCCATCGCAATGCAGACCACGAGGCTGGAGTACGCGACCACCCGCAGCGCCTTGCCCAGCCGTGAAGGGCCACTGCCGAACTGGAAAGAGAGCTCCTCGGCACGATGGGCGGCATGCACCTGCAGCGCATATTGCAGATCCGTCAAACGGTAACCGGCCGCCATGAGCCGGCGGGCCTGATACACCCGCCAGGTCCCGAACCCGACCCAGGGAAAGAGGGCAATGAACAGCGGCAGCAGGATGGGCGGAGCGATGTAATACATCCCGGCCATGGCCATCTGGACCATGGTCGGGATCACCACAACCGTCGTCCACATGGCGATTGGCATCTTGAGTTCCTGGCCCCGGGCCAGCCACATCCGGAGCGGGGCAGGCAATTCGCCACTGCCGGCGCGCTCGAGGGCATCGGCGATTTCGCGCCCACGCTCCCAGCGGCGGGAGCGATCGAGCTGCAGGCATCGTTCGACCAGCTGGACGATGGCCCTGGGAGCCTGCGGCGTGAGCCGGGTGAGGGAAGTGCCAGCGTCAGGCATCCGGCCTGACAACGCCAGGTGCCCGACAACGCCCAGCGAGTAAAGATCGCTCCGGCCATCGACCGCGCCGCCGGTGGCCTGTTCGGGGCTCATGAAACCGCTGGTGCCGGAGACTGACCCATCTCCCGTAGCCGTGCTTTCTGCACCCGCCGCGATCCCGAAATCCGCGACCATCGCCCGGCCGCTGCCCTCTTCGATCAAAATATTGTCCGGCTTCACATCGCGATGGATGATGCCCATCCCGTGCGCGTAGTCGAGCGCCCAGGCCACTTCGCGGAGAATCCGGGCGGCAGTGGGAGGCGGCAGGGTGCCGCGTTTGCGTAGCTGATCTCCCATGGTGCCGCCGGCCACATACGCCATCACGAAATAGACGTACTCGCCGGATTCCTCGACGGCGTAGATCGGCACGACGTTGGGATGGGACAATCGGGCGGCAGTGCGCGCCTCGGTCAGGAACCGGGCTCGAAGATCCGCCAGGGCAGCAAGGGCAGGGGGGAGCAGCTTGATGGCCACGGGGCGGTCGAGCGCCAGGTCACGGGCCAGGTAGACGATGCCCATGCCACCCCGGCCGAGCTCACGGTCGAGCGAATACCGCCCGGCGATGGCGTTTTGGAACTGGAGAAACAGCGGATCGGCCGGAATGGACGGGAGAGTCATCGGCCACCTGCAGGTCAGGCTAGGATAGGATCGGCGTTATGCCCGTTCAGCCACGGTCTGGCCAGTTCCGCTTGGGGAAGGAAATGGAAATTCCGTTCCGGTAACCCGAAATGGGCCATGGCCACATCGCGGAGCCGTCCCGGCTCCCGCCACGCTCCCGCCACCAGCGCCTGGCGCCGCATGCCCTTGGCAATCCGCAGCGGCTGCTCACCCGATGGATCCCATTGAAGCACGGTGGAGTCCGGGCCCGACAGGAATTCCATGATCAGGTCAAAGGTCAGTGTCAGGTACTCGGCCACTTCGGTGTTGGGCAGGTCCCAGCGGCTGTGCTCGCTCAGCAGGTGAAACGCACGTTGCCAGCTCTGGGTTTCAGTGAGATACACCATGCCGCGGAACAGTCGGCGATTGGTCCTGACGCTGAAGATGGTCGGCGCCAGGATCTGGTCCAGCAGGGCATGCGCCGGTTCGTGATCCAACAGGATGATGTCCTTGGCCGTACGGGCGTAGCGGTCGCCGAGGTGGGCCTCGATCCGGCTCTCCCAGTATGAGTGCCCGAAGCCGGTGGTGCTGCTGGTCAGCACCAGCTGCCGCGGCACATAGAAATTGTGGGCCACGGTATCGGCGGCCAGATGACTGAGGTAGCCCATCGCAAAGGCGCGCAACGCGTCGGTCTTTGACCTGGCCAGGATCTCGTTGCCCACCGGCCAGTGATGGCAGTGCCGCCCGACCGGGGCGTACTTCTTGGCCATGGTGCTGTCAGCGGCGATGTTGCCGTACAGAAAATCGAAGGGAAAGGCCCGCAGCAGATCGGCGACCTCGATTGGCAGCAAGCCGAGGTTGGCCAGCACCGATTCGCCGAGGTAGATGTGGGTGCCGGGAGTCCAGGCATGACAGTCGCCGGGGCAGAGCACCAGCAGCAGCGCGGCGATGGCCAGCCCCGTGACGACGGTTCGGCTCATCGCCGCCGGCGCCGGCGGCCGCCTCCGCCGCCCAGCAGTCGACGGATCCGGCCAAACCACCCGGCCCCGGAGCGAATCGTCTTGATAGTGGCGGTCAGATCGAGGGCGGCCTCGGTGACTTCTTCTTCCACCACATCGTAGACCGCCTCGAGATTTTCCAGCCGCTCGGCCAGTCGCTCACTGCCGGCTTCGATCCGTTCCCGGAGCCGCTGGCTGGTGGCGGTGATTTCCCCGACCTCTTCTCGAATGCTGCCGGCCAGTTCCCGGCCGTCCTCGGCCATCTGGCCCAGCGACTTGAGGGCCGGCACCAGGTCGCCCTGCAGCCGGTCGATCGAGAGGATGGCACGCTCCAGCGCGCCGGTCAGTCCCTTGCCTGCAATGAGAAATGCTCCGGCGATCGCGGCAAAGGCCAGCGCGATCACCACGAGCGCGATTGCAATGGTCGGTCCCACCCATCCCGCTACCACGGGTACTGCTTCCTGCAACAGCATCAGCGGCGCTCCTTGTCCAGCCCGAAGGCGGTGTTCCAACATAATAGCGGAACGATGCTTGACGGGCTTTGCGGGCAAGGTGAGCTTTTCCGCCATGCCTCCACGATTCCTGGTTGAAGGTGGCCGCGCGCTGCGCGGCACCGTCCGCCCCGCCGGTAACAAGAACGCCGCCCTTCCGATCCTGGCCGCCACACTGCTGTCCAAGGCGCCAGTCGAGCTCGACAACATCCCTCGCATTCGGGATGTCGAGACCCTGCTCGCCATTCTGGCCGATCAGGGGGCCACGAACGAATGGATCGGCCCCAACAAGGTCCGGGTCGATGCGTCGGCGGTGACGCCCAAGCCACTCGATCCGGCCCTCTGCGCCAGGATCCGGGCTTCGATACTGCTGGCCGGGCCGCTGCTGGCGCGGTTCGGCAAGGTCATCCTGCCACCGCCTGGCGGCGACGTCATCGGCCGCCGCCGGGTCGACACCCACTTTTTGGCGCTCGAGGCGCTGGGTGCCTCGCTTACGGTCGGCGAACGGTTCGAGCTCGAAGGCAAGAAGCTCAAGGGCACCGACATTTTTCTCGATGAGCCGAGCGTCACGGGCACCGAGAACGCCCTGATGGCGGCGGTGGCGGCGGAGGGCCGGACTACCCTGCGGAACGCGGCCAGCGAACCGCATGTGCAGGACCTGGCCCGGTTTCTGGTGGCGCTGGGCGCCCGGATCGACGGGATCGGCACCAACGTCTATACCATCGAGGGCGGCGCTCCACTCGGCGGCGCCAGCTATACCATCGGACCCGATCATATCGAGGTGGCCAGCTTCATCGGACTGGCCGCCGTCACCAATGGGCAGATCACCATCGAAGGGGTCCGCCCGGACGATCTCCGCAGCACCCTGCTGGGCTTCGAGCGGCTGGGCATCCGTCCCCGTATCGACGGCACCTCGCTGATCATCGACGCGGACCAGGAGCGCCGGATCCGGCCCGACCTCGGTGGCCACGTCCCCAAGCTCGAGGACGGGCCCTGGCCCGCCTTTCCGGCTGACGCCATGTCGATCGCGGTAGTGGCGGCCACCCAGTGCGAGGGCATGGTCCTGGTGTTCGAGAAGATGTTCGAGTCCCGGCTGTTCTTTGTCGACAAACTCATCGGCATGGGCGCCCGGATCGTGCTCTGTGATCCGCATCGCGCAGTCATCTCCGGCCCGGCCAAGCTCCGGGGCGGCACGGTGGAGTCTCCCGACATCAGGGCCGGGATGGCCATGCTGCTGGCAGCGTTGGCGGCTGAAGGCTCCAGCGTGATTCACAACATCGGGCAGATCGAGCGCGGCTACGAACAGATTGACACCCGGCTCCGCAGCCTCGGCGCGATCATCGAGCGGCGGGAGGATGCGTGAACCGGCGCCGGATCGGGGTGCTGGGGCTGCCCTGGGACGGCGCCTCTTCATTTCAGCGGGGGCCAGCCGAGGCGCCAGCCGCGATCAGGGAGGCGTTTCGGAGCGAGCACAGTAACGAGTGGGCCGAGCGGGGCTACGATATCGGCGCGGCAGACGCCTGGCATGACCTGGGTGACCTGTCGCTGCCGGATGACGCGGCCGAGTGCCGGACTGCGGTCGAGGCCGGTGTGGCCCGGGTGCTTGAACAGGATTTTACCCCGCTGCTGCTCGGCGGCGATCATTCGCTGAGCTATCCGATCCTCCGGGCCTTCAGGGGCCGGCGCGGCAGCTTCCAGATCCTCCATTTCGATGCCCACAGCGATCTCTACGATCATCTCGAGGGTGATCGCTATTCTCACGCCTGCCCCTTTGCCCGGGTGCTGGAGGAAGGGCTGGCCGCCGGAATGACCCAGGTCGGGATCCGGACCATGAATGGCCACCAGCGGGATCAGGCCGAGCGGTTCGGGGTCAAGGTGCACTACGCCTCGGAGTGGGATGGCCGCATGGATCTCAACCCTGAGCTGCCGATCTATATCAGCCTCGATGTCGACGTCCTCGACCCCGCCTTTGCCCCTGGGGTGTCCAACCGGGAGGCTGGCGGCCTGTCCACTCGGCAGCTGATCGATGCCCTGCGGCGGGTCTCCGGCCCGGTTATCGGGGCTGACCTGGTCGAGTTCAATCCCCGCACTGATGTGGCGGGGCTGACGGCGGTGGTGACCGGAAAGCTGTTCAAGGAAATGATCGGGCTGCTGCTGGAGTGTGGGGCCTGATGGTGAGCCAGATCAGCGAACGGCGGATAGCGGGAGAACCGCCGCTGTACGAGATCCCCGGATGGCGGGAGCTGTATGGAGTGACAGCCGGGATCACTGGGCGGGGGGATGGGCCGGGACGGGGGTTCGACCTCGGTCTCTGGAGTGAGGCACCGGTCGGTGAGGTGATGGGGCGCTGGCGGCAACTCAAAGGGGCGGTTGCGGGTTTTGACGGCTGGGTGCTGGGCCACCAGGTCCACCAGACCAGGGTCGAAACCCACGATTCGGCCCGGGGTTGGGTGACGGTCGAGGGGGTGGATGGCCACCTGACCGGAACCGATGGGATTCTGCTGCTGGTGACCGTGGCGGATTGCATTCCGGTCTACCTGATCGATCCGGTCAAGCGGGTGGCGGCCCTGCTCCACTCGGGATGGCGGGGGACAGCTGGCTCGATTCTCAGCGCCGGAGTTGCCGCGATGGTCGAGGGGTTTGGTACCTCGGCGGCTGATATCATAATGCATTGTGGTATAGGAATATGTGGTAGCTGCTATGAAGTGGGTTCTGAAGTGATGGATGGGTGCGGAATCGAGCGGACTGGGGTGGGGCCGTGGCACGCCGACCTGCGGCAGGTCCTGATCGGTCAGGGGCAGTCGCTCGGCATCACGAATATTTCAACATCACAATTATGCACCTGCCACGACCGGGCGTCCTTCTACAGCTACCGCGGCTCGGGTGGCCGGGATGGCCGGATGGTGGCGTTTCTTGGCTGGCCGCTTGGCGATTGACGCCGTCGGGGTCATGGCGTTAGACTAGTCCCGCTGTTGGGGGACTCCGCAGGACTGTTCATCGTGATGTGGGGGAGTTTCCCCCACATTTTTTTTCAGCCCCGCCCACCGTTGCCGCGTCCGATTCGGGCCGGGCCCTCTCGGCTCGACCTTGGGGAGATCTGGGATGAGTTCGACTGAAGTTCTGACGGCCATCAAGGAACTGACCACCGCCAAGCAGCTGGACCGGGCTGAGCTGCTCGATCTGTTGCGAGACGGGCTGCAGGCTGCCCTGGCCCGGCGCTACGGCCCCAACGTCAAATTCGAGCTGGACTTCGATCCGCTCAAAGGCAGCATCCGGATCATCCGGCTGCGCCAGGTGGTCGAACTGGTCGAGGATCCCAGCGCCCAGGTCTCCCTGGAAGAAGCCCAGGTCGAGGACACCGACTTTGCCGTCGGGGACATGCTCGAGGAGGACGTCCCGTTTGCCCAGTTCGGGCGGCTGGCGGTCCAGGCCGCCAAGCAGCGGATCATCCAGAGGGTCCGCGAGGGTGAACGGACCCGGATCCGCGAGGAGTTTGCCAGCAAGGTCGGCGAGCTGCTCTCCGGCGAGGTCCAGCAGATTGAACGCGGCAAGCTGGTCATCATGCTCAACAAGTTCCGCGAGGCGGAAGCCATCATTCCGTACCGGGAACAGAACCACCGCGAGCACTTCCACCAGGGTGACACCATCCGGGCGGTGCTCAAGCGGCTGGAGGAAACGCCCAAGGGTCCGCGGCTGATCCTGACCCGCGGCGATCCGCTGTTCGTCAAGGCACTGTTCAAGCTCGAGGTTCCCGAGATGCAGCAGGGGATCATCGATATCCGTGAAATGGCTCGTGAAGTCGGCAGCCGGACCAAGATCGCGGTCAGTTCGCGCGATGACGCGATCGATCCGGTCGGCGCCTGCGTCGGCCTCAAGGGGTCACGGGTCCAGGCCGTGGTCAACGAACTGGGTGGCGAGCGGATTGACATCGTGCCGTGGTCGCCCGATCCTGAGCGGTTTGCCCGTCTGGCCCTGGCGCCGGCCCGGGTGGCCAAGGTCTTCGCCGAGCCGACCAGCAAGACGATTCAGGCCGTGGTGGACGAGGATCAGCTGTCGCTGGCCATCGGCCGCAACGGCCAGAACGTGCGGCTGGCGTCCGAACTGACCGGCTGGAAGATCGACCTCTATTCGAGTCGTGAGTGGCTGGAGCGTGGTGGTGAGGGGCCGCTGTTTGCCCCGCTGCCGCCCGAAGAGGAAATGGTCACGCACGTGCCGCTGGCCGATCTGCAGGGGTTGTCTCCCGAGATCATCGCCTCGCTCAGCAGCGCCGGCTACCAGACCTTGAGCGATATCCTGGATCTCGAGCGGGAAGAGATCAGCAAGATCGAGGGAATGACGGCCGAGCATGTCGATCAGTTGATGGGCTTCCTGGCCGAATTGACGACCGACGACACTGGAAGCGAAGACGCCCCGGCCGGCGCCTGATCCGCTGCTCGGCTGGCTCGGCCTGAGCCGGCGGGCCGGTCACCTGATCATCGGCGTCGATGCGGTCCGGCAGGCCATGCAGGCGGACCAGGTGCGGTTGGTGGTGCTGGCCAGGGATGCCAGCGAGCGGGCCAGGGAGCGGATCGTTCGGCTGGCCCGCGGCAAAGAGGTTCCACTATTGGCAGGGCCCGAGGCGCAGGTCATGGCGCGGGGATTGGGATTGTCAGAGGTAATGGCCGTAGCGGTGGCCGATCGGTCACTGGCGGACGGTCTGTTGAGTTCCGGAGCGGCGACGCTTTGGACGGAGGATTGAGTGGTCAAGAGCAGAGTGCATGATCTCGCGGCCGAATTCGGCATTCCCTCGGAGCAGCTTCTCGGGCTGCTCAAGGACATGGGAGTTGTCGTGCGCAGCCACATGTCGGCCCTGGAGGGCGACCAGGTCTCGGCGGTGCGGGTGCGCTGGGAGCGCGAGAAGCGGAAGGCATCAGCTGCTGAAGAGGCCGCCCCCAAGAAGGCGCGGCGCAAATCCAAGGCGGTCGAGCCCGAACCGGTCCTCGAAGAGAATAAGCCCGGCAAGCGCCGGCGGACGGCGGCGGAAGTTGCCGAGTCCGAGGCTATTCTCGAATCCGAGCGCCAGGCGGCTGAAAAGCTGTCACTGGAGCTGGAGCCGAAGATTGAGGTTGAGGATCCCCGTTCGGCCGCGTCGCTCGAAGAGCGGGCCAAGGCGCTGTTCAAGGAGCTGCCACCGATGTCGGCCGAACCAGAGCCGGCTCCCGTGGCAGTGGCCCGGCCCACGACTCCGGGCCGGATTCCCGATCCGTTCACCCATTCGACTCCGCCCGCCGCCACCACTCCTCCAGCCAGCAGTGGCGCGCCGGCCGTGCCCCAGCGTGCGGCGTTCATCCCGACCCGGATTGCCCGGCCACCGGCCCGTCCGCCGGAAGCCGGCCGGCCGGCCGGAAACCAGAGTCGGAATCCCCGGCCGGTGTTCAGCAGCAGCGCCCCGCCGGCTCCGCGTCCGCCCCGGTCGGACGGCCAGCCCAATACGCAGGAGCGGACTCGGCAGTTCGGCCCCGATGCGCAGAAGGGGGCCAACAAGCGGGGTGGCAAGAAGGGCAAGCGGACCCAGGTCGATCAGGATGCGGTGCAGGCCAACATCCTGAAGACGCTGCAGGGAATGCGCGGGACGGTCCGGGGCAAGCGCGGCAGCCGCGATGTCACCGCCTACCAGAGCGAGATGGCCCGCCAGGCCGACGAGCGCGAAAAGGAAAAGACCCGGATCCGGGTCAATGAGTTCATCTCGGTCTCCGAACTGGCCACCATCATGAAGGTGCCGCCCAGCCAGATCGTGCAGCTGGCGTTCAAGGAACTCGGCCTGATGGTCACCGTGAACCAGCGGCTCGACTTCGACCAGATCGAGTTGATCGCGTCCGAGTTCGGGTTCGAGGCGGTGCGGGAAGAGGAATACGCCGCGGATAACGAGAAGACCGTCGAGGTCGAAACCGACGTGCACGCGGTGCCGCGTCCGCCGGTGGTCACCATCATGGGCCACGTCGACCACGGCAAGACCTCACTGCTCGACTACATCCGGAAGGCCACCGTGGTGGCCGGCGAGGCGGGCGGCATCACCCAGCACATCGGCGCCTACCACGTCACCCTGCCGGACGGACGCCAGATCACCTTCCTCGATACCCCGGGTCACCAGGCCTTTACCGCCATGCGGGCCCGTGGCGCACAGGTCACCGACATCGTGGTGCTGGTGGTGGCGGCCGATGACCAGGTCATGCCCCAGACCATCGAGGCCATCAGTCACGCCAAGAACGCCGGCGTGCCGATGATCGTGGCCATCAACAAGATCGACCTGCCGACCGCCAACGTGCAGAAGGTCAAGCAGGACCTGCTGCAGCATCAGGTGGTGCTGGAAGATTTCGGTGGCACCACGCTGTCGACGTCGATCTCGGCCAAGAAGGGCACCGGGATCGACGCGCTGCTCGAGCAGATCTTGCTGCAGGCCGAAATCCTGAACCTGACGGCCAACCCCGATCGCCGGGCGCAGGGCACCGTGCTCGAAGCCACACTGGATCCCGGCAAGGGCCCGCTGGCCACCGTGCTGGTCCAGAAGGGCACCATGCACGTGGGCGACAACTTCATCTGTGGCAAGTTCAGCGGCCGGATCCGGGCCCTGTTCGATGAACGCGGCAAGGTGGTCAAGGAAGCGGGCCCCTCGATTCCGGTGCAGGTCCTCGGCTTCGAAGGCGTGCCGGCGGCCGGTGACGGCTTCACCGTCATGACCGATGCCGTTGAGGCGCGGGAAATTGCCCAGAAGCGGCAGCGGCTCGAGCGCGAGGCGGTCAACCGCCGGACCGGTCGGGGCGGCACCCTGGAGGACATCGGCCGGGCGCTCAAGGAAGGCGCCGTCAGCGCGCTTCGGATCATCATCAAGGCCGACCAGGGCGGTCCGGCCGAAGCGCTGGCCGACGCACTGGCCCAGTTGCGCACCGGTGAAGTGCGAGTCGACGTGATTCATCGCGGCGTTGGCGCCATCACCGAGAGCGATATCCTGCTGGCCAAGGCGTCCGGGGCCATCGTGCTCGGCTTCCACGTGCGGCCCGACGCCAACGCCCGCGCCGCGGCTGAGCGGGAGCAGGTCGATGTCCGGTTGTACCGGATCATCTACGAGGCCGTCGAGGACGTGAAGAACGCGCTCGAAGGACTGCTCAAGCCGGAGGAAAAGGAAACGATCCTCGGGGACGCAGAGGTCCAGCAGCTGTTCAAGGTCAGCAAGGTCGGCACCATCGCCGGCTGCGTGGTCAAGAGCGGGGTGATCAGCCGGACCGCCAAGGTCCGGGTGGTCCGCGATGGCGTGGCCGTCTTCACCGGCGGGCTGTCCAGCCTCAAGCGGTTCAAGGACGACGCCAAGGAAGTCCGTGAAGGGCTCGAGTGCGGCATCGGGGTCGAGAACTACAACGACCTCAAGGTCGGCGACATGATCGAATCCTTCCGCATGGAAGAGATCAAGCGGACCCTGGCCGAGTCGGCGGAGGCGGGGAAGGCCTGACGGACCGTTGGGCCGTCGGAACGTCGGACGGTTGGTCTTCCGTCGGTCCGTCGGTCCGACGAAAAAGGTTCTCAATGCATGTCGCCCTGCAACACTGGCAGCTCCACCTCGAAGGCGCCCAGTCCCTCAAGGACCGCCGCTCCGTCCTGCAGCGGTTGAAGGCGGCGCTCCGGCGGGAATGCAACGCCTCAGTGGCCGAGACCGGCGAGACGGAGCAATGGCAGCGGGCCGAGATCAGTTGTGCGGTGGTGGGCAGTGATCGAACGGTGGTGGAAGGCATTCTTCGCGCGGCCGATCGGCTGGTGGCATCGGCGGATGGGGCCCGCGTCATCGATACGGAAGTGACGTGGCTATGAAGGCCAATTCGCGGCGCCCCGAACAGGTCGGGGAGACGGTGCGCCAGGTCGTGGCCGAGGCGCTGGTCAGCGAGGTGCGGGATCCCAGGGTCGGGTTCGTGACCGTCACCGGTGTCCGGGTGACCAACGAGCTCTCCCACGCCACCATCGCGGTGAGCGTGATGGGCGATGAGGAAGAAAAGACCCGCGCCATCGAAGGACTCAAGAGCGCCGCCGGCTTTCTCCGCAGCAAGCTGACCAGGGCGTTGAGCACCCGGACCGTTCCTGAGCTCCACTTCGAATTGGACCGGGGCCTCGAGAAAGCCGCCCGGATCAATCAGCTGCTGGGGGAAATCCGCCAGGAGCAGCCCGGCCCGGCCGCCGTCGAACCGGAAGCTGACGCCGAGAGCGAGCCCTGATCGGCGCGCTGCTGATCGACAAGCCGGCGGGGCCGACCTCGTTCGACGTGGTGGCGCGGGTCCGCCGGATCCGCCGGCTCAAGGCGGTGGGCCACACCGGGACGCTCGATCCCTTTGCCACCGGGTTGCTAGTGGTATTGGTGGGCCGCGCGACCAGGCTGGCCCGGTTCCTCGAATCGGAATCGAAGCGCTACCTGGCCACGATCCGTCTGGGCAGCGCCACCGACACTGACGATCTGACCGGGGCCATCATACGTGAGGCGGCGCCAGGCTGGGCGCCGAGCGGGACTGAGGTCGAGGCTGCGCTGGCCGGGTTCAGAGGAACCGGGATGCAACGCCCGCCACCGTACAGCGCCAAGAAGGTCGATGGGCAGCGGAGTTATGTGCTGGCGCGCAAGGGAGTGGCGCCCGAGCTCGCACCGGTCGAGATCACGGTCCACTCGATCGAACTGGTGTCCCGGAGTGGTCACGATCTGGTGGTGAGAGTCGACGTCAGCGCCGGGACCTATATCCGTGCCCTGGCCCGTGACCTCGGCGAGCGGCTCGGCGGTGCGGCGCACCTGATTGCATTACGGCGGGAGGCGGTTGGAGGCTTCGAGGTGGCCAGCGCGATCCCGCTCGAGGCCCTCACGCCGGATAGTCCGCTGCTGTCGCCGGTCGAACTGCTGGCCGGAATGGCCCATCGGGAATTGACCGACGAGGAACGGATCGACATCGGGCACGGGCGGGCCATACGGGGTTCAGAGGGGCAGGGGGGAAGAGTCGCGCTGGTCCGGGAGGGACGGCTGATTGCCGTGGCGGAAATGGATGCCGATCTGGTGCGTCCGGTAGTGGTGCTGGAGACCACGACATGAGGCTGCTGCCCGACTGGTCCGCTGGTACTACCGTCACCGTCGGCACCTTTGACGGGGTGCATATCGGGCACCATGCGGTGCTGGTCGAGATCGTGGCGCGGGCCCGGCAGGCGGGGCGGCGGAGTGTGCTGGTGACCTTCGAGCCGCATCCGCTCGAGATCGTCAATCCGCAGGCGGCGCCACCGATGCTGACCAGTCCGGAAGAGCGGCGCGAAGCGCTGGCGGAGACCGGGCTCGACTACGTGGTCTTCCTGCGGTTCGACCGGGAGCTGGCCGGCTACAGCCCCGAACGGTTCGTGCGGGATGTGCTGGTGGGTCGTTGCGGGATGAAGGAGCTGGTCATCGGCCACGATCATGGTTTTGGCCGGGCGCGCAGTGGCGATGTCGAGACCCTCCGCCAGCTGGGTCAGACCGACGGGTTCCTGGTGGACGTCGTGCCGCCGGTCGAGACCGGTGGTCATCCCGTTTCCAGCACCCAGATCCGGCGAGCGATTGCCGGCGGCGACCTGGCCGGGGCCGCAAGGCTGCTGGGCCGGCCGTATTCAGTGAGCGGCCGGGTGGTGCCTGGTGCCGGCCGCGGCCGGACCATCGGGATCCCGACCCTGAACCTGGGCGAGGTGCCCGCCCGCAAGCTGATGCCGCCGGATGGGGTCTACGCCGCCTGGGTCGAATGGCGGGGTGGTCGAGCGGGCGGCATGCTCAACCAGGGCCCCCGTCCGACCTTCGGCGAGGGCAGCCGGACCGTTGAAATACATCTGTTCGACTTCGCCGAGGATCTGTACGGCGAATGGGTGAAGGTGGAGTGGGTGACCCGGCTGCGCGACACTCAGCGCTTTGGCTCGGCGGACCTGCTCCAGGCGCAGTTGGCAACTGATCGCGAGCAGGCCCGCCAGGCACTCTGGCCGGACCGCTCGATCCACTCACGACACGCGACCCGGACCTGACAGCACTAATGTATTTCGAGACTCTGCGTTCCCGGCTCATCGTCATCGGCCTGCTGGTGGCCGCCTCGATCATCGCGCTGTGGCCCCGTGGCCAAAAGGTTCGGCAGACCGTCAACGGCGTGGTGCGGGATACCGTGGAAACCCGGGTCCCGCTGAAGCTGGGGCTCGACCTGCAGGGCGGCATGCACCTGGCGCTGGAACTCGACCAGTCGCAGACCGTCTCCGCCGATCCCAAGAAGGACATCGACCTCGCGCTGGTCATCCTGCGCAAGCGGATCGACGAGTTCGGCGTGGCCGAGCCGGTGATCCAGAAGCAGGGAGACAACCGCATCGTGGTCGAGCTGGCCGGGCTGACCGACCCGGCTGGCGCCAAGGAAATCGTCCAGCGCAGCGCCTTCCTGGAATTCCGGATCACCGACCGGAGCGGAGCGCTGGAAAAGGCCCTGCCATCGATGGACCGGGTGCTTCGAAGCGCCGGACTGACCATCGACACCTCGGCCAAGGCCGCCGCACCCTCGGCCGTGACCCAGCTGCTCAAAGGCGATTCGGGGAAGAAGGACTCCACCCAGACCGCGGGTGAACTCAGCAACCTGATCCTGTCGGCCGGCAGCCAGGGCACGCCGGGCGAGTACATGGTGCCGGCCGGTGCCTATCCCCGAGTGGACAGCCTGCTCCACGTGCCCGAGGTGGCGCGGCTGATTCCCCGTGGTGTGGTGCTCCGCTGGTCCGATGCGCCGATCAGTGTCGGGGTGCAGTCCTACCAGATGCTGTATGCGCTGGAGGACCGGCCGCTGATCACCGGGTCCAGCCTGGTGGACGCCAAGGCCGAGCTCGATCCGCTGACCAGCGGGCCGATCGTGACCTTTGAACTTGACCGGGCCGGCGCCCGCAAGTTCGGCGAGGGCACCGCCAAGCACGTCAATGATTTCATGGCCATCATCCTGGACAACAAGGTCCAGGGCCGTCCGCCGGTCATCCAGAGCCGGATTGACCGCCGGGGCCAGATCACGATGGGCAACAAGACCATCACCGAGGCGCAGAACCTGGCGCTGACCCTCAAGGCCGGCGCGCTGCCGGTGCCGCTCAAGATTGTCGACCAGCTCGAGGTCGGCCCCAACCTGGGCAGCGACTCGATCCACAAGGGCATCCTGTCCGGTGTGGTCGGTACCGTGCTCGTCATCCTGATCATGCTGGGTTACTACCACCTGAGCGGTGCGCTGGCGGTGGCCGGCCTGGCGTTCTACGTCCTGTTTACCCTCGGCGCCCTGGCCCTGCTGGAAGCCACGCTGACGCTGCCCGGTATCGCGGGCATCGTGCTGTCGATCGGCATTGCCGTCGATGCCAACGTGCTGATCTTCGAGCGGATCCGGGAAGAGCTGGCCCTCGGCAAGACCGTCCGACTGTCGATCGACGAAGGGTTCCGCCACGCTATGAACGCCATCGTCGACTCCAACGTGACGACGGTGCTGACCGCCCTGTTCCTGTTCCAGTTCGGCACCGGTCCGGTCAAGGGATTCGCGGTGACGCTGACGGTCGGCATCATCGCCTCGATGATCACCGCGGTATTCGTGGTCCGGACCTTTTACATGATCTGGCTGGAGCGGCGGCCGGACGCCATTTCGCTCAGCGTGGGCCGGACCAGCATGTTCGCCAAGGCCAACTACGACTTCATCAGCTTCCGGAAGTACGCCTACGGCCTCACGGCCGCCATTCTGCTGGCCGGCGCCGTCTGGCTCGCAGTCTTCCAACTCAACTACAGCATCGAATTCACCGGTGGCACACTGGTCCAGATCACGACCACCAAGGCGGTCGATGTCGGTGCGCTGCGCAGCGGGCTCGACGCCCAGGGACTCAAGGGCGCCGAGATCCAGTCGCTGGGCGGTGGCAACCGCTTCGCAATTCGCGCCCGGGTCCGCACTGGCGACCCGCACGCGGATGACACCCAGGCCGCCGCGGCCGCGGTGACCAAGGCCCTGGACGCCACGCTGGGCGCCGGTTCCTACAAGAGCGATGGCGGCGCCGCGGTGGGCCCCAAGGTCGGTGGTGAGCTCCGCCAGCAGGCCTTCCTCGCGGTCTTCCTGTCCTTCTTTGCGGTGCTGGCCTACCTGGCCGGGCGGTTCGAGTGGCGGTTCGGCCTGGCGGCCGTGGCCGCCACCGCGCATGACATCCTGGCCACTATCGCCTTCATCAGCTTCATGCGCCTCGAGGTCAGCCTGGTGGTGTTGGCGGCGGTGCTCTCGATGGTGGGCTATTCGCTCAATGACACAATC